>JAODMH010000091.1 GCA_025465035.1 Microbacteriaceae bacterium | reverse complement strand
ACAAGACAATTCGCTCAGTACCCTTTCCAAACGTGGAAGTGTCAATGGCAAATCTGCGAATGGAATTCAAGAACGGCACTGTAACCCGCGGCGAGCCGATCTTCAACACGGCCATCCCTCGACGCGGTGCTGGGCGTTTCATCGTCCCTGAATGGGGAACGGTGAGAGTCGATGAGAAACTCGGGTTCGGATATGACCATTCCCCCAATTACACGGTTGGCATTTCTGCTCAACAGGACACCACAGCCCAAACAAACTACGTCGAGATTCTCTACCGCCTGCCCGACGGCAACTGGAGCCAGTTCGACGAGATGTTGGCTGCCGGTCGTGCCGGAACCTCTACATTCACACTATTCCTGGACCTAGTCCACGGTGAGCGGATTGTCGGCCCGATACTGACAGAAGAGGTTGGAGAGGTCTTCGGCGACTGGCACTGGAATCGTCTGCTCGGCGGCCGTAGCGTATCGATTGAAAGCCAAGCGGCGATGCGGCATGTGGACGGAAACAATTTCAGGGACACCGTCGCCGAGGCATTCAAGAGGCATACTGCGATGACGGAGGAAGGCCGCAACCGTCTAAGAGTCGCGGCGCAGTGGTATTGGCGCGCAGACAGGGAGCCCGACCGAGTCGTTCGGTTTATCTCGTATTGGTTGTGCGTTGAGGCCCTCGAACTTGGGGAGAACGCTAACATCGCCCCTGTTAAGAGAAAAGTTGCAGCGCTAGTAGGGATAGGTGAGAAGGACCTTGGCGACTCAATCGGTCGTCTCTACGGGATCCGCAGCGGCCTTCTGCATGGCTCTTCCCGGGACGTAACTAACGACCTAGTCAAGAACGTGCGCGCGCTTGCGCTAGCGCTCCTCGAAGATCACTCTCTCGGCGCGGCGACGAGTGCCCGGCTGGAGGATCTACGGACCGCCCTCGGACTAGATGGCTAGATGCTGGCGTGGCGTAGCCGCGCGCTTTACTTGAATAAGCAACATAACTCGGGAGCACGGTGGGGCGATGAAGGGCAAGTGTTTCGGTCGTCCGGAGGACGCCGAAACGCGCGGCAGCCGTGTTTTGGCTGTGAACGAATGACAGTGGTGTGATTCGTGCGCTATGACGGAACTGTAGGCAGCAGGAGCGGGAAGTTATGACTCCCGGCGCACCGCGGTGCGGCACATGAAACTGGGTTAGAGCCCACAACTTTAATTTGGCCCTCAAGGGGCAGTTGGCGTCATTGAGACGCGTTCCTCCGGCTTGTCCGGATGCCGAACCATTCCCTATCCTGTTCGCTTCCGTTGTTCTGCAGCTCTCTGCATGCGATGTTGGCGCACCGGTGATGCGTTTTTTCGGCGACCCATTTTGTGTTCGCTCCGTCCTTAGGTCACCGTGTCCATGTCAGATTCATCGGCGTCGCTGTCCTTTCTGGCGCGCCCGGATGCTGGGTGGGCTTTTTCTCTCTATCCCGATGCGGCTGAGGGCGGTGGCTCGTTCCGTGCGTCGGTTCGTCGGGTGCCGGACTATGTGTCGCGTGGTTTCGCGTTGGATCCGGAACGCGCGGCGGCTGAGGGGGGTCGTCGGGCGCGGGGTCAATTGCGCCGGTATTGTGCCGCGAACCGACTGAACCGGCTCGGGACGCTCACCTATCGGGGCGACGGTTGCCACGACCCGCAGGTGATTCGCGCGCACCTGGGCGAGTTCTTCCGTTCCCTGCGGGTCGCCACTGGCGGTAGACCGTTGGCGTATGTGTGGGTTCCTGAGTGGCACAAGTCTGGTCATGGCCTGCATGCGCATTTCGCTGTTGGGCAGTACGTCAAGCGGCAGTTCATCAATGAGGCGTGGGGCCACGGGTTCGTGCACATCAAGTTGCTGGGTGACTTGCCGGTCGGCTCGGGCACGCTTTCTGAGGCACGGCGGGCGGCAGGCTACCTGTCGAAGTACGTCGCCAAAACGTTCACGGATCCCTCGGTGCGGGTTCTTGGATTGCACCGTTATGACGTGGCGCAGGGCTTCACCCCTCGCGCCGTCTCGCTGACGGGTCGGTCGGCCGAGGAAGTGCTCGATCTGGCGTCGTCGACGCTTGGACGGGAACCGTCGTTCCGATGGGCTTCCTCGTCGGTCGAGGACTGGCAGGGTCCACCGTCGATCTGGGCTCAGTGGGGCACCTGATGCCGATCGATGCGGAGGTGATGGGCGTGTGGCTGGAAGGGTCGTGCGCGGCTCAGGGGGTTGCGGTGCTCGTCACCGATGCTGGGGTGGTGGCCCGGGTTGGGGTGTTGCTGAGGGGACGCGATGCGGCGGGAGGTCGCGCAGCGACCGCAGCGGCATCGGGTCCCTCAGCGGCTCCACGTGGGCACGATCCGGAATGGGTCGAAAGCGCGTCCGCGAGTCTTCGCCGGGGTTATGGTGGCGAAGTCGAGGATCGCGGCGATGATCGCCGCTTGACGGCTGAGATTCAGCGTCGCCCAGCTCTCCCGCAGCGCGTTGCCGTTGCCAATCAGACCGGAGAGCGTGTTGCCTCCGGTGATCTGCCCGAGTTGGCGGCTGATGCTGTAAATGCGAGCCTCGATCGGCTCGCGCGCGGCCTTCCATTCGGCGGATGAAATCGCCTTGGCCGACCACAGCTCGGCGAGTTCGGTCAGTTGCTCCTGGTCGGATTGCAGCTCGCCGTTAAGGGCGACGCTGCGGTCGTCCGCTGCGGCTCGCCCGGCAAGAGCGTCCGCCATCTCGGGACTGTCGAGCCGCAGCAGGACGGCCTCGGTGATCCACTCCTCGACCGGAGCGGCGACGATCGTCAGCCGACCGCAACCGCGATGATCCGGCCCCGACATGCAAACATAACGGCGGGTCTCCCGGCGCACAGAGCTGAACAGCTTCCCGCCACAAGTCCCGCACCGCAGCATCCCAGAGAGCACATACCGGCGCGGTACTCGTCGCCCCGACGACGTCTTCCGTGCGAAGGTCGAAACAAGCTGCTGGTGCTGCGCCGGCGTGATGATCGCCGGCCACACCGCGTTCGCCACGATCTCCCCGTTATGCGACCGAAGCCCGGCAATGCGCGGGTTCGTCAACGTGTTCCGAATCGTGCTGGTATGCCACTCCGCACCGGTCACCGTCGGAATGCTGTTGTCCTGCAACCATTGCGTAAGGGACGCGAGGGACTCCCCAGCCAAATACCGGACAGCAAGCCGACGAATCACTTCCGCCTCCGACTCGACAACGGTCACACGATCCGCTTCGTACCCCCACGGTCGATGGTTGCCACCATTCGGCCTGCCAGACTCCGCGATCTCTCGAGCCTTCCGCTTCAACCGCTCGGACTTCCGAGCCGATTCCTTCGCCGCCACCGCAGCAAGCACCCGCGCCGTGAACATACCGTCATCGTTACCGAGGTTCAACCCACCCGTCACAGCAATCAACTGGGTTACCCCGGCAGCTTCACAGATCGCGGTGAACTGCTCCAGCTCGATCGGGCGACGGGTCAAACGGTCGTTGTTGTAAACAACAACCGCGTCGCGTTGCCCAGCCGCGATGTCCTCGAGCAAACGCTCATAGGACGGGCGACGCTTCCCCACATAAGCAGAAATGTCATTGTCGACATACTCCTCAGCAACGTGCCAGCCACGCTCAGCCGCGATCTTCCGACAATCGCTGAGCTGACGCTCCACACCCAAACCCTCCCCAGTCACATCACGAGAAATTCGAGCGTAAATCGCCACATTGACCGGAGAATCCATAGGGTCATATTAGTGTGCAGTCACCAACGGCATGCTCCTCTGTTCGCGACATCATCACGCCGTACACCGGGACGGCTGGGGCGTCGAAATACACGACAACGTGCCGTGGTTCATTCCACCATCGTCCATCGACGTGTACCGGCGACCCAGGCGCGGTGGTAGAGCGCTAACCCCAAGCGGATAGTGCTCCCGCGGGAGCAGTGATCAGACCCGCGTCTGCGCGATCCGGCCGAGCAGTCCGTTGACGAAACCGGCCGAGTCCTCCGTGCTGAACTCTTTTGCTGCCTCCACGGCCTCGGAAATGGCCACAGCATCCGGGATCTCGTCGTTGAACATGACCTCCCAGATGCCGATACGCACGATTGCACGGTCCAGCACGGGCATGCGGTTGATGGTCCAGCCCTGGGCGTAGGTCTCGATGAGCTCATCGATCTCGTCGCCGTGTTCGGCGATCCCCTCGACGATCGTGCGAGCATATGCCCAGGATCCGGAACGCGCGGGCTCCTTCAGCGCGCGCTCGGCTTCGACGGCGATGGCGGCGTTGAGCGAGATCTCGCGCAGATCGGCCCCATAGAGCAGATCGATGGCGCGCTTACGAGCCTTGGTGCGGGCCCCCACTAGTTGACACGGCCGAGATAGCTGCCGTCGCGAGTGTCGACCTTGACCTTGGTGCCCTGTTCGAGGAACAGCGGCACCTGGATCTGGTAACCGGTCTCGACAGTGGCGGGCTTCGTCCCGCCGGTTGAGCGATCGCCCTGCAGGCCTGGCTCGGTGTAGGTGATCTCGAGGATCACGGAGGCCGGCAGCTCGACGTAGAGCGGCGCGTCGTTGTGCAGCGCGACCGTCACCGACTGGTTCTCCAGCATGAAGTTGGCGGCGTCGCCGACCTGGGCCTCGGTGAGAGTGATCTGGTCGTAGTCGGCAACGTCCATGAAGACGTAGCCATCGCCGTCCTTGTACAGATATTGGAAGTCGCGGCGGTCGACGGTCTCGGTCTCGATCTTGGCACCGGCATTGAAGGTGCGATCGACGACCTTGCCACTCATCACGTTCTTGACCTTGGTGCGCACGAAGGCGCCGCCCTTGCCCGGCTTGACGTGCTGGAACTCGATCACGGTCCAGAGCTGGCCGTCCATGTTGAGAACGACGCCGTTCCTGATGTCAGCGGTTGAGGCCATGGCTATAGAAATCCGTTCTGAAGGGAGAGGTCAGTGGCGCGACGGCGCCGAAGAAACGAGTTTACCGGCTCAGCCGACCCCATGGGCGAAAAGAGACTAGGACCGCCGATCAATGGCGTCCAGCGCGAGCAGGTACGAGTCGAATCCGAAGCCCGCGATGACCCCGGTGGCAACCCCGGAGATGACGCTGTTGTGGCGGAACTCCTCCCGCGCGTGCGGATTGGAGATGTGCACCTCGATGAGGATCAGGCCCGCCTTAGTCACGAGAGCCGCGGCATCCCGAAGCGCGTAGGAGTAGTGCGTGAAGGCGGCGGGATTGAGGATGACGGGACTCGCCGTATCAACGGCCTCGTAGAGCCAGCCGATGAGCTCGGCCTCGTCGTTCGTCTGACGGAGGTCGATGGCGTACCCGGGGGGTGCCTCTCCGTCGAGCTCGGTGCGGAGCTCCTCGAGGGTGCCGGCGCCGTACACATCCGGCTCCCGGCTGCCGAGGCGTCCGAGGTTCGGACCGTTGAGAACGAGGATGCTGGCCATGACTGTCGAGCCTATCGCTGCGACGCCCGGAATCGCCGTCACCCTGGCGCGCTGAAGCCGCCGTCGGACTTCAGGAGCTGACCGTTGATCCACTGGCCGTCGGGCGACAGCAGGAAGGCGACCAGGGACGCGGTGTCGGATGGCATTCCGCCTCTGCCCGCCGGGGTTCGGCCGAGCACCCACTCGCGCACGTCGGATGTCATCCATCCGGTGTCGACCGGACCGGGATTGATCGCGTTGGAGGTGATGCCGAGCGTCGCGAACTCGCGAGCCGCGGCGAAAACGATGCGATCCAGAGCGCCCTTGCTCGCTCCATAGGGCACCTCGTTCGTTATGGCGTCACTGGTGATGGCGACGATGCGTCCCGTACCGGGTTCGCCGCGAAACCGTGCGGCGAACTCCCGAATCAGGAGCCAGCTCGCCCTGGTGTTCACCGCGTAGTGACGGTCGAAAGTTTCGACGGTCGACGTGAGGATTCCCGCGCTCACGCTTTCGGCGTGGCTCAGCACCAGCGCACTGACCGGCCCAAGCGTCTCGGCAATGTCGAAGGAGGATGCCGCGACCTCCACCTCCGCGAGGTCTGCATCGATCCCGAACACTTCCGCGCCGAGTTCGCGCAGTCTGCTGTCGATCTCGCCGAGGTCCTCCGCGCCGCCGTTGGCACGTTCGTCGTACTCCGAGGAATACGCGAAGGCGATGTCCCAGCCGTCCGCGGCGAGCCGTTCGGCGATTCCCGCCGCGATGCCCTCCCGGCGGCCGAGGCCCGTCAGGAGTACTACCGGCCGAGGATTCGCCATCCACCGAACCTAGCAGCGTGCGCGGTAGATCAGATTCCGATCTCCTGGTATGCGGCGAACAGCAGGCTCTCGTCCGGGCCGGTAAGAACCGTCGGCTTGGCGATGTCATCGAGCACGATGAACCGCAGCATGCTGCCGCGCGCCTTCTTGTCGCGCTTCATCACCGAGAGGAGGGTGCTCCAGCGTCCGACCGGGTAGCCGATCGGCAGCTGCAGCGAGGTGAGGATGCTGCGATGGCGGTCGACGACGTCGTCCGACAGCCGACCGGTCAGGCGGCCAAGCTCCGCGGCATAGACCATGCCGATTGCGACGGCTGCGCCGTGACGCCACTGGAAACGCTCCGCATACTCGACGGCATGGCCGAGAGTGTGCCCGTAGTTCAGGATCTCGCGCAGCCCGGCATCCTTGAAGTCCTCGCCGACGACCCGCGCCTTGATGCCGATCGAGAGTTCGACCATGCGGCGGAACTCCTCGCTCTGCGAGTTGGTGGCGACATCCACGTCCCGCTCGATGATGTCGAGAATCTCCGGCTCCGCTATGAAGCCGTATTTCACCACCTCGCCGAAGCCCGCCAAAATCTCCATCTGGCTGATGCCGTCGAGGGTGTCGAGGTCGACGACCACACCGGCGGGCGCGTAGAAGGCGCCGACGAGGTTCTTGCCCTCTGCCGTATTGATTCCGGTCTTGCCGCCGATCGCCGCGTCGACCATACCGAGCAGGGTCGTCGGGACCTGCACGAGGCGGATACCGCGCAGCCAGGTCGCGGCGACGAAGCCGGCGAGGTCGGTGACCGCTCCCCCGCCGAAGCCGATCACCGCATCCGTGCGGGTGAAGTCGGCCTGGCCCATGACCTGCCAACAGAATGCCGCGACCTCGACCCGCTTGCCGGTCTCGGCATCCGGGATCTCGGCCAGCAGTACCTCATAGTCGCCGGCGAGCGTTTCGCGAAGCGCCGCGGCGCGGGCGGCGAGGGTCGGCGGGTGCACGATCAGTACCTTCTTCGCGGCCTGCCCGATCACCTCCGGAAGCCGATTGAGGATGCTCCGCCCGATGAGGATGTCGTAGGGTTCAGTGCCAGAAACCGTGATGGTGGTGGTGCTCATCGTTCTTCCTTCGTAACCCAGTCGGCCATTTCAGCCGCGATCTGGTCGATCGGTCGATGGGAGGTGTCCCAGGTTCTGGATGCCAGCCTCTCGTAGATCTCGCGACGTGTCGCGACGAGGCGGGTCCACGCGTCGATCCCCCCGGCGAGCAGCGGGCGGCTGGACCCGGCGATCCTGGCCTCGACGACCGCGGGACTTACCGTCACGAGAGCGACCCGCTGCAGTGCGAGTTCGGCCTGCGTTCCCGGATCGAGCACGGCGCCGCCACCCAGGGAGATGACCGCCGCCTCCGTGAGTGCGCGCGTGACCTCCACGCGTTCCAGCCTGCGGAAGTGCGCCTCACCGTAGGTGGCGAAGATCTCCGCGATGGGGCCGTGCGCGGAGACGATCCGGCGATCGACGTCGATGAAGTCGACCCCGAGAAGGCGTGCGACCTTCTTGCCGATACGTGTCTTCCCTGCCCCGGGCGGACCGATCAGAACGAGATGCGGAGCGGGACTCATGTCAGGCGCGGATCGGATGCCGCTCCGGTGCGCAGGTTGGACGGGATCGCGGCGAGGTAGGCGTCCAGATTGCGCTTCGTCTCGACTGTCGAGTCCCCGCCGAACTTCTCGAGCACGGAGTTCGCCAGCACGAGCGCGACCATGGCCTCCGCCACGACACCGGCCGCAGGGACCGCGCAGACATCGGAACGTTGGTGGTGAGCCTCAGCGGCCTCGCCCGCCGCGATGTCCACGGTGCGGAGCGCGTGTGGAACTGTGGAGATGGGTTTCATCGCGGCACTCACCCGAAGCACGGTCCCCGTGCTCATGCCGCCCTCGGTTCCGCCAGCCCGGTCGCTCGACCGGACGATGCCGTCGTCGGTCTGGAACAGCTCGTCGTGCGCCTGGGAACCGCGGCGTGCAGCCGTGGCGAACCCGTCGCCGACCTCGACGCCCTTGATGGCCTGAATGCCCATGAGCGCCGCCGCGAGTTGCGAGTCGAGTCGGCGGTCCCAGTGCGTGTAGGAGCCGAGGCCAGGCGGGAGGCCGTAGGCGAGTATCTCGACGACGCCGCCGAGGGTATCGCCGTCCCTTTGGGCCGCGTCGACCTCGGCGACCATGAGCGCCGAGGTCTCCGTGTCGAAACAGCGCAGTGGGTCTGCGTCGAGAGCCGCGACGTCATCTGGGCCCGGAAGCGGCCGTCCCGTCGGAACCCGCACCTGGCCGATCGACAGCGTGTGGGCGACCAGGCGGATACCGAGTCCCGCGAGGAACGAGCGTGCGACTGCACCGAGAGCGACCCGCGCCGCCGTCTCTCTGGCGCTTGCGCGCTCGAGCACGTTGCGGGACTCCTCGAAACCGTATTTCTGCATTCCGACGAGGTCGGCGTGCCCCGGCCGAGGACGAGTGAGCGCGGCACCGCGCCCCTTCGGGAGGGTCTCGAGGTCCACGGGCTCTGCACTCATCACGTCGACCCAGCGAGGCCACTCCGTGTTTCCGATGCGGAGGGCGACCGGGCTGCCCATCGTCAGGCCGAAGCGCACACCGCCGCTGATCGTGAGCTCATCCTGCTCGAACTTCTGGCGGGCGCCGCGTCCGTAGCCGAGGGTACGCCGATACAGGTCGGCCTGGATCGCGGCCATGGACACCGGGACACCGGCCGGCATGCCCTCGAGAATGGCCACCAGTTCCGGGCCGTGCGATTCGCCTGCGGTCAACCATCGAAGCATGTAAGAATCCTCCCACAGGCCGGACTGGCGGGATTTCAGTTCGGGAGGCCGACCGCCGCGCGCATGGCGGCGAACACCGCTCGCTCATCGTCGAGCGCGGCGTTCTGATGCCCGTTGACGAAGATCCGCACCTGGGCGAGCGCCTGATGGGCGAGCATCTCCAGGCCCCCGATGACAGTCCCGCCTGCGGCGTCCCAGCGTGCCGCGAGCGCGGTCGGCCATGGTTCGTAGGCGACGTCCAACAGCACGGACCGGCGGGGCGCCTCCCCGAGCTCGAGTTCGAGTTCCACGCCGTTGGGCAGGGTACTCACGACGGCGTCTGGCACGAAGGCGTTATCGATGCCGAACAGCGGCTCGTTCGTGAGTTCGAGCTCGAGAAGTTCGGCGAGAGCGATGAGCGGACCGAGTTTCTCGGGGGAACGGGTCGCGACGACGATCCGCGACGCACCGAGACGTGCGACAGCGACGAGCACGGATGCGGCGGTCGCTCCCCCGCCGAGCAGCCTCACCGTGGAGAGACTGTCGACACCAGCCGCGCGAAACGACTCGGTGACCCCGTACACATCCGTGTTGAACCCGCGCAGCATCCCTCCCTCGGCGTCGAGGAGGACCGTGTTCGCACCGCCGGTGAGTTCGGTGATCTGGTCCATCGTTCCGAGGAGCGGCAGCACGTCGCGCTTCAGCGGCATCGTCAGCGACAGCCCCCGCCATTCGCCGTCGAGACCCGCGATGAACGCCGGCAGGGCATCCGGCGTCATGTCGATCGCCTCGTACGACCACGGCAGACCCAGGGCCGCGTAGGCAGCGGCGTGCAGGGCCGGTGACTTCGAGTGCCCGATCGGATGCCCGAGCACGGCGAATCGCATCAGTTGCAGCCCCCGGGGTTCTGCTTCAACCACGTGCCCAACTGAGCGACCGCGGCCTGATGCTCGGCGAAGGTAGTGGAGAACGCGGTCTCCCGTGTCGAGCAGTTGACCACCACGAAATACAGCCAGGAACCGCTTGCGGGGTTCTGCGTGGCCGTGATGGCCGCGTCGCCCGGGTTCGAGATCGGGCCGATGGGCAGTCCGGCATTCGCATAGGTGTTGTAGGGATTGCTCTTGTCCGCGCGCTGGGCGGCCGTCGTATTGATGGTCGATGTACCCGCCCCGTAGCTGACTGTGGCATCAGACTGCAGGTGCATCCCCGCGGCCAGTCGGTTGTCCCACACGCGGGCGACCTTGAGGAAGTCCTTCGTGCTGCCGCCTTCCTTTTGCGTGAGTGCGGCCAGCGTCAGCACGCGGTGACGGTCGGCGGGGGCGACTCCCGCGGCATCCAGGTGTTTGAACATCGTGTTGACCATGGTCTGCAACATCTGGTGGGCTGAGGTCTTCGGCTCGAAGTTATAGCTCGCCGGGAAAAGATATCCCTCGAGACTTGGCGCCTCCGCCGGGAGGCCGAAGCTCTTGTAGTCGGCGACGGCAGCGTTGAGCTGGTCCAGCGAAACACCGGTGCTCTGGCTGAGGCTGGCCAGCCGGCTGACCACGCCCTTGACGGTGATCCCCTCGGGGAGGACGACCTGCGTGAACACCTTGTTCTTCGGGTCTTGGAGAGCGGCGAGGGCGGCCTTGGCGCTCATGTGGGACTTGAGGGCGTAGCTGCCGGGCTGGAATTGCACCTCTGGCGTCTGCTTGAGCAAAAGGGAATAGAAGGCGGTGCTCGTCTTCGTCACGCCGCTCGTCGCCAATGTCTTCGCGACATCGTTGCCGATCTGACCGTTCGTAATCGTGATGATCACTTTGCCGGTGCCAGAACCGGTGTAGTCGACGGGTGCCTCCCAGCCGAGCACGTGCTTGATCTGTGGTTGGAAGGTGAACCAGACCGCGGTGGCGGCCCCGCCCACAATGACGACGAAAGCAAGCAGGACCCACAGCCAGGTGAGTTTGCGCCTCTTCCTTCTCTGCGGTGGCAGGCCGTAGTCGTCGACGCGCTTCTCCCGCCCGCGTCGAGGCTGGCGCTCGCGCAATTCCCGACGCGACTGGGGGGCCATCGGTTCGACGTTCTCGGTCGACCCTGGTTGCGACTTGAAAATGTCGTCCCAGCTGGGATCATCTGCCACGAGCTACTGTCCTTCGTCCGTTCCGACGATCGCTCCAGGCGGGTTTCCACCGGAGCGCTCCACATCGAGGGCGTGCTGCAAAATTATAACCGCGGCAACCTGGTCGATCACGGGACGCGAGCGTTTGGTGTTTCTCCCCGATGCTTGCATCGCCCGCTGCGCGGACACCGTCGAGAGGCGCTCGTCGACGAGTCGGACGGGCAGTGTGGTCCCCGTGCCGATTCTCACCGCGAAATCGCGGGCATCCTGGGTGGACGCCGTCTCGCCGCCGGAAAGGGCGAGCGGGAGACCGACGACGATCTCGATCGCGCCCAGTTCGGCAGCCTGCTCCAGGATGGCCCCGACATCACCGTCACCGCGCTGCACCGTCATCACCGGCGTCGCGAGCATGCCGTGCGGGTCGCTTCTGGCGAGTCCGATCCGGACTTTGCCGACATCGACACCGATGCGCACGCCCGACCGCATGTTCAGGACCAGAGGGCGCGGGAGATGGCCTCGAAGGCCGCCGGGATGGCGCCCAGGTTCGAGCCGCCCCCCTGGGCGAGGTCGTCCTTGCCGCCGCCACCCCCGCCGAGGACGCCCGCGGCCACCTTTGCGAGCGTGCCCGCCTTGACTTCGCGCTTGCGGGCGGCTTCGTTGGTCGCGACGATCACCGCGGGCTTGCCAGCCACATTCCCGGCGAACGCCACCACGACGGCATCGGTGCCGAGGCGTCCGCGCACCGTCGTCACGAGCGTGCGCAGCTCATCGGAGGATCCGAGGGTTCCGACATCCTTGAACAGCACACGCAGATCGCCGATGGTCTCGACCTCCTCGAGGAGCGCGGGAACGCGTTCGATCAGTGCCGCCGACTCGAACTCGGCGATGCGCTTCTCCGCGGCTTTCAGACTCGACAGGAGCTCCGAGATGCGCTCCGGCAGCTGCTCGCGCGGTGTCTTGAGGTTCGCGGTGAGTTCGTTCACGATCGCCCGCTCCGTCGTCAGGTCGCGGAAGGCCTCGAGGCCGACGAGAGACTCGATGCGGCGGTTGCTCGACCCGACGGAGGATTCGCTGATCACATTGATGAGCCCGATCTCCGAACTGCGGGTCACATGGGTGCCGGCGCAGAGCTCGAGCGACCACGGACCGCCGATCTCCACGACACGCACGGTGTCACCATACTTCTCGCCGAACAGCGCCATCGCGCCGAGGGCGCGGGCGTCATCGAGCGGCATGATGCGGGTGGACACCTCGAGGTTCTGCCGCACGGCATTGTTCGCGATCTCTTCGATCTCGGTGCGCGTGGCGAGCGACAGCGGCTTGTTCCAGTTGAAGTCGAGGCGCATGTAACCCGCCCGGTTATCGGAGCCGGCCTGATGAGCCTCCGGCCCGAGCACTTCGCGAAGCGCGGCATGGATGAGATGGGTCGCCGAGTGCGCCTGGGTCGCCCCGCGACGGTACTCGGGGTCGACGACGCTGGTCGCGGCATCCCCCACCCCGACCTCGCCGGAGCGCACCTGCACGCGGTGGCTGACCAGCCCCTTGACCGGACGTTGGACGTCGAGCACCTCGAGGTCGAAACCGTTGCCGACGATGCTTCCGGCGTCAGCCTCCTGCCCGCCGGACTCCGGGTAGAGCGAGGTCTCGGCGAGGATCACCTCGGCGATGTCGCCGGCGACGGCCCGGTTCACCGAGACGCCGTCGACGATGAGGCCGAGCACGGCGGTGTCGGTATCGAGGTAGTCGTAGCCGGTGAAGACCGTCTCACCCTGCGCGCGGAAGGCGCTGTAGACGGAGAGGTCGGCCAGCAGGGTCTTCTTGGCCTTCGCGTCGGCTTTCGCCATCGTGCGTTGCTCGAGCATGAGCGCGTCGAAGGCATCGCGATCGACGCTCAGTCCGGCCTCCTCCGCCATCTCGAGCGTGAGGTCGATCGGGAAGCCGAACGTGTCGTGCAGCAGGAACGCCGTGTCGCCCGGCAGCTCTTTCACACCGGCGTTCTGCGTCTTCGAGACCGCGAGGTCCAGGATGCTGGTGCCGCTCGCCAGGGTACGCAGGAAGGTCTCCTCCTCGGCGTATGCGAGCCGGGAGATGCGGTCGTAGTCGTGCTCGACCTCCGGATAGGCGGCCTTCATCGCGTCGCGGGAGGCGGGAAAGAGTTCGGCGAAGGTCGCGGTGTCGACCCCGAGCAGCCGCATCGAGCGAACGGTGCGGCGCAGGAGGCGACGCAGGATGTATCCGCGACCCTCATTGGATGGCGTGACACCGTCGGACATGAGCATGAGGCTCGAGCGGACGTGATCGGCGACCACGCGCATCCGCACGTCGTCGTCGTGTACGGCACCGTATCGGCGACCGGACAGGTCTGCCGCGCGGTCGAGCACCGGACGAACCTGGTCGATCTCGTAGAAATTCTCCACGTCCTGCTTGAGGAAGGCGACGCGCTCCAGGCCCATGCCGGTGTCGATGTTCTTCTTCGGCAGGTCTCCGAGGATCTCGAAATTCTTGCCGGACCCCGGTCCGCGCAGGTACTGCATGAAGACCAGGTTCCAGATCTCGACGTAGCGATCGTCGTCCGTCGCCGGACCTCCGTCTACGCCGTACGCCGGTCCGCGGTCGAAGAAGATCTCGGAACACGGCCCAGCGGGTCCTGGCTGCCCAGTGGACCAGTAGTTGGTGTCCATGCCGAGACGCTGGATGCGCTCATCGGGTAGTCCCGCGATCCGCTTCCATAGGTCCAAGGCCTCGTCGTCGTCCCTGTACACGGTGACCCAGAGATCTTTCTCCGCGAAACCGTAGCCGCCGTCCGCCTCTGACGTCGTCAGCAGCTCCCAGGCATAGCTGATCGCCTGCTCCTTGAAGTAGTCGCCGAAGGAGAAGTTGCCGTTCATCTGGAAGAACGTTCCGTGCCTCGGCGTCTTGCCGACCTCTTCGATGTCGAGGGTGCGGATGCACTTCTGCACGCTCGTGGCGCGCGGATACGGCGCGGGAACCAGTCCGGTCAGATATGGCACGAATGGCACCATGCCCGCCACCGTGAAGAGAAGGGTCGGATCGTCGCTCACGAGCGATGCCGATGGAACTACTGTGTGGCCGCGCTCGGAGAAATAATCGAGCCAACGCCCACGAATGTCAGCGGTCTGCATGGTGTCCTGGAATAGGGGTCGAGCGTTGGGCGCGACCGCGAGAAAGTTTCTAGCTCTTGCTGCGAAGGTCGGCGATGACGCCTTCCGCATCGGCGACCGCCGCGCGCAACTCCGCCTCACGGGCCTTGTAGCCGTCGACCACCGCGTCGCCGAATTCCTTCGCCCGCTTATCGACATCCTCGAAGAACTTCTTGCCCTCGGGCGTCTTGTTGACCTGATGCGCAGCGATAAAGCCCACGCCGACCCCGACGATGAGCCACAGTAGATACTTCATCTGGATACTCCCTGCTGAGTGTGAACGGATGGTGCTGCCGAAGACTGCAACCAGCTTACTTCGATCGCGGCGTTGGCCTGAGTCCGTTGATGGCCGCACGCACGGCGGCGGAGAAACCGGCCAGCCTGATCAGCGGGCCGCCGAGCGTCGCCGCGAACAGGGCGATGAGCGACGTGACGTTGCCGGTCGCCTCGGCGATGCCGCTCGTGATGGTGTCGACGCGAGCAAGCTGCTTATTCGTTTCGCTGATCGTGGTGGTGGCCTCTTCGAGCAGCGGTGTGACGTTCGTGCTCAGGTCGTGGATCGCGTCCCTGGTCTCGTCGAACACCCGTCCCAGCTTCACCAGCGGCACGGCCAGGAGCCCGACCAGGACAGCGAACACTCCTGCCGCGATCAGTCCAGCGATATCGCCACCAGTCATGTGATCCACCAATCCGTCGCTCGGACACGCGTCCTGCGGCCCCGTCCAACCCTATTGGACACCGTCGGCGGCGCGCAGCATCCATTCGACGGGAAGCATGGGGCGCGCACGCCATCGGTCCTGTTGACCTGGCCGGTTAACCGCAGAGGGGCCCGGCGCAAGCCGGACCCCTCTGACGAACAGTTCGCTTAGCGAGCCGCGTAGTACTCGACGACGAGCTGGACCTCACAGGTGATCGGAACTTCGGCACGCTTCGGGCGACGCACGAGGCGGGCCTGCAGCTTGTCGATTTCGACCTCGAGGTAGCCGGGAGTCTTCGGCAGGACGTCGACGTGACCGCCGGCCGCCGCGACCTGGAATGGCTCCATACCCTCGCTCTTGGCGTGTACGTGGATGAGCTGGCCCGGCTTGACGCGGAAGGACGGACGGTCGACCCGCTGGCCGTCGACGAGGATGTGGCGGTGGACGATGAGCTGGCGAGCCTGGGCCGTGGTGCGCGCGAACGCGGCACGAACGACGAGAGCGTCGAGACGCATCTCGAGCTGCTCAACCAGGTTCTCACCGGTCAGGCCGGCGGCGCGACGCGCCTCCTCGAACTGGATCTTGAGCTGAGCCTCACGGATGCCGTACTGGGCACGCAGACGCTGCTTCTCGCGGAGACGGACGGCGTAGTCGCTGTCGGTCTTGCGCTTGGTGCGGCCGTGCTCCCCCGGGGGGTACGGACGCTTCTCCAGGTATTTTGCCGCCTTGGGGGTGAGCGGGATGCCCAGCGCCCGCGACAGGCGGGTCTTGCTACGGGTACGTGACTTAGTAGACACGGATTCCTTTCGATTCTCTTCGCCCGCTCGGTTCGGAAGTGGACCGGGAGGGCTCACGCGTGAGCGCGAACAAGTGGGAAGAGGGATGTGCCGCGGCGAGAAACTCCTCGCGACCACAGGAGATCATAACAGACGGGCGCCGTCATTCCCCGCGGATGATGCGGCGCAGCTTTTCCAGCCGGGCCTTCACGTCCCGCTCGTTGCCGTGTTCTGTCGGTTCGTAATAGCGCGTCGACAGCAGTTCGTCCGGCAGGTACTGCTGCTTCACCACGCCGAGCTCCGAGTCATGGGCGTACTGGTAACCTGCGCCGTGCCCGAGCCGCTTCGCTCCGGCATAGTGGGCGTCGCGCAGGTGTTTCGGAACCCGGCCGATCTTGCCAGCACGGACATCCGCGATCGCGGCGTCGAGTGCCATGTAGGCAGCGTTCGACTTCGGAGCCGTCGCGAGGTAGACCACCGCCTCGGCCAGCGGGATGCGTCCCTCTGGCATTCCGACGTACTGCACCGCATCCGCGGCCGCCACGGCGACGACGAGCGCCTGCGGGTCGGCGATGCCGATGTCTTCGGCCGCGCTGATCATGATGCGCCGGGCGATGAACCGCGGATCCTCGCCGGCCTCGATCATGCGCGCCAGATAGTGCAGGGATGCATCGACGTCCGAGCCGCGGACCGACTTGATGAACGCGCTGATGACGTCGTAGTGCTCGTCGCCGTTGCGGTCGTAGCGCAGCAGTGCGCGGTCGACGGCCATGGCGACGATCTCCTCCGTGACGACGGGCTTGTCGTCGTCCGACGTCGAGGATGCGGAGAGTGCTCCGGCCTCGAGGGCGGTGAGTGCACGACGCGCGTCGCCCGAAGCCATGCGGATGATCGCGGCCCGCGCATCCACCTCGAGCACGACCCTGTCGTTCAGCCCGCGCGGGTCGGTGACCGCCCGGTCGACGAGGACGCCGAGATCCTCGTCGCTCAAGACATTCAGCGTGAGCAGGAGGGATCGCGACAGAAGCGGTGAGATCACCGAGAACGACGGATTCTCGGTGGTCGCCGCTACGAGGATGACCCAGCCGTTCTCGACGCCGGGCAGCAGCGCATCCTGCTGCGCCTTCGAGAACCGATGGATCTCGTCGAGGAAGAGAACTGTCGAGAGGCCGTAGAGATCGCGGGCGGACATCGCCGCCTCCATCACCTCGCGCACGTCCTTGACGCCGGCGTTGACGGCGGAGAGTTCGACGAACTTGCGACCGGAGCTGTGGGCGATCGCCTGCGCGAGAGTCGTCTTGCCCGTGCCGGGAGGGCCCCAGAGGATCACGGAGACCGAACCCTGCTCCCCGGACTTGTCCGAGGCGAGACTCACCAGCGGCGAGCCGGGCGTCAGCAGGTGGCGTTGGCCGGCGACCTCGTCCAGGCTGCGCGGTCGCATACGCACGGCGAGGGGCGTGGCTCCACCCCGAAGACCTAGCTGGGCATCCACCATGAACGCAATGGTAGTTGCGACAACCGATAACTCCCCTTCCGATAAAGTTCATGAGGACATCCCAGCAAGCCGATGGAGGACACGTGGCACCGAGCAAGAACGCCGAGCGCGACGCGCGCGAGGCGCGCGATCGCCTGCGCCGCTACAACGCTCGGCAGACGGTGCACGCCCACCAGGTCAAGCGCCGTCGTCGCGACAACATTCTCGCGATCGTCGGTGTCGTGGTGGTCGCGGCGCTGGCGACGGTCACCCAGGTCTTCTACTTCACGGCTGGTCCGGGGGCACCGACACCGAGCGCGTCCGCCAGCGCTTCTCCCGCCGCCAGACAGAACACCGGGACCGTGCCGTCGAAGTCGATCGCCCAGGGCCGCACCTGGACGGGCGACCTCACGCTCAACGATGTGAAGCTCGGCATCTCGCTCGACGGCGCGAAGGCGCCGCAGGCGGTCTCCGCGGTCATCTCTCTCGCGCAGAGCAACTTCTACACGACGACGGGAAGCGTCTGCCATCGACTGACGACGAGCAGTACGGCGAAACTGATCCAGTGCGGCTCGGTCAACGGCGACGGCACGGGCGACCCAGGCTTCCAGTTCGGACCGCTCGAGAACGTGCCGACCGGCGGCATCTACCCGGCTGGCACCATCGCCATGGCCCGCGGCACAGGCATCTACAGCCAGAGCAGCCAGTTCTTCATCACCTACGGCGACACGACCCTCGATGCCTCGACGGGGGGCTACACCGTCATCGGCACGGTCACCAGCGGGCTGGACGCGTTCATCAGTTCGATCGCGAGTGCGGGTGTGACTGGCGGCGGCGCGGATGGCACTCCGGTCGTCCCGACGAAGATCACCCAACTGACAGTGCAATAGGCTGGTGCCCGGCTATTTCTCGACATAGCCCGAGCAGCAAGGGTGAAGCTTTTGGCGACAAACGATCAGGCTCCATGGGGCCGCGTTGATGAGACGGGCACCGTCTTCGTTCGCGAGGGCGACTCGGAGCGCGCCGTCGGGCAGTATCCCGACGGTTCGCAGGAAGAGGCCCTGGCGTATTTCCAGCGCAAGTATGTCGAGCTTGCCGGCCAGGTGACTCTGCTCGAACAGCGGATCAAACGCGGTACCGCCGCCGCCGACGTCGCCAAAACGATTTCGACTCTCAAGAGCACCGTCGCATCCGCCAACGCGGTCGGGGACCTGCAGTCCTTGGTTACCCGCCTGGACGCCCTGGACGGCGCCGTCGGCGAACTCACCGAGAAGCAGACCGCCGAGGCGAAGGCAGCGACGGACGCAGCGCTGGCCGAGCGCGAAGCCCTTGTCGTCGAGGCGGAGACCCTCGCCGCCCAGGATCCCGCCAAGGCGCAGTGGAAGCAGGTGAGCGCGACCCTCGACGATATCTTCTCCCGCTGGCAGAAGCACCAGCAGGACGGCCCTCGTCTGCCCAAGAACGAGAGCAATGAACTCTGGAAGCGTTTCCGTGCCGCACGCACGACGATCGAGACCCACCGCAAGGCGTTCTTCTCCGAGCTGGATTCTGTGCATAAGGACGCGCGCAACAAGAAGCAGGAGCTTGTCGAGAAGGCGGAAGCCCTCACGGCCAAGGGACTCGACGGCATCCCCGCCTATCGCTCGCTGCTCGACGAGTGGAAGAGCGCCGGCCGCGCCGGCAAGAAGTTCGACGACGCCCTCTGGGCGAAGTTCAAGACCGCCGGTGATGCGCTCTATGCCGCGAAATCTGAGGTCGAGACCCGCGATAACGAGGAGTTCGGCGCCAACCTCGAGCTCAAGCTGGCCCTGCTCGCCGAGGCGGAACCGCTCGGCGCGGAGACCGACCGCGCGAAGGCCAAGGACGCGCTGCTGTCGATCCAGCGCCGCTGGGACGCCATCGGCAAGGTCCCTCGCGACCAGGTAAAGCCGATCGAGGACAGGCTGCGCAGGGTCGAAGCCGCCGTCCGCAAGCTCGACGACGAGCACTGGCAGAAGAGCAATCCCGAGCGGATAGCCCGCGCCGAGGGGCTCGCCGGCCAGCTGCAGGATGCGATCGCGAAGCTCGAGAAGGAGCTGGACGCCGCGAAGGCGAGTGGCGACGCCGACAAGGTGAAGGACGCCGAGGAGGCACTCGAGGCGCGCAAGGCGTGGCTCAAGGCGATCGGCTAGTCCACAGTTCCTCTCGACGCCGCTTATCCACAGACGGCGCCGATGGCCGTCAGCGTCCGGTGACAGCCGCGACGATGAGCGGATGCCGCAGCGCCTGCCATCCGTCCTGTCCCGTTTCGACCTTCCGCAGGCCGAGCTCCATGCGGCGCGATTGGACGGTGAGCTCTACGCCGTCGACGACTGCTTCAGCCCCATCGACGAGATCGATCGCAGCGCACTACGCGCCAGATCGCTGTCGGCGCTGTTCTCACCCCGCCTGATCGCGGAGCAGCGCACGGCGGCCTGGGTGTTCGGCGTGCTGGCGAGACCACCGACGCCGCACCAGTTCTGCGCCGACATCGCCGCCAGGGTGCGACCGGCCGACATCGCACGAATCACCGTGCGCGAGGTGGTGATCGACGAATCCGACCTGCTCGAGTGCGGCGGCCTGCGCGTCACCACCCCGCTCAGGACCGTCGTGGACCTCGCGCGGTTCAGCCCGTCGTTCGGCGAGCACGAGCTCCGTATCGCCAGCGGCATCATGCGGCTCGACGGGCTCGGCGTCGCGGAGTGCGCCGCGATGCTCGATCGGCGTCGCAACCTACCGGGCAAGCGCATCGCCCTCGACCGCATCGTCGCGGCCGCCGATTATTCTCAGCCCCCGGAGACCCTGTACACGTCATAGACGGCGTCGATACGGCGCACGGCGTTCAACACCCCGTCCAGGTGCGTTGTGTCCCCCATCTCGAACACGAAACGGCTCAGCGCCAGACGATCGCTCGAGGTCGACACGGTGGCCGAGAGGATGTTGACGTGGCTCTCCGAGAGCACGCGGGTCACGTCCGATAGCAGGCCGGCCCGGTCGAGGGCCTCCACCTGGATCTGTACCAGGAAGACACTCGACGAAGTCGGCGCCCACTCGACGTCGATCATGCGCTCAGGCTCGTTGAGGAGAGAGGCGACGTTGTGGCAGTCCGCCTGGTGCACCGAGACCCCGGCACCGCGGGTTACGAAGCCGACGATGGGGTCGCCTGGCACCGGCGTGCAGCACTTGGCCAGCTTGACCAGGATGTCCGGCGCGCCGCGTACCAGCACGCCCGAGTCGCTGTTGCGGAGCGGCTTGCTGCGGCCCTTCGTCGGGAACGGGATCTCCGCATCCTCGTTCTCCGCGTCGGTGTGCAGGGTCGCCAGCACCTTCTCGATCACCGACTGGGTCGAGACATGGCCCTCTCCGACCGCAGCGTAGAGCGCCGAGATGTCCTCGAATCGCATCTGCGATGCGACCTCGCTGAACGAGTCCTGGTTCATTAGCTTCTGCAACGGGAGGTTCTGCTTGCGCATGGCACGAGCGATGGCATCCTTGCCCTGCTCGATCGCCTCGTCACGGCGTTCCTTGGTGAACCACTGCTTGATCTTGTTGCGGGCCCGCGGACTCTTGACGAAATTCAGCCAGCCCTGACTCGGCCCGGCATCCGGGTTCTTCGAGGTGAAGATCTCGACGACGTCGCCGCTGTTGAGTGTGCTCTCCAGCGGGACGAGGCGGCCGTTCACCTTCGACCCCATCGTGCGATGCCCGACCTCTGTGTGCACTGCGTAGGCGAAGTCGACGGGGGTGGCGCCGGCGGGCAGACCGATGACCTTGCCCTGCGGCGTGAAGACGTAGACCTCTTTCGCGCCGATCTCGAAGCGCAAGGAATCGAGGAACTCGTTCGGGTCGACAGTCTCGGCCTGCCAGTCCGAGATGTGCGCGAGCCAGGCCATGTCGCCGTCGTCATTGGCGTCGCTGACATTCTTGCCGCCGTTGACGCGCTCCTTGTACTTCCAGTGCGCCGCGACGCCGAACTCCGCGCGCTGGTGCATCTCGTCGGTACGGATCTGGATCTCGACCGCGCGCCCCTTCGGCCCGATGACCGTGGTGTGCAGGGACTGATACAGGTTGAACTTCGGGGTGGCGATGTAGTCCTTGAAGCGACCAGGAATCGGATTCCAGCGGGCGTGGATCGAGCCGAGGACCGCGTAGCAGTCGCGCACGGAGCCCACGAGAACACGGATGCCGACGAGGTCGTAGATCTCGTCGAACTCACGACCACGCACGATCATCTTCTGATAGATCGAGTAGTACTGCTTGGGGCGCCCGACGACCTTGCCCTTGATCTTGGAGGCCTTGAGGTCGTTGTTGACGTCGTTGATCACCTGCTGCACGAACTCTTCGCGCTGTGGGGTGCGCTGCTTCACCAGGTTCTCGATCTCGACATAGAGCTTCGGGTACAGCACCGCGAAGGACAGGTCCTCGAGTTCCCACTTGATGGTCTGGATGCCGAGCCGGTGCGCCAGGGGCGCGTAGATCTCGAGAGTCTCCTGGGCCTTCCGCGTGGCGCTCTCGGTCGGCATGAAGCCCCAGGTGCGAGCATTGTGAAGTCGGTCGGCGAGCTTGATCACGAGCACGCGGATGTCCTTCGACATCGCGACGACCATCTTGCGGACTGTCTCGGCCTGGGCGCTGTCGCCGTATTTCAGCTTGTCGAGCTTGGTGACGCCGTCCACCAGCATGGCGATCTCGTCACCGAAATCGTCACGCAGATGGTCGAGGGTGTAATCGGTGTCTTCTACGGTGTCGTGTAGAAGCGCTGCGGCGAGGGTCTTCGGCCCGATGCCGAGGTCCGCGAGGATCTGGGCGACCGCGACCGGGTGGGTGATGTACGGCTCGCCGCTCCGCCGCAGCTGGCCGCGGTGGGCGATCTCGGCGGTGGTGTATGCCCGTTCGATGATGCCGACATCGGACTTCGGATGATGCAGCCGCGCAGTCTTGATGAGCCTGTCCACCGCGCCGGTCGGCTGCGCCTTGGAGAAGATCCGGGGAAGAAGCGTGCGGAGAGAGGCGGTTCCTGGCGCAGGACTGGGCGTCGTCGTCTCGGTCATCGCTCCTCCTCCCCGTGCAAAACTATCACCGCGTGGTGAACGTTCCCGTCGGGTTCGCTGAGGGCGCGATAACGTCACCCGTCAGCCGATGCGCGGTTCGTCCGGGCCCTCTGAGACGAGTTCTCCGCCTGCCGCGGCCCAGGCGAGCATGCCGCCGACGACGTTGACAGCGTCGTAGCCGGCGTCGTGTAGCGACCTGGCCACCCGCAGTGAACGAGAACCGGCGTGGCAGATGACCAGCACGCGTTGACCGGTGGGAACCTCTGGCAGCCGCTCGGCGAGAGCCGACATCGGCAAAAGGTGGCCGAGGGGCGAGTGTCCGCGGTCCCACTCGTCCTGCTCACGCACGTCGAGCACCCAGGTGCCATTCTTCGCGAGTTCGATGGCTTCGGCCGCGCTGACCTCAGGTAAACCGCTCATGCTGCGCTCCTCTTCACGAACTACTGGTTGGCGATGCTCGCCTGACGGGTCGCCGCGGTGCGCTTGTCCCGCTTCTTGATGGCTTCTTCCCCGCTGCGCAGGTGGGCGTAGAGCGGGGCCGCGATGAAGATCGTGGAATAGGTGCCGACGATGATTCCGATGAACAGGGCTAGCGAGATGTCCCGCAAAGTTCCTGCGCCGAGCACGAAGGCACCGATGAAGAGGATCGCGCCGACCGGAAGGATCGCGACAACCGAGGTGTTGATCGAGCGGACCAGGGTCTGATTGACGGCGAGGTTGACCGATTCGGCGAAGGTACGCCGCGACTCGGCGCCATCCTCGCTGGTATTCTCTCGGATCTTGTCGAACACCACGACGGTGTCGTAGAGCGAATAGCCGAGGATGGTCAGGAAGCCGATCACCGCCGCCGGGGTCACCTCGATGTGGAAGACGCCGTAGACACCCGCCGTGAGAATGAGGTCGTGCATCAGGGCGATGAGCGCGGCGAGCGACATCTTCCAGGTGCGGAAATACAGCGCCATGACAATCGCCGCGAGCACGACGAACACGATCAGACCGGTGAGCGCCTGTCTGGTGATGTCCTGTCCCCAGGTCGCACCGATGAACGATGCTGTGACGTCCGAGCGCTTGATGTTGTACGCCTTCGCGAGGGCATCCTGCACGTTGGAACTCTGGCTGCTGGTGAGTTGATCGGTCTGGATGCGCACCGAGTTCGTGCCGACCGTGGTGACGCGCGGGTTGGCATTCGGTACGACGCTTGTCACCGCGCTCGCCGCGAAGGGCTGACTCAGGTTGCTCGTGTTCGAGATCTCGAACTGGGATCCGCCGACGAACTCGATGCCGAAGACGAAGCCGCCCCGGAGGATCGGAACGATCACGACGATGAGGATGAGCACCGCGGCGATGGAATACCAGATCCTGCGGCGTCCGATGATGTTGTAGGAGCGCTTGCCGGTATAGAGGTCGTTGCCGAACTGGGAGAAGCTGGCCATCAGGAATCCTTCCCCTTGTTGCGACTACTGGGCGGTCCGGCCTGCTCGGCGGCCTTGCGTTCGGCGATGGTCTGCCGTTTCTGCGCCTCGCGGCTGACAGCCGCCCTCTTCGCGGCCGACACGGTCACCGGTTCGCGGAAGGTCGCGCGACCGCGGTAGACGGCGCCCAGCGCGCGCGGATCGAGACCGCTGAAGCGGTGTCCCTCGGAGAAGAAGGGTCGTGGGGCGATGAGCTGCAGCATCGGGTGGGTGAACAGCGAGACCACCACGAGGTCGATGATCGTCGTCAGTCCGAGGGTCAACGCGAATCCCTTGACGTTTCCGACAGCGAGGATGAACAGGATCGCGGCGGCCATGAAGTTGACGGTATCCGAGGCGATGATGGTGCGGATGGCCCGCTTCCAGCCCGCTTCGACCGCTGACTCGAGGGCACGGCCATCCCGCAGTTCGTCGCGTATTCGCTCGAAGTAGACGATGAAGGAGTCCGCGGTGATACCGATGGCCACGATGAGACCGGCTACACCGGCGAGTGACAGTCGGTAGCCCTCCCGCCAGGACAGCAGGATGACGACCAGGTAGGTGATCACCGCGGCGACCACGAGCGATGCGACTGTCAGCAACCCGAGGATGCGGTACTGGATGAGGGAGTAGAGCACGACGAGGATGAGGCCGATGAGCCCGGCGAGCAGACCGCTCTGTAACTGGCTCTTACCCAGGGTGGCCGAGATGGTGTCGTTGCTCTGCACGTTGAAGCCGATCGGCAGTGCACCGAACTTGAGCTGATCGGCGAGGGTCTTCGCCGATGTCTGGGTGAACGAGCCGGTGATCTGCGGCTTGCCGTTGGTGATCACCGCATTAGTCGTCGGCGCCGAGATGATGCGCCCGTCGAGCACGATGGCGAACTGGTTCCGCACCCCGGTGAGGGCATTGAGTCGCGTGGTGACCGCGGCGAACTCCGTGGTGCCCTTCGCGTTGAAGACGATGTTGACCGCCCACTGACCGGTGGTCACGCCCTGACTGTTGGCGTTCTGCCCGCTGGTCGCGTCCGTGATCGTCTCACCGGCGACCTCCACCGGACCGAGGATGTACTTGTACTGCCCGGAGCTGTCGCAGGTGATGAGGGGCTTGTTCGGATCCGCGACGTTGGTATTCGCCGTCGCCACCTTGTCGCAGGTGAAGTCGGTGAACTGTTGCTGCAGCGC
>JAODMH010000087.1 GCA_025465035.1 Microbacteriaceae bacterium | reverse complement strand
TCCGCCAGCTTCGCGATCGGTCGCTATCTGAAGGTGTAGTGGGTCTCTTCGCAAGCTAGACTGATGGGCTGCGCCCGGGCCGTCCGTGTGCGCTGAAACAGGAGTTGATCGTGCCCAGGGAACGTGGCCAGAAGGTTGTGGCCACCAATCGCAAAGCCCGCCACGACTACACCATCGAAGACACCTATGAGGCCGGACTGGTTCTCACGGGAACCGAGGTGAAGTCGCTGCGGGCCGGTCGTGCATCCCTGGTGGACGGTTACGCCTTCATCGAATTCGGCGAGGCCTGGCTGGATGCCGTGCACATTCCCGAATATAACGAGGGAACGTGGAATAACCATCCTCCTCGCCGGAAGCGCAAGCTGCTGTTGCACAAGGCTCAGATCCTCAAGATCCACAACAAGACCAAGGAGGGCGGCTATACGATCGTGCCGCTCTCGATCTACTTCAGCGACGGCAAGGCCAAGGTCGAGATCGCGGTGGCGAAGGGCAAGCGCGAGTACGACAAGCGTCAGGCACTGCGCGAACGACAGGACACCCGCGAAGCTCAGCGCGCGATGTCCGCCCAGCGCAACCTCGGGGATTAGCTGGCCACGAACCGGGCGTCGACGACGGCATCGACCTCGATATCCTCCGGCTTGAGGGACAGCGCCGGAGCGGCCGGCTCGGATGCCGCAGCCATGCGCATGGAGCCGTCGGCCGGCGTGCCGACGGCCGATGTGCCGACCTGGTCGCCGAGCATTCCGGGATCGGCTATCGCGATCGCGCGCACAGAGCCGAGCCCGATGCTCTGGGCGTAGACGCTGGCCTTGGCGACGGCGTCCTTGACCGCGCGAGAGCGCACCTCGGCCGTCACCCCGTTCTTGCGCGCTTCGGTGAGGTCCCAGGCGATGTTCGCGACGGACACTCCGGAGATCGCGGCGGCCCGCTCGACCCAGGCCGAGAGTTCGACGAAGTCGCTGAACTTCGCGGTGAAGCCGACGCGGGCGTGGAACACGGGTGGTAGCTGCTTGCCGTCCTTGTTCCACGGCTTCTCGCTCCACACCTGCACCGCGTCGCTCGACCACCAGGTGATCGGTCCATTGCTCGCGGAGTGCCTGGTAACGATCTCGCCGCGAAGCGCGTCGGCCGAGGTCGTGGTGGCCGCGAAGACGTCGTTCCTGTCAGGACCCTCGAGGTGGATCCCCACCGTCACGGTCGCGCGCTCGGCGGGGTAGAAGGCGGTGAACCTTCCCTGGACGGTGATGATCGTGTCGGTCACGGTGACTCCCAGCGTCGGTCGAATGCCTCAAATCCTCTCACCTTCGCGTCGCGACCCCGATGGGTACTTTATTGGTCCGTAATTGGTCGCCTCTGGCGCTTACCAAAGGTGTACATTACTGGGAACCCGCTGATACGGGCTCATGTCCGTCGCTTATTCGCGAACCATAACGAAGAGGAATCCAGTGTCAGAAACTCACGCCTCACCAGCCCCGGTTCGCACCGGGCAGACCAAGCTCAAGCGCGCGCTCGGCACGCCGGCTCTGCTGGTCTTCGGACTTGCCTACATGCTGCCGCTCGCCGTGTTCACCAGCTACGGCTATGCGACCGCTGCGACCAACGGCCATCTCGCCGGTGCCTACGTCGTCACCACGATCGCCATGCTCTTCACCGCGTACAGCTACGCGAACATGGTCCGCGAATATCCCGTCGCCGGGTCCGCCTATACCTACACGCAGAAGGCCTTCGGCGGTCATCTCGGCTTCATGGTGGGCTGGGCTCTCCTGCTCGACTATCTGCTGCTGCCGATGTTGAGCTATATCCTCATCGGCCAGTACATGTCGGCGGTCGTTCCCGCCATCCCGTTCTGGGTGTGGGTCGTCCTCTCGGTCGTGCTGGTGACGGTGCTGAATGTCATCGGTATCAATCTCGTGACCAACGTCAATCTCGCCCTGGTGGGTGCCCAGATCGTGTTCGTCGTGATCTTCGTCATCTCGAGCATCGGTTACCTCTCGGGCAACCCGAAGACCGTCGGCATTCTCGACCCGTTCTTCGGCAAGGGTGCCGACATTCCACACCTCGCTGCCGGAGCGGCCATCCTCGCACTCGCCTTTCTCGGCTTCGATGCGGTCTCGACCCTGTCGGAGGAGGCTCGCGAGCCGAAGAAATCCATTCCAAGGGCCATCATGCTCACGACCCTCGCCGGTGGGCTGATCTTCACGGTCTCCGCCTGGGTCGCCGGACTCGTCTTCCCTGACTTCGCGCATCTCAGCCAGGATGCCGCGACCCTCGACCTCATGGCGCGGGCGGGCGGCGTGGTGCTGTCTGGGCTCTTCACGGCGGCGTTCGTCGCGGGAAGTTTCGCGGCGGCCATGACGTCCCAGGTCAGCGTCTCCCGCATCCTGTACTCGATGGGTCGTGACGGGATGCTTCCGAAGCGCGTGTTCGGCCGCCTGCACAGCACGTTCAGGACGCCGTACCTCGCGATCATGATCATCGGCGCGCTCGGACTCGTCGCGCTGGTGATCCCGCTCGACTGGGTCTTCCAGATGATCAACTTCGGTGCGCTCATCGCCTTCTCCTTCGTCAACCTGGCGGTCATCAAGACCTACCTCGTCGACAAGAAGGAGCGCGGCGCCGTGGCCATTGTCAAGTATCTGGTCGCGCCCGTTCTCGGCTTCGCCCTGGTGGTGTACCTGTGGACCAGCCTGCCGGTGCTTGCCTTCATCATCGGCGGCATCTGGGTCGTCATCGGTTTCATCTATTTGCTCGCGCTCACCAGGGGATTCACTCACCGCCCGCCGGCGATGGACTTCAGCGAGGAAGAGCCGATTCTCGAGGCGATTTAGCCTCACCGCGCGCCGGTTTGTTGTCCGTGCGGTGGTTACAACGCCAGCGCGGACAACAAACCGGCGCGCGGTCGTTGTTGCCGTAGTCCGGTCGGCGAGCGAGCTCGCAGCCGGGGGACAATTACGGCACGATTCCCCCCAATAGGGGTACATTTCTTCCGCCGAGGTGGTGTTCCACAGGCGACGTGTGCTTAGCCTTGAGTAAGAGCCGCCCCAAACGCTCCACCCACCACCCGCCCCGTGCGACATCCACAGCACGGGTTGATCGAAGGTGGCTCGCTAGCAGTTTGCAGAGATGACGTGTTTTTTCCGTCATCACAACGTCGTCGTCGCCGTATCCCACCACCTACGTCGGCGCGCTTGCGCGCCCGTCACGGAATGGAGAACAGCATCTTGACAGCACTGTGGAAAGACAGGCCATACCGCGGGCCCCGCCGCACGGAACACACGCCGCTCCCCGGCAGATCCGAGAATGGCGCCGCCAATTCGCCGACCCTCCAGCTTTTCGTACTAGCAGCGACGATCGGGGTGCTCGCCTACTCGTTCTTTCTCCTGAATCCCGTGAACCGTGGGGACTGGCTGCCGTACGGCCTGGTGATCACGGCCGAAGTGATCCTTGTCTCCCAGGCGCTCGTGTCGATGTGGACGATTCTGTCCGGAACCCAGGATCCACGCGACTTCGCGTTCAATCACGCCCAGGAACGCATCTTCGACGCGGAGAGCATTGAGCGCGACGGCACGGACTCCAGCCCGGAGCAGTGGTCGATCTTCGTCGACGACGAGCCAGTCACCGTCGACGTGTTCATCACCGTGTACGGCGAACAGCTTCCCGTCGTGCGCCGCACTACCCTGGCGGCCCTCGCCATGCGGGGAGAGCACATCACCTGGATTCTCGACGACGGTGGTTCGGACGCCGTGCGTGACCTCGCTGCCGAGATCGGCGCGCGCTACGTTCGTCGTCTCAGCAACAATGGCCAGAAGGCCGGCAACGTCAACCACGCGCTGGCACTGAGCAACGGTGAGTTTTTCGCTATCTTTGACGCCGACTTCGTGCCCAAAGAGGACTTCCTCTACGAAACCGTGCCGTTCTTCATCGACTCGGCTGTGGCATTCGTTCAGACACCGCAGACCTATGGCAACATCAAGAACCTCGTCTCCAGCGGCGCCGGGTTCATGCAATCGGTGTTCTACCGCTTCATTCAGCCGGGCCGCAACCGTTTCAATGCGGCGTTCTGCGTCGGCACCAACGTGATCTTCCGCCGCACAGCCATCGACGACATCGGGGGCATGTACACGGGATCGAAATCTGAGGATGTCTGGACGTCGCTGCTGCTCCACGAGCGCGGCTGGCGGTCGGTCTACATTCCCGTCACGCTCGCGGTCGGCGACGCGCCGGAGACCGTCGAGGACTACACCAAGCAGCAGCTGCGCTGGGCGTCCGGGGGATTCGAGATCCTCCTGCAGCACAATCCCCTCAGCCCGCGTCGCCGACTGACCATGGATCAGCGTCTGCAGTACATGGTGACCGCCACCCACTATCTCGTCGGAATCGTTCCGCTGTTGTTGCTCCTGGTGCCGCCGCTTGAGATCTATTTCGACCTGAGACCCGTGAACCTGTCCGTCAATTGGCTGACCTGGTTGCTCTTCTACCTGGGCTTCTACGGCATGCAGATCATGCTCGCATTCAACACGATGGGATCATTCCGACCGGCGACGCTGGTGATGGCGACGGTATCCTTCCCGATCTACATTCGGGCGTTCCTCAACGTATTCGCCGGCCGCGAGCAGAAATGGCACGTGACGGGCTCAACGGGCAAGCGGGTGTCACCGTTCAACTTCATGATCCCGCAGGTGTTGGTCTTCACGTTCCTGCTGCTCACCTCGGCCGTGGCGATCGTCAAGGACATCGGCCACGAAACGCTCACCCTCGCGACAGCCTGGAACGTGACGAGCACGGTGGTGCTCGGCGTGTTCATCCTCGCGGCGATGAAGGAATCACATCTGGCCAGGGTCGCATTGCCGGTACGGCCGGAGGTCTACCCGACGTTCGCGCGTCGGCCGGCCGGCAGCCCGGTACGGCAGCCGGCGATGGGCTCCGTGCAGCTGAACGTCCCGATTCAGAGCAGAAAGGCACTCCGATGACCTGGTCGAACCGCTTCCGCCTTCTGGGCGGAATGATTCTCGTCTTCGCCATCGTGGCGGGCGCCACCCTCGTTCTCAATCAGCGGGAGAGCCAGGTGGCGAGCAATTCTGCGTCATTCGAGGCACTGACCTACGTCGTGGGTTCCGACTATGCCGGATCGGTGGTCAACCAGGCGGTCCAGGAGGGGGACAGGGTGAAGAAGGGTGATCCCATCCTGACGATCCAAAGCGCGACCCTGCTCCGTGACCTTGCGAGCCCGAAGGGCGTTCCGTCGAGTGCCGCGTATACCGTGAGTCAAACCGGCATGGTCACGCTGACCGCCACGGAACCAGGGATCGTGTCGAAGATGGTCGCCCGCGTCGGCGGATTCGTCGATGCAGGCCAGGCACTGGCAACCATCGACCGTAGTGGCTCGATTTTCGTGCTGGCTAAGTTCCGGGTGGATTCCTATGACTTCGCACGCATTCAGCAGGGCGCCCTGGTCGATGTCATCCTTCCGGACAACCGGCGCGTGACGGGCACGGTCTCGGTAATTCGGGTGGTGACGGTGGGCGGCAAGGCCGACGCCGAAATCGAGGTGAAGACACGCGGCCTGGTGGATGGGGGATACGGCGGCCTGGTAAAACCGGGCAGTCCGGTGACCGCCATCCTCCACCTTCGCGATGATGGACCCCTCGCCGGGGTGAAGGATTCCTTCTTCACCCTCCTGCGACAGATCGGAATGTGATGCCTCGCTCGAGATTGTCTTCCATACTCGCCGTTCTCGCCTCCGCCATCATGGTCGTGCTTGTCGCGGCCTGCAGTACGCAATCGACCCAGACTCCGGTCTCGGGAACGGGAAATGGGATTCTGCCCGCTTCACAGGTTGGCGGTACCGTGGCCCAACTGCCCAAGCAGCCCGTCAAGGCGCCGCCGGCGTCACGGCTCGCGCACGGGCTGGCGCCGCCGACCAACAGATGGTTCTCCGGCTTGGCTTTCGGGAACACGCCCCTGCCGGTATTCCCGCTGCCGCTGTCCTTCGGTCTCACCCCGAAGGGATTCGGCTTCGGGTTGCCGACGGTCACGAGTGGTTCTGACACGATCACCGCCGGCTACACGCCGAGCGTCTCCGTGGACCTGAACGCGGCATCCAGCATGATCACGGCGTATGACGATGCTTCGGTCACCATCGCGGCGTCAGACACGGGCGGAAAGGTTCTGGGCTCGACGGTGATCGCGGAAGGTTCGCCGCTGGTCAGCTTCACCGCCGCCCACAATCTCAACCTGAGGATCGGCCAGCCGTTCCACCCCGCTGGTGACGGTGTATGGTCGGCCGACATCGGAGGCACGACCTACGGGCTGCGCACCTCCGGCTCGCTGGGCGGTGATGGAACGAGCCTCTCGCTCAATGCGGGCGGGTCGGCGGTCTGGTTCGCGGTTCCGAAGGACGGCAGTCTGGCCTCGCTCTCGAAGTTCGTCGTGCCGGTCCGGTCCGTCTCGCTCGCCTATTCGACCGCGAGCAAGCAGGTCATGACGGAATTGACCTACCAGACGGCGGGACGGAAAGACACTCTCATCGCGGCAATGCCGCACCAGCAAAAGACCCTGAAGGCTTCGAGTTGTGCGCTGGGCAGCTATCCTTCCGCGTACGGGAGCATGACCCTGTGTTCCGGCACCAACCTGGCCTGGTCGGCTGCGGCCATCACGCCGTCCAGCTCGCTCGATCTGGCTGCGCTCGGCCAGGCACAGAAGGCTGAGCTTCGACAGCAGCTCAGCCAGGATGTCGCATCGAGCACGGTGGTTCCCGCTGACAGCTATTTCGGCGGCAAGGCGTTGTATCGACTCGCCAACCTGCTGACCCTCGCGACTCAACTCGGCGACAATTCGGCCGCGACCACGGTGAGAACGCGACTCGATGCGGCGCTTCGCGAATGGACGGACCCGAAGGGCTGTACGAAGAGGTCGGATCGCTGCTTCGTCTACGACGCGACGATGAAGGGAGTCGTGGGCATGACGGCCTCCTTCGGGTCGGACGCATTCAACGATCACCACTTCCACTACGGCTACTTCCTCTATGCCGCCAGCGTCGCCGCCGCTCACGATCCGCAATTGCGGCGGGACATCGCGCCGGTCATCAATCTGCTTGCCGCGGATCTTGCAACGAGCGGTCCCTCGACGTATTTTCCCGAGCGCCGTGTCTTCGACGCATACGCCGGGCATTCCTGGGCGTCCGGTTTCTCGCCGTTCGCGGATGGCAACAACCAGGAATCCAGCTCCGAGGCGGTCAGCGCCTGGAACGGACTCGCCCTCTGGGCCGGGGTGACCGGCAACGCCTCGCTGCAGAAGGAGGCCGTCTGGATGCTGTCGAGCGAAGCCGCGTCGGCAAACGCCTACTGGACGGGTTTCAACCGCTCCGATCCGGCGTACTCCGGCTACGGGCACTCGATCGTGTCGCTCAACTGGGGCGGAAAGCGCGACTACTCGACCTGGTTCAGTGCCGAGGCGAACGCCAAGCTGGGCATCCTGCTGATTCCGATGAGTCCGGTGGCCAGCTATCTCGCGGGGGACCCCGCCCGCATTGCGACGAACGTGACGGCGGCGACGCCCGCCGGTTATGGCGTGCAGTTCGGCGACTATCTCCTGATGTACTCTGCGCTGGGCGGCCCGGATTCGGCGAAGTCGGCGCTTGTCACGGCACGCGACCTGCCGGAGAAGTTCATCGACGATGCCAATTCGCGGAGTTATCTGCTCGCCTGGATCATGTCGCATTAGGGGCGCGGATCGACGCGGATGCCCGGTGGCGCACGCCGGGCATCCGTCGTAGACTAGAGGGCTGCCTCCGGGCGGTATTGACAACTCAACAGCGCGCGATAGCGACCCACTTTCGACAGAAGGTGCACATGGGGATGATCGGTTTCGACATTGCCTGCGTGACTGTGAGAAGCGGGTCGAGGATGCAGGGTTATCTCGTTAACGCAGCCTGCAAACAATAAGTGCCAATAAAAACAGCACTGTCTCTGCTAAGGCAGACTTCGCCCTCGCGGCGTAAGTTCTCTCTTCAGCACTAAATAGAGACCGTCAGTCCGGGAATGCTCTCTACCCGGGTTCTGGCGTTATTCAGAGAGATTGCTGCCGTGCTACGTCTTAGGGCACAGCGGGACTCTAACTAGGGCTGGGCTCGTCGGATTAGATGCCAGTGGCAAATTCCGGAGCCGAGCAGAACGCTTTCACTGGCTACACCCGTAGAAGGCACATGACCACAGCAGTGGACGGGGGTTCAATTCCCCCCATCTCCACCATTGGTCGCTATCGCGCGTTGTCGGGCCCGTCCGAGAGGGCGGCCTTTGTTCGTTGGCCGGTCGCCATGAACCGGGATGGCTCGTTCAGTTCACCCCCTGGGGTGTGGGTAACTCGGGCGTTCGCGTCAGTCCGCGGACGGAGAAGATCATCGCGATGACAACCAGGGCGACGAATGCGAGGAGCGCGTCGGTGGCGGGCCAGTATTCCGTCGCGATCCCCAGGCCGATGACCGGCACGGAGAGGCCGATGTACGCGCCGAGGAAGAACCCGGCGAGGACTTCTGCCCGCGCTTCGGGGGCGGCAGCGGACCCCGCCGTCACGAGCGCGGCGCGGAAGAGGAGGCCGGCTCCGGCTCCGGTGATGATGCCGCCAACGATGAACAGAGCAACGTTCGGTAGCCACATCCCGCCGGTGAATAGGGCAAGGCCGAGAATAACGATGCCGACACTCCGGATCAGCATCATTCGAGTCGTCCACCGGCTGAACGTGATCTGGGCGACGGCACCGGCGGCGAACGCGGCGAACGCGACGAGTCCTGCGACAGCATGAGAGGTCTCGTGCATGGTGTTCGCGAGAAAGGACGGGACTAGCGAGTTGAAGAGGCCGTAGACCGCGAACGCACTGATTCCCGCCGCGGTTGCGCCGAAGAACGTGCCCCTTGCCTCCCGCGGAACGACCACACGCTGGGGGCGATAGGCGGGGACTGGCTCTGGCAGAACGACAGTCTCGGGGGACAGGGCGACCATGATGGCCAGCGCAGCGATCGCGACTCCCACCACGATGTAGGACAGTTGAAGTGGGTAGGGCGCGTACTGAGCCAGAACTCCGGCAACGAGTGGCCCGACGCCGATTCCGCCGAGGTTCGCAGCCGTCGCGATGACCTGCGACCTCCGGCTGGACGAATCGGCGGTGGCACCGAGATGCAATTCGGACAAGTAGGCGGTGGCGGTGGCTGTGGTCAATCCGATGGAGATTCCCGAGATGATCCTCGCAATCATGAGGCCGATGAAGCTTGGCCACAGGACGAATACGGCTGCGCTCAGCACGTTGACGAGCAGGGCAGGAACGAACACGACCTTCCGTCCAACCCGGTCCGAGACGTGCCCACCGAAGAAAAGACTGAGGATGACGCCGGCGGCGTACACCGCGTAGATCAGCGTGATTTGCACGGTGGTGAGGCCGTCTCGAGCGGCATAAATTGCATAGAGCGGCGTCGGAACTGCTGAAAAGGCCATGTTGAGGAGGAAGGCACTCGCGACGACCCAAAAGCCTCGGTGGTGAGCGGGGGCGACTATTTTTTGTGTGGGCACACTCTCGATGATCCCTTGGCCGGGCCTATCAATACCAACGCAAGTTAGGAATTACGATTATTCATAACGCTCATGATGGAGGTGGTGCGTGGAGCTTCGGAGGCTAGAACATTTCGTCGCCGTCGCGGAGGAAGGCAGCTTCACCCGTGCCGCTCGCCGCGTCCACCTCGTCCAGTCCGCCCTCTCAGTCTCGGTGCGAGGTCTGGAAAGGGAGTTGGGCGTGCCCCTGTTCGAGCGGACTACCCACGACGTTCGGCTGACGGATGTCGGGAGGGTATTCCTTCCGGAAGCCCGCGCGACCCTTGCGGCTGCGGCAGCGGCTCTCGACGCCGTCCAGGCGACCGTTGGCGGGATGCGGGGCACTCTTCGCATCGGCATCATGCAGTCCATGCTTGCCGTCGATCTCGCATCGATCCTCGCTTGGTTCAGGGACGAGAGACCCGGCGTCGACCTGCAGCCGAGACCGGCGCGCGGTGGCTCCGTGGAACTCGGCAGAGGGGTGGAGTCCGGCGAGCTTGATATGGCCTTCGTCTCTGGCGCCGGTCACACTTTCACGGGAGTCGAATTCACTCGGTTGGCAAGCGAACCACTTCTTCTCGCCGTCCCTGCCGGGCACCCGCTCGGCGGGAATGCCGCTGTGACGATTCCCGACCTCGCCGGACAGATCTTCGTCGAGACTCCCGTGGGTTGGGGAACGCGCCTGGTTGCGGACCGGGCGTTTGCCGCCGCTCACGTCGATCGGTCCATCAGTGTGGAAGTCGCCGACCTGACGACCGTCGTCGAACTCGTGCGGGCAGGTCTCGGGCTCGGGTTGATACCCCAGTCCATCGCCCGACGGTCGGACCGGGTTGATTTCGTCCCTCTCGATCCGCCGGTGGAATGGGAGATCGCGCTCGCCTTCCCAACAAGGCGGAGAACCTCCGCTGCGGCACTCGCCTTCGTTGACCTCGTTCTCGAGATGACGGGATCTTGAGGTCTCGACTCGTCGGACCGCGACATCTTTTGCGCAAGCAATGTCAAGAATTGCGCTGATTCACGCAAGAACAGATCAATTTAGTGATATTTCTTCTCAGGGTCTTGTGGGTTGGCGTACAGAAGTCATAAAGTCGCGTCACGCAGAGATGTCCGCGCCGCTTCGACCAGCCGGACGCATACGCTTCTGAGAGAAATCGAGTCAACGATGACACGGAATATCCCCCTCACTGCAGCCACCTGGCGCTCGCGCCGAGTACGGCTGGGAGTCGCATCGACGGCCGCGCTCGCCATCGCCATCGGCGTGGTGATCAGCGGCGGCGGTCCCGCCATCGCCGTGGCCGGCTCGAGCCCCGCGGTGACCCGCGCAGCGCTCGACCCTTCGCTGGTCGCCGGTCGGGGAGCCACCGTCAACTTCAGCGAGCAGGAGGCCGAGAAGGCCGCCACGAACGGCACGATCATGGGCCCGGACCGCAGCGCGTATACGCTGCCGGCGGAGGCCTCCGGCCGTTCGGCCGTCAGGCTGACCCCCGGGCAGTATGTCGAGTTCACGTTGCCCAGTGCGGCCAACGCGATCACCGTGCGGTACAGCATTCCGGACGCACCCAACGGCGGCGGCATCACCGCACCTCTCGCCGTCACGGTGAACGGTGGAGCGCGAAAGACCATGACGCTCACCTCGCAGTACGCCTGGCTGTACAACCAGTACCCATTCTCGAACGATCCGAACGCGGGCCTGCTGCACCCCGACTGGTGGATCACGGAGTGCGGCTGCGTCCCCGCCGCGACGACACCGACTCCGACGATCGCGACGCCGTTCCGCCCCAACCACTTCTACGACGAGCAGCGTCTGCTGCTCGGCAAGACGTATCGGGCGGGTGACACGGTGCGACTCACTGTTCCCGCACAGGGCGCCGCCACGACGATCGACCTGCTCGACTCTGAGCTCGTCGCCGCGCCGCACATCCTCAAGAAGGCGGCGAACGTGCTGGAGTTCGGCGCCGATCCGTCCGGCAGGCGCGACTCGGCGAAGGCCTTCGACAAGGCGATCGCCTTCGCGAAGAAGAAGAACCTCACGGTCTATGTTCCGCCCGGGACTTACCAGGTGAATCGCCACATCGTCGTCGACGATGTCACCATCGAGGGTGCTGGCAACTGGTACACCATCATCACGGGGCACCAGGTCACCCTGAGCACCCCAGCTCCTGATGGCTCCGTGCACACCGGCGTCGGCTTCTACGGCAAGGACGCATCGGTCGGCGGCAGCACCAACGTGCATCTCTCCGGCTTCGCGATCGAGGGAGACGTGCGCGAACGCATCGACACCGACCAGGTGAACGGCATCGGCGGCGCGATGAGCAACTCGACCATCGACGGCCTGTACGTCCAGCACACCAAGGTGGGGATGTGGTTCGACGGGCCCATGACGAACCTGAAGATCACGAACAACGTCATCGTCGATCAGATCGCCGACG
>JAODMH010000070.1 GCA_025465035.1 Microbacteriaceae bacterium | reverse complement strand
GTCGACGTCATCATGGTCGCGCCGAAGGGCCCGGGTCACACCGTGCGTCGTGAGTACGAGGCAGGCCGAGGCGATCCCGTCATCGCGGCCGTCGAGCAGGATGCGACCGGTCAGGCGTGGGACCTCGCCTGGTCATACGCCAAGGCGATCGGTGGCCTCCGTGCCGGCGGTATCAAGACGACCTTCACCGAGGAGACCGAGACCGACCTCTTCGGCGAGCAGGCCGTGCTCTGCGGCGGCGTTTCGCAGCTCGTGCAGTACGGCTTCGAGACGCTCACCGAGGCGGGCTACCAGCCGCAGATCGCCTATTTCGAGGTGCTGCACGAACTGAAGCTCATCGTCGACCTCATGTGGGAGGGCGGCATCGCCAAGCAGCGCTGGTCGGTCTCCGACACGGCAGAGTACGGCGACTACGTCTCGGGCCCGCGGGTCATCGACCCGCACGTGAAGGAGAACATGCAGGCGGTTCTCGGCGACATCCAGTCCGGTGCCTTCGCCGAGCGCTTCATCGCGGACCAGGATGCCGGAGCTCCGGAGTTCCTCGCCCTGCGGGAGAAGGGTGCTCAGCATCCGATCGAGGCCACAGGCAAGGAGCTGCGCGCCCTGTTCGCCTGGAAGCAGGTCGACGAGGACTACACGGACGGCGAAGCCGCCCGCTAGCAGGTCTGCCCGCCGGCTGGTCTCTTTCCCCTGTGGCGGCGGAGAAAACGCCTCGCGGAGGGAGTTACGACTCCCTCCGCGAGTCTGTTTCTCCGCCGCTGTCGGGATTATCTCCGCCGCGAGCTCGGAGCGGCCTGCGCGGGGCAGGCCGGCCGGGCAGGCCGCTGTTAGCGCGGCACCTGCAGCCAGGCCATCCCGCGCAGTTCGATGCAGGTGAGGTCGGGCTCCTGCACGATGACCATGAGCACGTCGTCGCAGTTGCGGCAGCGCACGATGAGGCTCGCGGGTTCCACGTAGACCATCGCGCAGGCGAGCGTCGCGACGTCACCGCAGGAGACACAGCGGGCGGATGCCGTGGTCACGTCGAACTGGAACAGCTCGGAGAGCGGCCCGGCGAGAACGTTGCCGTCGACGTGGCCTACCATCTCGTGCCCCTTGACATCACTGTCCTCCGAACCTCTCGGTCTTGATCCGCGACGGATCGTGGCCGAGTTCGACGAGTGCGTTCGCGACGGTCTCGACGAAGCCGGTCGGTCCGCAGACGAAGACAGCAGGGGAGAGGCTCGCGGGGAAGGCGTCCGCCTCAAGATCCGCCGTGGTGACGCGGCCGGCCGGGCGCGGCCAGCCGTCCGGGGCGCGGCGGGTGTACGCCCAGGTCACGTCCAGGCCGCGTGACGGCTCGGTGAGCTCCGTGCGGAAGAACGCATCATCCGGTGTCCGCACCGAATAGAGCAGCCTGAAGGGGGCGGTGCTGCCGGATGCCGTGTGCGAGCGGATCATCGCCACGAGCGGCACGATGCCGGAGCCGCCGCCGATGAGCTGCACCGGGCCGGTCTGCTCGGCCCCGTCTATTTCCGGCTTCCAGACGAACCAACCGCCGAGCGGGCCGCGGATCTCCAACTGGTCGCCGACGATCAGATCGTCGACCAGGTAGGGCGACACTTCTCCCGTCGGAAGTCGGTCGACGGCGAGCTGGACCCGGTCGCCCGGCCCCGCTGATGCGACCGAGTACGAACGGGTCGCCGTGTAGCCGTCGGCGGCGGTGAGCCGCACATCCGCGTGCTGTCCCGCGATGTTGCCGCCCCAGCCGGGGACGTCGAGCAGGATACTGCGCCCGGATGCCGTCTCCGTTCGGGTCTCGGCCACGATGCCCACCTTCCAGACGTTTGGTTTAATGCCGTCCGTCACGAATAGCGCTGTTCGAGCCAGGGATCACCGTAGGTGTGATAGCCGTTCTGCTCCCAGAAACCGGGCTCGTCGTCATCCATCATCACGAGGCCGCGGATCCACTTGGCGCTCTTCCAGAAGTACAGGTGAGGGATGAGCAGCCTGGCCGGGCCACCGTGTTCCGGATCGAGCTGCTCGCCGTCGAACTCGAAGGCGATCCAGGCTTTGCCGTCCAACAGATCCGCGAGTGGCACGTTCGTCGTGTAGCCGCCGTATGAGTGCGCCATGACGTACTCGTCGCTCGTGTCGACATCGGCGAAGAGGGTGTCGAGCGAGACGCCACGCCATGACGTGCCGAATTTCGACCAGCGGGTGACGCAGTGGATGTCGGTGTCGATGTCGTCGATGGGCAGCTCGTGGAGCCTGTCCCAACTCCAGCTGTGCACCGCGCCGAACTCCGTGCGGATGCTGAACTCCCAGTCCGCGGTGTCGATGTTGGGCGTGGGGCCAGCCGACAGCACAGGGAAATCCTCGGTCAGGTACTGCCCGGGTGGGAGGTCGGGATTGTGCTCGCGACTGCGGCCGGAAAAACCGCGAGAGATGATTCCCATTCGGTGCTCCTTCCGTTGTTCCAAGAGTACTGAACCGTGACCGCAATGGCGCGGGCGAATTGGACGTCGATCCGTAGCCGGGGACAATAGGTCTATGAAGACCATGACGTTGCCGAACACCACCCTCGAAGCCTCGAACATCATCCTGGGATTGATGAGGATCGCACCGCTCACGGATGATGGCATCCGATCCCTGGTGGGAGCCGCCCGTGACGCAGGCATCAACTTCTTCGATCATGCGGACGTATATGGCGGCAAGCCGCACGAATGCGAGAGGCGTTTCGGCGAGGCGGTGACCTTCTCGCCCGAGGAGCGTGCGGCCATCACGATCCAGTCGAAGGTGGGCATCCGCTCGGGTTTCTGGGACTTCTCGAAGGAGCACATCCTGCGCTCGGTGGATGAATCCCTCGACGCGTTGGTGACCGACTACCTCGACATCCTCCTGCTGCATCGTCCCGACGCACTCGTCGAGCCGGACGATGTCGCCGAGGCCTTTGACGCCCTGCACGCCGCGGGGAAGGTGCTGAACTTCGGAGTCTCCAACCACACGCCAGGGCAGGTCGAGCTCCTGAAGCGCTCGGTGAAACAGCCGCTCATCGTGAACCAGGTGCAGTTGAGCATCACCCACGCCCCCCTTATTGCCGCGGGGGTCGCCGCCAATATGGCCGGGCTGGACCAGTCGATCGACAGGGACAACGGGATCCTCGACTACTCCCGTCTCAACGGGATGACGCTGCAGGCGTGGTCGCCTTTCCAGAAGGGCTTCTTCGACGGTGTCTTTCTTGGCGACCGGGAGACATACGCCGAGTTGAACGACGTGATCGATCAGCTCGCGCAGAGCTATGGCGTTCCTCCCGCGGCCATCGCGGTGGCGTGGATCACGCGGCATCCCGCCAACATGCAGGTGGTGCTCGGAACCACGAGCGTCGAACACCTGCGGGACTCCGCGGCGGGTTCCGACGTGCCCCTCACCCGGGAGGAGTGGTACCGGCTCTTCACCGCGGCGGGTCACATTCTGCCGTAGCCCTGATCGCGGAGCGCTTAGGGTGAAAGGATGACGCAACTCGACCTGGGGATCCCCGGCATCAGGCGCGACTTAACCAGAGTGCCGTCCACGGTCGGGCGCCCGGGTGTACCCGGACTCGTCGATCGCTTCGGTCGCACCGCTCGCGATCTCCGCATCTCGATCACCGAGAAGTGTTCGCTGCGCTGCACCTACTGCATGCCAGCGCAGGGTCTTCCGTCGATTCCCCGCGAAGACCTGCTCACCGCGACCGAGATCGCCCGCCTCGTGGGCATCGGGGTGCGCGACCTGGGGGTGCACGATGTCCGTTTCACGGGCGGCGAGCCGCTCATGCGCGCCGACCTCGCCGAGATCATCGGGCTCAGTTCGGCGGTCGCGGGAGACGCCTCCATCTCGATGACGACCAACGGCATCGGGCTCGACCACCGCATCCACGAGCTCGTCGCCGCTGGCCTGACCCGCATCAACATCTCGCTCGACACGGTGGACCGTGACCACTTCGCGCGCCTCACCCGCCGCGACCGGCTTCCCGCCGTGTTTGCGGGCATCCAGGCGGCCAAGGACGCCGGCCTCACGCCGCTCAAGATCAACGCCGTGCTCATGCGCGACACCCTCGCCGGCGCCGCCGACCTGCTCGGGTGGTCGCTCGCAAACGGCGTGCGCCTGCGCTTCATCGAGCAGATGCCGCTCGACGCGGACGAGACCTGGGCGCGGGACAACATGGTGGATGCCGCCGAGCTCCTCGATGTGCTCGGTGTGCGGTTCGAACTCACGAGACCGCATCGCGAAGACGTCCATTCGCCGGCCGAGGAGTGGCTCGTGAATGGCGGCCTGGCCACCGTCGGCATCATCGCCTCCGTCACCCGCTCATTCTGCGAGGCCTGTGACCGCACTCGCATCACGGCGGAGGGCACGGTGCGTTCCTGCCTGTTCGGCGACGACGAGACGGACCTGCGCGGACTTCTCCGCGACGGAGCCGACGACGAGACGATCGCGAACCGGTGGCGCGCGGCGATGTGGGGCAAGCAGGCCGGGCACGGCATGTCCCTCCCCGGTTTTACCAGGCCGGTGCGCAGCATGGGGGCGATTGGTGGCTGACGTGCTCGTGCGCTATTTCGCCGCAGCGGCCGAGGCGGCCGGCCGCGAGGAGGAGTCCCTCCCGTCCTTACCGACCGTCGGCGAGTTGCGCGGGATGCTCATCGAACGCTACGGCGATGCGATGGCGCGGGTACTGGCATCCGGATCCTTCCTCGTCGACGGCGTCGTCAGCCGCGACGACGGCCGCGCACTCGGTTCGCGCGTCGACGTGCTGCCCCCCTTCGCCGGCGGCTGAGCGATCCGCGCGGCGGCTTGTTGTCAGTGCGCCGGCTGCAGCAACCGCATTGACAACAACACGGCGCATTGATGTCGTTTCGCTGGTGCTAGAGCCCGACCCACTCCGTCGCGCCGTCGGCGAGGTGCTGGCGCTTCCAGATCGGCACCTGGGACTTGATGAGTTCGACGAGGTGCGCGCAGGCCTCGAAGGCTTCGCGACGGTGGGGTGCGGCGACCGCGGCGACGAGCGCGGTGTCGCCCACCACGAGCGAGCCGACGCGATGCGCGGCCGCGACGCGCAGGCCGGCCTCCGCCGCCACCTGTCGGCAGCAGTCCTCGAGAAAGCGCTGGGCATCCGGATGCGCCTGGTAGTCGAGCGCGCTGACCGCGAGTCCGTGATCGTGGTTGCGCACGATCCCGCGGAACGTCACGAGCGCGCCGTGTTCCGCGGCCATGACGAACTCCTCGATCGCGGCGGCGTCGATCGCCGTATCCGAGATCGTCGCGAAAATGTCAGGCATGCGCGCCACCCGCGACCTGTGCCACGAGGTGATCGAGCAGCCCGTCGAGCACCGCGAGACCGTCCCGCACGCCGCCGGGCGATCCAGGCAGGTTGACGATCACGGTGT
>JAODMH010000056.1 GCA_025465035.1 Microbacteriaceae bacterium | reverse complement strand
GCTGCGCACGTTCGAGCGCGATCTCCCGCGCGGCACGGGCACTCGGCGCCTCGTTCGACAGTAGCTCGTCGAGCTCGATCTCGAGGGCCTTCGCCACCGATTGCAGCACGCCGAGTTTTGCTTCGCGCTTGCCGTTTTCCAGCATCGACACCTGCGATGGGGCGCGGCCGATCGCGACGGCGAGCGCGTCGAGCGTCATTCCCCGCTCCGTGCGGAGGAGGCGGATGCGACGGCCGAGCGTCAATGGATCGAGCATGCTTTCATCGTCCGCCGTCGACAACACCGTTATGGTCATCCATCCATGGTGGCATGCGCGCTTCTTCCGCAAAACAGAACAAACGGATTTCTTCTGCACAACTTTCCGGTGCGATGGCCCCACGCACCGCCGATAGTCGAGGAGAAGCAAAACATTTCACCTTTGGGAGCACACCATGGAACGTTCGATCCTCCGCCCAGGCGACCAGACTCAGACGGCAGCCGAACTCGAAACAGAGTGGCAGCTCGACCCACGCTGGAACGACATCACGCGCGACTACACCGCGCAGGACGTCATCGACCTCCGCGGTCCGGTGCGCGAAGACCACACGCTTGCGCGTCGCGGCTCAGAGAAGCTGTGGCAGTTGATCCATTCGGATGACTGGGTCGCCGCCCTCGGTGCCCTCACCGGGAACCAGGCCGTGCAACAGGTCCGCGCCGGACTCAAGGCCATCTATCTCTCGGGGTGGCAGGTCGCGGCTGACGCGAACCTCTCCGGTCAGACCTATCCGGATCAGAGCCTCTATCCGGCCAACTCCGTTCCCGCTGTGGTCCGTCGCATCAACAACGCGCTGCTCCGTGCCGGCCAGGTCGAGTTTGCCGAAGGCGTTGACGGCATCGACTGGATGGCTCCGATCGTCGCGGATGCGGAGGCCGGCTTCGGCGGTCCGCTCAACGCCTACGAGCTCATGCACTCGATGATCGAGGCCGGCGCAGCCGGCGTGCATTGGGAGGATCAGCTCGCCTCGGAGAAGAAATGCGGGCATATGGGAGGCAAAGTGCTCGTACCGACGAGCCAGCACATCCGCACGCTCAGTGCCGCGCGACTCGCGGCCGACGTCGCGGGAGTGCCCAGTGTGATCATCGGCCGCACCGACTCCCTCGCCGCCAACCTCATCACTAGTGACGTGGACGAGCGTGATCAGCCGTTCCTCAGCGGAGGGCGCACTGCGGAGGGTTTTTACGAGACGACGCCCGGCATCGACGCCGTACTTGCGCGCGGCCTGGCCTACGCGCCATACGCCGATCTACTCTGGGTGGAGAGCTCGGAGCCGGATCTCGACCTCGCGCGCACCTTCGCCGAGCACATCCATTCGGTGTATCCAGGCAAGAAGCTGGCGTATAACTGCTCGCCATCCTTCAACTGGAAGTCTCACCTCGACGACGCGACTATCGCCAGCTTCCAGCGCGAACTCGCGGCCATGGGATACGCGTTCCAGTTCATTACGCTCGCCGGCTTCCACTCCTTGAACCACTCCATGTTCACGCTGGCGAAGGACTACGCACAGCGGCACATGAGTGCCTACGTCGAACTCCAGGAGGCGGAATTCGCCTCGGAGGCGTCCGGATACACCGCCACCAAGCACCAGCGCGAGGTCGGTACCGGTTATTTCGATCGAGTCGCAACAGCGCTCAACCCGGCGAGCGCGACGCTCGCCCTCGCGGGTTCCACCGAGTCCGCCCAGTTCCACTAACCCTCGCTTCGGAAATTCAGGATTCTGGTATCCCCCAGGCGTGCAGGAGCCGCTCACTCGCGGCATCTGGGGCCGAAGTCCTGAATTTCCAATCGCACAAATCAGAACGGAGACAGAAAATGAGTTCACGAATCGAGATCGCCGCCGAACTCGGACGACGCTACGACGAGATACTGACCCCAGAGGCGCTGCATTTCCTCACCCGGCTGCACGACCGCTTCGCCGGCCGACGCCACGACCGGCTCGCGGCACGGATGCAGGTTCGCTACGACCTGGGAAACGGACGCGACCTGCGCTTCCTCCCCGAGACAGTGGACATCCGGACGGATGACACCTGGCGTGTCGCGGGGGCAGGGCCGGGCCTCGACGACCGCCGTGTCGAGATCACCGGACCGACCGACCGCAAAATGGCCATCAACGCGCTCAATTCGAGCGCGAAAGTGTGGCTCGCCGACCAGGAGGACGCGACCAGCCCGACCTGGGCAAACGTCATCGAAGGGCAGCTCTCGCTCTACGATGCGATCCGCGGTCGGCTGGACTTCACGAGCGAGGCGGGCAGGCGATACAGCGTGACCAACCCGACGCCGCCGACCATCGTGATGCGTCCCCGCGGCTGGCATCTCGTTGAGAAGCACCTCGACCACATCGACCGCACGGGACGACGGATGTCGGCGTCCGGTTCCCTCGTCGACTTCGGCCTGTACTTCTTCCACAACGCGAAGCTCCTCGTCGAACAGGGCAGCGGCCCCTACTTCTACCTGGCGAAGTTGGAGTCGCACCTCGAGGCGCGCCTGTGGGACGACATCTTCACATTCTCCGAGGAGGCGCTCGGGATGGCACATGGCACCATTCGCACGACAGTCCTGATCGAAACGATCCCGGCCGCCTTCGAGATGGACGAGATCCTCTACGAGCTTCGAGACCACTGCGCCGGGCTCAACGCGGGTCGCTGGGACTACATCTTCAGCATCATCAAGAACTACCGCGGACGCGGACAATGGTTCGTTCTGCCCGATCGCAAGCAGATCACGATGACCGTGCCGTTCATGCGTGCCTACACCGAACTGCTGGTCAAGACGGCGCATCGGCGCGGGGCGCACGCGATTGGTGGGATGTCTGCATTCATTCCGAACCGGCGCGACCCCGAGGTGACCGCCAGAGCCCTGGAGCAGGTGAGTGCCGACAAACGGCGAGAGGCCGGCGACGGATTCGACGGCACCTGGGTCGCCCACCCCGACCTCATCCCGACCGCGCAGGCCGAGTTCGACGCCATTCTGGGGTCTCGACCCAACCAACTCGAACGACAGCGGCCCGAGGTCGAGGTCACGGCGCACCAGCTACTGGACATCCGGTCGATCGGCGGAACGGTGACGGATGAGGGCGTACGCGACAACGTGTCCATCGCCATCCGCTACATCGAGTCCTGGCTGCGCGGCGTCGGCGCGGCGGCCATCGACAACCTCATGGAGGATGCCGCCACCGCCGAGATAAGTCGCTCGCAGATCTGGCAGTGGATCCACCAGAACACCGTGACAGAAGAGGGAACGGCGATCACCGTGACCTGGATCGAGCGGCTCATCGACGAGCTCGAGGTGAGCGGCGGACGCTTCGATGACGCCGTCGAGATCTTCCGCACGATCGCCCTCGAAGAAGAGTTCCCGACCTTCCTGACAGTGAGCGCCTATCCGCGATTCCTGGCCGAGGCAGGCGTCACGGTAGCGGCCTGAGCGACCGACGCCGGGTGGAATGGTCGATCACAGAACGCCGCTCAACCACTCCAGTTGCTCGATTTGCTGGAACGCGAGGCCGCCCTCGTGACGATTGAACGACCATTCGCGGATGCGCTTCTCACCCGCCCAGGCGTTGTAGGCGCCGTAGACGGTGGACGGAGGGCAGATGTCGTCCATGAGCGCAACCGAGAACAGTGCGGGTGCCGCTGCGTGGCGCGCGAAGGTGACGCCGTCCATATAGGAAAGCGTGGTGAACACCGCTTCGACGCTCGTGCGATGGGTCGACAGATACGCCGCGACCTCGCTGTACGGTGTCGTGTCCGCGATCCACACCGCCCGGGGGAAGTCGCAGAGGAACGGCACGTCAGGCATGGCCCCATTGGCCTTGCCGAGGGATGCCGCGGCGATCGCCAGCCCACCGCCCTGACTGACACCCGTCGTGTAGACGCGATCGGGATCGACCGCCTCGAGTTCGCGGGCGACCTCGACGGCGAGAGCGGCATCCGTGATGAGCCGACGGTAGTAGTACGTCTCCGGCGACTCGATGCCCCTGGTCATGACACCGGGCACGGCCGGTTCGCCACCACTCGGGTCCGCAGTGTCGCCCACTGACCACGAGGCTCCCTGACCGCGGGAGTCGACGACAAGGTGGGCATAGCCGGCGAGCGCCCACAGCAGGTTTTCGTGCGCGAGCCCTCGGCCGCCGCCGTAGCCGATGTACTGCACGACGCAGGGCAGTCGCGCGTCGGTGCCCGCCGGAAGGTGTAGCCATGCGCGAATGGGGTTCCCGCCGAAACCGCTGAAGGTGACGTCCCAGGTGTCGATGGCCGTCAGATGGTTGTCATGTGCGGTGACGACAGTTTCGCGCTTCTTCGCTCGCGACTCGTCCAGCGTCGCCGACCAGAATGACTGAAAGTCGTCCGGTTCGTTCGATGCTGGCGAATACGCGCGCAGGTCCTCCAGTGCCATGTCGCCGTATGCCACGGTGCTCCTTCGCGGGATGAGTCTTGGTGCGTGACGAATCGATCGGACCTGGGAGAAAGCCGCTTACTGCCGAGGTCGCAACCGCAGTTCCTGCATGCCGCCGTCGACCGCGATACTCGTGCCGGTCGTCGAGCCGTTCCGCGGGCTCGCAAGGTACGCGATCGCCTCCGCGATCTCATCCGGTGCCACCAGCCGACCGTGAGGCTGGCGGGCGTTGAGGGCGGCACGCTCGGCCGCCGGCTCATCTGCCGAGGCGAGCAACCGACCAACCCATGGGGTGTCCGCCGTGCCCGGATTCACACAGTTGACGCGGATGCCGTCAGCCAGATGGTCGGCCGCCATTGCGCGCGTCAGCGAGAGCACGGCCCCTTTCGACGCGCTGTACAGCGCGCGCTGGGGAAGGCCGGCGGTCGCGGCGATCGAACAGGTGTTGACGATCGCGGCCGCCGACGACGTGCGCAGGTAGGGAAGCGCAGCGCGGCTGACGCGAGCCATCCCGGTGACGTTGATGCTGAAGACGCGCGCCCATTCGTCATCCGCGTTGTCTTCGACCGTGCCCTGGGCGCCGATTCCCGCGTTATTGATGACGATGTCGATTCCGCCGAATTGGGCCACCACCGCGTCGATGGCTGCGCGCACGGAGGTGTCGTCGGCGACATCCGCCGTCACGGCGAATGCCGCGTCGTTCGCGCCATCGACCCTGAGATCGAGCACCGCGACACGAGCCCCACCATCGAGCAGCCGCTGCACGACTGCGGCGCCAATACCGGATGCGCCACCGGTGACGATCGCCACCAGGCCATCAAATTCTTCGCTCATTACCGTCTCCCTGTTAGGCCTGGCCGAAGACCTGGCGCTGGCGGCCGAGTCCTTCAATCTCGATCTCGACGACATCCCCGGCGCCGATGTAGGGAAACTTCCCGGAGAGCGCAACACCCTGCGGTGTGCCGGTGAGCACGACGTCGCCCGCCTCGAGCGCAAGATATTGGCTCAGGTGCCAGATGAGGTAATCGACGTCGAAGATCAGATCGGCGGTCGACGAATCCTGGCGCGGTTCGCCGTTCACCCAACTGCGCAACCGCAGGCCGGTCGAGTCGACTTCATCCGCCGTGACGAGCCAGGGGCCGAGCGGGCTGAATCCTGGTGCCGACTTGCCCTTGCTCCACTGACCGCCGGACTCGGCGAGCTGAAAATCACGCTCGGAGAGGTCGTTGGCCACGAGATATCCGGCGATGTATTCCGCCGAATCGGCGGGCGAATCCAGGTAGAGCGCGCGCTTACCGATGACCACCCCGAGCTCGACCTCCCAGTCGGTCTTGGTGCTGTTGCGAGGGATGTCTACCGAATCATTCGGGCCACCGATCGTATTCGGCGTCTTGAGAAAGAGGATGGGCGTCTTTGGCGGCTCAGAACCGGACTCGGCCGCGTGTGCCGCATAGTTCATGCCGATGCAGATGATCGCACTCGGACGTGCGACCGGTGAACCGATGCGCAGGTCGGCTGCGTCGGCGAGTTCGGGAAGCGTTCCCGCTTCCGCAGCACGGCGGATCGCATCGAGCGCACCAGAAGCAAGGTTTGCGCCGTCGAAATCGGAAACGACTTCGCTGAGATCGTAATATCGGTCGTCGATGATGAGTACGGGAGTCTCGCTCCCCTGGTCGCCGAGCCGAGCGAGTTTCATGCAGCGTGTCCCTTTTTTGGATGGTTGACGGCTTAGACATACTATGTTTGGCGCGACCGGTTGTCACTTTGACGACGGTCGTGCATAGCAAATTGGGCGCTCTCGTTATGCTTCGCAATCACCCCAGAATCCTTGGTGTGATCGCCCAGAGCATGCCACAGCTGACTCCGCTGATGGCCCGGCTGATACTCTGTGAGAAAGACTTTGGCGCGCGCCAGAACACTCTCACGAGGTGGCGGTCGTGATGGTGCCGGGAGGAAATATCGTGCGAAGAATCATCGGTCGCGCAATGGGTCGGCTCCGCCGGTTGGGACGCGCGCTGCAGGCGGAACTGCGAACCGCTGTACGGCGTGGGCCTGTACGCCCGGGGACAGTCCTCTACGAATCGTTTGCGGGAAACGGCGCGCTGTGCAATCCGGAGGCGCTCTTCCGAGAGCTGTTGCGGGCACCGGACATGAAGAATCTGCGACACATCTGGGTTCTCGACACGCTCCACGGACATCGGGCATTCCAGACCGAGCACGCCGCGGACCCCCGAGTCCGATTCGTTCGCTACCGATCCCTGGCCTACTACCGAGCTCTCGCCACCAGCCAATACCTCGTCAACAACGCCACCTTCCCACCCGAGTTCAGCAAGCGTGACGGACAGGTTTACCTCAACACCTGGCACGGCACCCCACTGAAGCAGATGGGTTACGACATGCCCAATGGCGCAATGGATTCGGCAAACACCCTCCGCAACTTCGTCGCCGCCGATTATCTGCTCTCCCAGAACACCTTCATGACCCAGCAGATGTATGAGAAGGCCTATAAGCTGCGCGGGATCTTCGATGGTCTGGTCGTCGAAGAGGGCTACCCGCGAGTGGACCACCAATTTCTCGATCAGGAACAGTTCCTCGCGGGTCGCGCCGATCTCGAGGCCGCTGGAGTCGATCTCGCCGGCCGTGACATCGTGCTGTATGCGCCGACGTGGAAGGGTGACTCGTTCTCGGCCCCCGAGGATGACGCGCGAAAACTCTGTGAGACGGTCCAGGCGTTGCAGACGCTTCTGGGCACGGAGCGGTACGTCGTTCTCCTCAAGACCCACCAGGCCGTGCACCGGTTTGCGGCATCCAATCCCGCTTACGAGAAGCTGCTGATCCCCAATGACATACCGACGAATACGGTTCTGGGCCTCAGCAGCTTGCTCGTCACCGACTACTCATCCATCTTTTTCGATTTCCTCGCCACCGATCGACCGATCATCTTCTACACACCGGATGTCGACGAGTATTCGGAGGCGCGGGGAACGTACTTCTCCCCCGCGGCCCTGCCGGGCCCGGTCTGCTCGACTCTGGAGGAACTCGGGGCGGCAATTCTAGAAACGGTTGCGCATCCCCGGCCGGAGTCGCCGCGGGCCGACGCCTACCAGGCCTGGCGTGAGCGATTCGCCTCGCACGACGACGGGCTTGCGTCACAGCGTGTCATCGACGTGGTTTTTCGCGGAGCGCGCGACAAACATCGCGTGCTCTCGCTCCGCGACGATCCTCGCACCTCTGTGCTCCTTCATCTGGGGGGCATGCGATCAAATGGCATCACCTCCTCGGCGTTGAACCTTCTCAATTCCATCGACCACGCCCAGTACGACGTTTCGGTGATCTTCGCTCAACCACGTGGAACGCAGCAGCGGACGAATCAGGCCCGCATCGACCCACGGGTTCGACAGTTCCATCGCATCGGGGGAATGAACGGAAGCAAGTTTGCGCATCTCAGACGCAAGCTCGCCGACCTCAGGAGGGACCCGTCCTTCCACGCCGACTCCCCCTCGCAACGGACGCTGTGGGACGACGAGTGGAAGAGGTGCTTCGGCAACAGCCGATTCGACATCGTGGCCGATTTCAGCGGCTACAGCACCTTCTGGGCGATTCTGATGCTTCACTCGCCGGCCGGCCGCCGCTCGATCTGGCTCCACAACGACATGTCCGCCGAAGCCAATCGCATCATCCGAGGCAGGAGACGCATGCGGCGCACCCTGCCGGCCGTCTTCGCCCTCTACCGGGCGTTCGACTCTCTGGTGTCCGTGTCGCCGAGCTTGAGCGAGCTGAATCGCAAGGCCCTCCGAACCGCTTTTGGGCTTCGGGACGAGCAGTTCACGTTTGCCCGCAACCTCGTCGATGACGGACAGGTGCGTGACGGAATGCGAGTCGACCTGAGGGAACTCCCCGACCATCCGATCGATCCGGAGACCGGCGACACCATCGTGCCGAAGTGGGCACGTGACATGCTCATCGATGATCGGTCCGCCTGGTTCGTCTCCGTGGGCAGGTTCTCCTCCGAGAAGAACCAAGCCCGCCTCTTGCGCGCGTTCGCTCTGGTTCACCTCGAGAATCCCAGCGCGCGTTTGGTGATCGTGGGTTATGGACCCGTTCGGGCCGCTCTCGAACGGATCGTCGATCAGCTCCACCTCGAAGGATCGGCGTTCATCGTCGGTCCCTATTCGAATCCGTTTCCCATCGTCGCCGCCGCGGACTGTTTCGTACTCTCGAGTAACTACGAGGGCCAGCCGATGGCGCTCCTGGAGGCGGCGATCGTCGGACTGCCGATCGTCTCGGTCGACTTCGACTCTGTCCGCGACGCGCTCCCAGGGGACGAGATACATGTCGTGCCGCAAGACGACGAATCGCTGGCGGAAGGGATGCGCAGCTTCCTCAGGGGCGAAGTGATCCCGTCCTCTCTTGACGTCGTCAGCTACAACCGATCGGCCATCGAGGAATTTCAGGCCGCGACCGGTGGTGTCCGCATGATCAAGAGGGCCCTGACGGAATGATGGATGCGCAGCCGGACCGTCATAGGGTGGAATCCGCCAGCACACCTGACGCCGATCGATGCGGAGCGACCCATGGATGTCAGCCTGCATGAGGAGAAACCCCGACTGCTTCTCATCGAGGACGACCCTCAACTAGGTCCCCTCATGGAGCAGGTCCTGACGGAGACCTACGCGGTGACTCTGGTCGCCGACGGCGAACAGGGCGTTCGAGCGGCCCTCGCCGACGATTTCGAGGTCATCGTCGTCGATCGTCGTCTGCCGTCCCTCGATGGTCTCGGCGTCATCGAGACTCTGCGCAGAAAACGAGTGACGACCCCCATGTTGATGCTCACCGCCCTCGGAACGGTGCGGGACAAGGTTCACGGCCTCGATGCGGGGGCCAACGACTACCTCGTCAAGCCATTCGAGTTCGACGAGCTCCTAGCAAGACTGCGCGCCATCCGCCGCACCTTTTCCGGTGAGGGCACCATGGTCGCGATCGGAGCGTGGGAGTTCTATCCGGAGAGCCGCACCATCTATTCGCCATACGATGGCCGAATCCTACTGACGACACGGGAGAATGCGCTGCTGCAGCTGCTCGCAGAGAATCCGCAGACCACATTCTCGCGACGGCAGATCCTGCGTTCGGTATTCAGCAAGGAGGACCAGCCGGGAACCGTGGACACCTACGTGCACTACCTCAGGCGCAAGACGGATGTGGACATCGTCCTCACCGTGCGGGGCCAGGGCTACCGCCTGGGCGAGATATGACCCAAGACCGCGCGCGGAGCTTCACGGACGGCGACGTCCAGGCCGTGGGGCGCGCGTCGCGGATAGTGGGTCTGCAGATCGCCGTCGCCTGCGCGGTAGTCGTCGTGGGAATCGTGGTCGCGATGTTCCTCTTCGTCATTTCGCAGGTCAAGCCCGCGGAACTTTTCGGGCCTCTCCCGCACGCCAACAACCTCGACGTGAGCGCCGGCGATGTGTTGCGTGCCACGATCCTTCTGGGAATCGTCCTGATCGTTTTGGCGGGAGCCCTCAGCTGGTTCGTCACCAGACGAGCCGTGCGTCCGCTGGGCGATGCATTACGCATCCAACGTTCCTTTGTCGCGGACGCAAGTCATGAATTGCGCACGCCTCTGACGGTGCTCGACGCGCGCCTTCAAGTGCTCCAACGCGGATTGTCACACGACGACCCATCCGCGGAGACCGTCGTGGAACTCCGTCGGGACACGAGGTCGCTGATCGACATCGTCAACGAGCTGTTGGCAGCGGCGGAAGTAGAGGGCACCGGAAGCAAGCTCGCCGTGGCCACGCACCTCAATCCGGTGGTGGAACTCGCCGTCGACTCCATGCAGCTGATCGGAGCGGACAGGTCGGTGAGAATCGTGATCGAAGGTTCCGAACCGGTGTGGACCTACCTTGCACCCACCAGCGCTCATCGCTGCGTGGTCGCGTTACTCGACAATGCCCTCCGATTTTCGCCCGACGGGTCCACGATCGTCGTCGGGGTGGCGGCGACGAGATCGACCGTTTCAGTCACTGTTCGCGACAGCGGTCCTGGCATCCAGGGAATCGATCCCGCGCGGGTATTCGACAGGTTCGCCCATTCAGGAACCGCTATCGATGGAGGGGGCAACACCCGTTCCGGATTCGGCATCGGGCTCGCCCTCGTTAGGGACATCGTCGTGCGGCAGGGCGGTTCGGTCAGCGTGCTGGACAGCTCCGCACGCGGTACCGCGATCGTATTTTCCGTGCCACGCGCTCACACTCGCTGATAATCTGAGGCTCTACCGAAGTCACACTGCGTACTAATTGACCTAGAGAAAGAGGATGCGCCCGAACGCACCCCCTCACCCTCATTCTGATCCGGCCACTCTCAGAATCAGCTAAGAACCCTGCGGGAGGTGGCGTTTCTTGGCAGATTCTTGGAGAGTGAGCCCTGAAACTGGATCCATCTCTTCTCACTTGCGATCCGCGTCGACGGATCAGACGTTTCACGCTCAGACAGCCCCCCGAAACCGGTTCCTGTGGGCTGTCGTGGCTCTGGGACTCGCCGGCGTCGCGCTGTCCGCCATAGGTTCCTGGATTCCCTCCCTCTGGGGAGACGAAGCGGCAAGCCTGATGTCAGCAGAGCGGTCCCTCCCCAGCCTCTTCAGAATGCTCAACGTTGTCGACGCCGTGCATGGAACCTACTATCTCGGCCTGCACTTCTGGATCGGCCTCGTCGGGACGTCACCGTTCGCTATTCGATTCCCCAGCGCGATCGCCGTCGGCATGACGGTCGTCGCGGTGACGCTGATCGCGTCCCGCCTCGGTTCACGACGCATCGCCATCGCCGCCGGCATCGTCTGCTGCATACTCCCTCGGGTGACCTACATGGGAGAGGAGGCCAGGTCGTACGCGTTCAGCGCCGCTATCGCCGCATGGCTGACCTATTTTCTCCTGCAGATCATCGCGCGCCGGCATCCGTCGCGAGGATGGTGGATCGGATACGCCGCCCTGCTGGCCCTTGGCACCTACGTGTTTCTCTATACCGTGCTCTTCATCGTGGTGCACGGCCTCATCCTGCTCTCCGTCAGGGTGCCAAGAGACCTCATCAAGCGTTGGTGTTGGGCTGTCGGCGCAGCGCTTCTCGCTGCCGCACCCGTTGTGGTGTGGGCAATCCTGGAGCGCGACCAGATCGCCTACCTCGACAAGACCACGCAGGTGACGTTCACGACCCTGACCGTATCGCTCTGGTTCGCGAGTCCCGAGTTCGCGATCGTGGCGTGGATACTCATCCTGGTGGCTCTTTTCGCGGCCGTGCGTCGGTGGTTTATACGGAGGGCTTCCGCCGTAGCCGCTCAGTCATATTCTGAACCAGCGCGGTCTGAACAGGCGCAGTCCGATCAGCCGCAACGGATGCCGAGTCTGACGATGGTCGGTGCCTACTGGCTGCTCATCCCCACGGTGACACTCATCGCCACGCATCTATTGCTCCCGGTGTTCACTGCCCGTTACCTCTCGTATGGCGCACCCGCGGCGGCCATCCTGATCGCCTGCGGTCTGGGTTGGCTCGCGCAGCGAAACCGCTGGATTCTTTTGGTCGGGGTGGCGATAGTCGTCGGCGCGGCATTTCCCGCTTACCTTTCTCAGCGCGGCCTGTATTCCAAGAACAACAGCGACTGGGCCGAGATCAGCTCGATCATCGGAGCGCATGCCCAGCAGGGCGACGCGATCGCTTTCGACGAAGGCATTCGACCGTCGCGCCGGCCCCGGCTCGCCCTCCACACCTATCCCGATGGGTTCACGAAGGTCCGGGATGTGACGGTGAACGTGCCGTTCACGCAGAACACGGGCTGGCCGGACACCGCCTACAGCATCGCGGAGGCCTCTAGTCTGGGGCGTTTGGATGGCGTGCACCGCATCTGGATGGTCGAGTACGCGACACCCCCACACGCCGATACCTACGACGTCGCGGACCTCAAGCGCCTCGGCTTCACGGTGTCGGCGAAGTTCACCACCCACCGCAGCGTCATCTACGAGTTTGTCGACGCCTCGATCGCGCCCTGACGACGATAACGCCCCCGTCCCCAGGTCGGCTCGACAACGCCATCGATGTGGCCCAATCGAGCTCGGCGAGTTACGCGGTCGGTTCCGGAAGCTGGCCGGCCGACTGCTTCCGTCGGAACGACAGCGCGATGACCAGCGCCAGAATGACAAAGAGGAACAGCGCGCTCGTACCCGTCGTGCCCAGCCCAAGGCCGCCATCCTTCGTGCTTTGGGAGAGCAGGTCTCCGGTGGACGCACCGAGCGGCCGGGTGAGGACGTAGGCGATCCAGAAGGCCAACACGGCGTTCAGCTTGAAGATGAAGTACGCCGCGGCTACGACGACGATGGCGCCGGCGAAGACAAGCAGCGACATCAGGTAACCGAGGCTCAGGCGTTCGGCGAGCAGGTCGCCCGCCGCCGTTCCCAGGGCGAAGGTGAACAGCACGGCGAGCCAGTAGAACGCCTCCCGGCGGGAGGTGAGAATCGAGTGGATCGACAGGGTCTTTTCGCTGATGAACCAGACGATGAAAGTGATCGTGAGGGCGACCGCGAAGACGACCGCCGTCGTCCACAGCGGTACGCCCAGATTGTCGACGAGGTTATCGGTGATCAGCGTTCCTACCACGCTGATCAACACGACCGCGAGCCAGTACACCGCAGGAACATAACGGCGCAGCCGGAACTGGGCTACCAACGCGGCCGCCAGAAGGAGGCTCATGACGACCGTCGTCACCGTCAGCCCGAGGCTGAGGTTCACGTTGAGAAAGTCGGCGGCCGTCTCACCAACGGTGGTTGCGAGCACCTTGATGACCCAGAAGATCGCGGTGACTTCTGGCACCTTGTTCAGCATCCGTCGAGTTGTGGTTGTCGTGGCGAACGCGTTCGATGCCATGCAAGTGCTCCTTGTAGGTGGGTCGATAGATGGGTAGGTTCGCTCAGCCAGCTGGCTGGAGACTATGAATTCTCACAGGAGAAGATTTAGATTTCGCGCGCTCTTCTGCGAGTCGCCGACTGCCAGCCGACGAGTACGGCGATCAGAATCGCCAATCCGAGACTGACGGAACCTGTTCCCCAGTCGAGACCGCCCCGTGCCGTCGAGACGCCCATCCAGTCGGCGAACGAAGCACCAAGGGGGCGGGTGACGACGTAGGCAAACCAGAACGCAAGGACCGCGTTGAGGCGCAGCCAGCGAAATGCGATCGCCGGTATCGCGATCACGATGGCGAAGACGACGCCTGAGGCGAAATAGCCCAGGTGAAGAGTAATCGCCGTCATGTCGCCGGCCGCCGTCCCGAGGGCAAAGGTGGTGAGTATGGCCGCCCAGTAGAACAGCTCTCGCCGACGCGATGTGATGCTGTGAATCGACAGCGTCCGTTCGACCCGATGCCAGGTGTAGAAGACCGCGGCTAGGAGGATGGCAAAAAACGCTGTCGAGACAAGGTACGGAATCCCTATCACGATGTGCAGCACATCCGCGGCCATCGTCCCGAAAACACTGACCATCACGACGGCGAGCCAGTAGATCCACGGAATGTAACGACGAGCGGAGAGTTGCAGCACGAGGGCGATGGCCAGTCCGACAGCTCCG
>JAODMH010000035.1 GCA_025465035.1 Microbacteriaceae bacterium | reverse complement strand
GGTCCTCGGCGGCGGCGACACCGGTGCCGACTGCATCGGGCCCGCGCACCGGCAGAAGGCGCTGTCCGTCACCAACCTCGCCATCGGCATCCAGCCGCCGTCCGAGCGTCCCGAGCACCAGCCATGGCCGATGTCCCCGACCCTGTTCGAGGTGTCAAGCGCCCACGAGGAGGGCGGCGAGAGGGTCTACCTCGCGTCGACCGTCGAGTTCCTCGCCAACGAGGTGGGGGAGGTGCGCGCCATCCGCGTCGCCGAGACCGAGTACCTCGACGGACGTCGCGTTCCGAAGGCCGGAACCGAGCGGGAGATCCCGGCCGACCTCGTGCTACTGGCTCTCGGATTCACCGGTACGGAGAGCGACGAGCTCGAGGAGCAGCTGCGGGTGCCCATGGACCGCGGCAACATCGAACGTGACGCCGACTATCAGACCAGTGAGGCAGGGGTGTTCGTCGCCGGCGATGCCGGTCGCGGCCAGTCGCTGATCGTTTGGGCGATTGCAGAGGGCCGCGCCGCGGCCGCTGCCGTCGACCGCTACCTCGAGGGCGAGACGGAACTGCCGTCGCCCATCCGCCCCACCGACCGGGCGATAGCCATCTAGCACCTGCGCGAGACGATAGGGCATCGGCCCCTCATTCGCGAATGTGAACACCCAAGAGAAAGAAACATATGAGACGCGCAAAAATCGTCGCCACCCTCGGTCCGGCAACCTCGAGCTACGAGAACATCCGGGCCATCGTGGACGCCGGGGTTGACGTTGCCCGCATGAACCTCAGCCACGGCAGCTATGACGTGCACGAGGAGGTCTACGGCAACATCCGCAAGGCGAGCACCGATTCCGGTCGCGCCGTCGCCGTGCTCGTCGACCTGCAGGGCCCCAAGATCCGCCTCGGCAAGTTCGAGAACGGACCATATGACCTCGCCGTCGGCGACATCTTCAAGATCACCACCGAGGACATCATCGGCAACCGAGAGATTTGCGGCACCACCTTCAAGGGCCTGCCCGACGATGTGAAGCCAGGCGACCCGCTGCTCATCGACGACGGCAAGGTCAAACTCACGGTGCTGTCGACGGATGGAACTGTTGTCACTACCAAGGTCGTCGTCGCGGGGGCGGTCAGCAACAACAAGGGGATCAACCTGCCGGGTGTGGCCGTCAACGTGCCAGCCCTTTCCGAGAAGGACGAGGCCGACCTCCGCTGGGGCCTCAGACTCGGCGCCGACCTCATCGCGCTCTCCTTCGTGCGCAACGCCGACGACATCCTCCGGGTCCACGAGATCATGGCGGAGGAGGGCGTCAAGCTCCCCGTGATCGCGAAGATCGAGAAGCCCCAGGCTGTCGACAATCTGGAGGCCATCATCGACGCCTTCGATGGCATCATGGTCGCCCGCGGCGACCTCGGCGTCGAACTGCCGCTCGAAGCCGTTCCGATCGTGCAGAAACGCGCAGTCGAACTCTCACGCCGCATGGCGAAGCCCGTCATCGTTGCGACCCAGATGCTCGAATCGATGATCTCGAGTCCCATCCCGACCCGGGCCGAGACCTCTGACGTCGCCAACGCGGTGCTGGATGGCGCGGATGCCGTGATGCTGAGCGGTGAGACCAGCGTCGGCGAATACCCGGTCATCACCGTGCAGACGATGGCCCGCATCATCACGTCGACGGAGGAGCACGGGTTCGAGCGCATCCCACCGCTCGGCACCAAGCCGCGCACGCAGGGCGGCGCGATCACCCTGGCCGCCGCCGAGGTCGCCGAGTTCGTCGGCGCGAAGTACCTCTGCGTCTTCACCGAGACCGGTGACTCTGTGCGCAGGATGTCGCGACTGCGCCACCGTATTCCGATCATCGCCTTCACACCGGAGGAGAGCATCCGGAACCGGCTCGCCTGGGTGTGGGGCACCGAGACCTACCGCGTCGAACGCAAGACCCACACCGACGCGCTCTTCGGGCAGGTCGACGACATATTGCTCGGCCAGGCCAGGGCGGCTCTTGGCGAGAAGGTCGTCATCATCGCCGGTTCCCCTCCCGGGATCTCCGGCGGCACGAACGACATGCGGGTGCACCGCGTTGGCGACGCGCACAACAAGGTCGCGCCGGCGTACGCCGCGCACTAGACACGTGGATCTGTCCCAGTGGCTCGTCGCCGAACTCGACGACACCGTCGCCCGCCTCCGTTCCCAGGTGCTCGATCTCGTGCCACGGGAGCGACAGGGGGAACGGATGCCCGGCGGCAACTCGATTCGCTGGGCCACGTTCCACGTCGCCCGCCACGCCGCGCTCGCGCTCGCGGTGGTCGGCAGGGGCCCGCTGACAGACGATCCGAGGCTGGCCTCGTTCGGCGCGGATGCGGCGTCCCCCGGCAACGGACTCCAGGAGGTTGAGCAGCCCTGGGCCGCGGGGCTCGACGCGCTAGCGGTGGACGAGTTCGCGACATCCGTCTTCTTGGATGTCCGCGCCTACCTCACCGCCCTCTCGCCGGATGACCTCGATGACCGGCCCGACACTGTCGAGCGGCTCCGGGCGGCGGGAATCGACGACACGGTCTTCGGCTGGCTCTACCGGATGTGGGACCAGCCGCTCGCCTTCCTCGTGCGTTGGCCGCTCATCGGCCATGTCACGAATCATGTCGGCGAGATGATCGCGACGCGCAACCAGATGGGCCTCAGCCCGTTCCGGTAGCCGTCAGGCATTCCCGGGAATTGTCGGCAGGTTTTCGAAGAGTGCCGACATCGCGTTCGAGACCTTGACGATGACAACGATGATCGTTGCGATGGTGATGACCGCCCACACCCAGATGGGTGCGAGGCCTCGGCCGGCCCTCCGCTTCACGATGATCGACCGACCGATGATGTAGACCGCTGAGCCGAGAAAGGCCCACGCCCAGTGGAACGGCCGGTCGAAGCCGTCCTGAAGGAGGGTTCGCCTGTCGAGGTACGAGAACAGCACGGTGAGTCCATAGGAGAGCCAGCCCAAACCGGCGAACAGCAGGTAGCCCGGTGTGCCGTAGACGGACAGGCCGTTCGCCGAGGCCAGCATCGTGCCCGTCATGTCATAGCCGAAGAGGGTGCCGAGGGCGACCAGCTGGAGCGCGACGACCACCCAGATGTAGGCGTTGTAGACGGCCGTTCCCGCGCCCACTATCGGCGTGGCGGTGGCACCGTAGACCTCGAGTGACGGGTCGTGGAAGTGCTCGGTCCACTGGAGCCCGTCCCACCACCTGAGACGCGACGATCCGGCGTAGTCCTGGTACCAGCCGGGCGGGGCCGTCGGAGTATCCGGAGTGCCCGTCATCGTCGTCCTCGCATCCACCCGCCGCCTACCGATATACCGTGCCGGATGCGGGACTTGAACCCGCACGCCCTTTCGAGCAAAGCATTTTGAGTGCTCCGCGTCTGCCATTCCGCCAATCCGGCGCACGTTACCGGGCTCAAGAATACCGTAGGCTTTAGCTCGTGACTGACCAGGAAACCGCCCCCCAGACCCCCCGCCGTGTCGTGGTGGCCGAGGACGAGTCCCTCATCCGCCTCGACATCGTCGAGACACTGCGCGACAACGGATTCGAGGTCGTCGGCGAGGCCGGCGACGGGGAGACGGCGGTTGCCCTCGCGACCGAGTTGCGTCCGGACCTGGTGATCATGGACGTCAAGATGCCGCTCCTGGACGGGATTTCGGCCGCCGAGCGCCTCACCAAGAACCACATCGCCCCCGTCGTGCTCCTCACGGCCTTCAGCCAGAAGGAACTCGTGGAGCGGGCGACCGAGGCCGGTGCTCTCGCCTACGTCGTCAAGCCGTTCACCCCCAACGATCTGCTGCCGGCGATCGAGATCGCGCTGGCCAGGTACGCCCAGATCATCACCCTCGAGGCCGAGGTCACCGACCTGGTCGAGCGCTTCGAGACCCGAAAGCTGGTCGACCGGGCGAAGGGTCTGCTCAACGAGAAGATGGGTCTCACCGAGCCTGAGGCCTTCCGCTGGATCCAGAAGGCGTCGATGGATCGCCGGCTCACCATGCACGACGTCGCGCAAGCAATCATCGAGCAACTCTCCGCCAAGAAGTAGTCCTGGGCGCTGGCCACCCGCTTGCCCGCCCGTCTGTCCGTTCGACAGGCGGGGTTGCGGCGAAGTGCCGTCAGCGTCCTGTCGACCGGCCTGGACAGAGCCGTCAGCAGAGGCCCGACTAGCGGTCCTTGAGGAAGTTGGTCATCCGCACGGTGGAGAGGCGGCGACCCTCCTCGTCGGTGATCACGATCTCGTGGGTGGCGAGGGTGCGACCGAGGTTGATCGCGGTGCAGACCGCCGTCACCGTACCGGAGGCGATAGAACGGCTGTGGCTCGCGTTGATCTCGATGCCGACCGCGACGCGGCCAGGACCGGCGTGGATTGCGGATGACACGGATCCGAGGGATTCTCCCAGAACGACATGCGCCCCACCGTGCAGGATGCCGATGACCTGGGTGTTACCCTCGACCGGCATCGTCGCGATCGAGCGCTCAGCGGAGAGTTCGAGGAACTCGATGCCCATCTTCCTGGCTAATTCGCCGCCGCCGCTGGTTATCAGTCGTTCGACCAGTTCTGGCTCGAGATTCGCGGGAAAAGTCGTCATGGGCTTCCTAACGCCAAGGCTTCGGGCTGTCGGCAGCCACGGATAGGCTGGCTCCGTGCCGGACACCGAAAAGCCTACCCTCCTCGTAATCGACGGGCATTCGCTCGCTTTCCGCGCGTTCTACGCCCTCCCCGTCGACAGTTTCCAAAACCGAGAAGGGCAGCACACCAACGCGATCCACGGCTTCATCGCGATGTTGATCAATCTGCTCGCGAACGAGAAGCCGACCCACCTCGCGGTAGCCTTCGACATCTCGCGCTACTCGTTTCGGACGCGCGAATACCCCGAGTACAAGGGCACCCGCGGCGTGACTCCGCCCGAGTTCATCGGACAGATCCCGCTGCTCGAGGAAGCACTGCACGCGATGGGCATCACCACAGTGGCCAAGGAGGACTACGAGGCGGATGACATCCTGGCCACTCTCGCGGTGCAGGGCGCTGAGCAGGGATTCCGCGTGCTGATCGTCTCGGGAGACCGCGACGCGATTCAGATGGTCAACGACGACGTGACGCTGCTCTACCCGAACGCTCGGGGGGTATCGGAGCTCAAGCGCTACGACCGCGACGCCGTGTTCGAGCGCTACGGCATCGAGCCGCACCAATACCCGGAGATCGCGGCGCTCGTCGGCGAGACGAGCGATAACCTGACCGGCATCGACAAGGTCGGCGAGAAGACGGCGGTCAAGTGGATCACCCAGTACGGCAGCCTCGACGAGGTGCTCGCTCACGCCGATGAGATCAAGGGCGTCGTTGGCGAGAAATTGCGGGAGCAGAAAGACAACGCGATCCGCAACCGCAGGCTCAACCGGCTTCTCACGGACGTCGAGCTCCCTGTCGGCCCCAACGATCTGGAGCGCCGCCCGATCAACGAGACGGCGGTGCGCGACGTCTTCGACAGACTGCAGTTCCGCACCCTTCTCGACCGCGTCCTCAAGATCGCGGCCGCCGCGGGCGATACGGTGTCCTCGGTCGTCGCCGGCGAGCCCTCGGCAGTCGCTGGCGGCATCCCGGGCGTCCGCATCCTCGTCGACGAGGAGCTCGGCCACTGGCTCGACCTGGTCTCCGCGAAAGGCACCAAGCCGCTCGGCGTGCAATTGGAGTTCGGCGCGGACGGGCTCGCCGGCTTCGGACTCGCATCGAGCGACGATAGCGCCTACGTGCCGTGGGCATCCGGCAGGCTCGATTACACCGCACTCGAAGCCTGGCTCGCCGGTTCATCGCCCAAATACTTCTTCGACAGCAAGCGCGCACTGAAGGTCATCGAGCGGGCAGGCCTGAGTCTGGGCGGCGTCGCCTTCGACACCACCATCGCCGCCTGGCTGCTCAAGCCTGGCGGCCACCCGCAGAATCTCGGCGGTCAGGCCTACGACTTCCTCGGTGAGCGGCTTGCCGAGGCCGACCCGAACCAGCTGGTGCCGGACACCGAGGCGGCCAGCGTCGCTACGGAGGCCTGGTACGTGCTGCGGGTCGCCGAATACCTCGCCGAACGGCTGGATGACGGTTCGCTGAAGGTGCTCGACACCATCGAGCTGCCGCTCATCCCGGTCATTTCGGCGATGGAGACCACTGGCATCACCGTGAACTCCGAGATCCTCGCCCGCCTCAATCGCGAACTGGGGGAGACGGCGGCCGACCTTGCTGCCCGCGCCTACGCAGAGCTCGGCCGTGAAGTGAACCTCGGCTCGCCGAAACAGCTGCAGCAGGTGCTGTTCGAGGACCTCGGCATGCCGAAGACACGTGCCAACAAGACCGGGTACTCGACGGATGCCGCGTCCCTCACCGACCTGCAGGAACAGAATCCGCATCCCTTCCTCGACCTGCTGCTGCAGCACCGCGATGCGACGAAGCTGCGGCAGATGGTGGAGACGCTGGAGAAGGCGATCGAGGGCGACCATCGCGTGCACACCCGTTACGAGCAGACGGGGACGAGCACCGGGCGCATCTCATCGACCGACCCGAATCTGCAGAATATCCCGGTGCGTGCCGCCGTCGGCAAGGAGATCCGCTCGGCCTTCGAGAGCGGTCCCGAGTTCACCACCCTCCTGACCGCCGACTATTCGCAGATCGAGATGCGGATCATGGCGCACCTCTCCGGCGACGCTGGCCTCATCGAGGCATTCAACTCGGGGGAAGACCTGCACCGTTTCGTCGGATCACGTATCTTCCACGTGGAGCCGGCCGAGGTCACTCCGACCATGCGCACGAAGGTCAAGGCCATGTCCTACGGGCTCGCCTATGGCCTCAGCGCCTTCGGGCTGTCCAAGCAGCTCCGGATCGACACCGCCGAAGCCAGACAGCTCATGAGCGACTACTTCGCGCGGTTCGGCGCCGTGCGCGACTATCTGCGCAGCGTCGTCGAACAGGCACGAGAGGACGGCTATACCGAGACGATCTTCGGCCGCCGCCGTCCCTTCGGCGACCTCAAGTCCTCGAACCGGGTGCTGCGCGAGAATGCGGAGCGTGCTGCCCTCAACGCACCGATCCAGGGCTCGGCCGCCGACATCCTCAAGATCGCCATGCTGGGTGTTGCCGACGACCTCTCGACGCGGAACCTCTCCTCCCGGCTGCTCCTGCAGGTGCACGACGAGCTCGTGTTCGAGGTCGCCGACGGCGAGCTCGACATCCTTACCGAGGTTGTGCGCGATCGGATGGGCCACGCGGCCGAGCTCAAGGTCCCTCTGGAAGTACAGGTCGGATCCGGCAAGAATTGGGACGAGGCGGCCCACTAGCGGTCCCGGCCGGACCCAGGCACCCGCCCCTCGTCGCGTTCCTCGTCGACGGCGGCCCGTCTCTGCCGGTCGCCGCCGGCCCCTGCCCGACGGCGGAGAAACCGCATCGCGGAGGTAGTCGTAACCCCCTCCGCGAAGTATTTTCTCCGCCGCTCGGCGCGGTTTCTCCGCCGCGGGCGCTCGGGCGGACCGGCGGATGTCCGACACGCTTGACAAACGGACACAAACGGACTTATATAAACGCAGAACAACATGTGAATGTCGGTTCTCGTCCATGACAAAGAGGTCCAATGTACGCTCCGGAGCGACACCAGCAGATCCTGGATACCGCCCGCGTCAATGGGCGGGTGGAGGTCGCCGGCCTCGCCAAGGACCTGGCGGTCACGCCGGAAACCGTCCGCCGTGATCTCACCGCGCTCGAGCGCCGCGGAGTGCTCAGGCGGGTGCACGGAGGGGCCATTCCGGTCGAACGGCTGGGCATCGAGCCGGGCGTCGCCGATCGAGAAGGCCACGCGGCCGGCCAGAAGGAACGCATCGCGATGGCGGCCATCGACGAGCTGCCCGACGGCGGCTCCATCATCATCGATGCAGGCACGACCACGACGCGACTGGCGCAGCTGCTGCCGACCGATCGCGAGTTGACCGTCGTGACCCACTCGATTCCCGTCGCGAATATCCTCGTCTCGCGCCCCAACATCCAGCTCCATCTCCTGGGCGGTGTGGTGCGCGGCCGCACCCTCGCCGCCGTCGGCGACTGGACCAGGGCGCAGATCGCCGACGTCTTCGCCGACGTCGCCTTCATGGGCACCAACGGCATCAGCGTCGAACGCGGCCTCACCACACCCGACATCGCGGAGGCTGCGGTGAAGCGCGCGCTCATCGAAGCCGCACGCCGCACCGTCGTGCTCGCCGACCACAGCAAGTTCGGTCGCGAGGACTTCGCCAGGGTCGCACCGCTCAGCCTGGTCGACACCATCATCACCGACGTCGAGTTGGACGTCGAACTCGCGGAGGATATCGAAAGCGCCGGCCCGAGGATGGTGATCGTGTGATCGTCACCCTGACCCTCAATCCTAGTCTCGATCGCACAGTCGAAGTCGATCGCCTGGAGCGCGGGACCGTGTTGCGCACGTCAGGGCCCGTCCTCGAACCGGGCGGCAAGGGCGTCAACGTGACTCGCGCCCTGTCCGTCAACGGAACGCAGAGCATCGCCGTACTGCCGGTCGCCGGCGCGGAGGGCGCCGAGTTGAGTGCGTTGCTGGATATCGCGGGGGTGTCCGCACGCTATGTGCCGGTGAGCGGGCGCACCCGTTCGAATCTCACCGTTGCGGAGCCGGACGGCACGGTCACCAAGCTCAACGAGCCAGGATCGCCGCTGTCGGCATCCGACCTCACGGTGCTCACCGAGGTGCTGTCCGGCACCGTGGCCGCCGGCGACTGGGTGGTCATCTCCGGAAGCGTCCCACCCGAGTTCACGGGGGAGCAGCTCCTCGAGCTGACGTCCCACCTCTCGGCGCTCGAGGCGTACCTCGCCATAGACACGAGCGGCGATGCGTTAGTTGCCTCGCTCGCCGCTCGTCCTCGTGTGATCAAGCCGAACAGGGCGGAACTCGCCGCGGTCGTCGGCCGGGATCTCGAATCCATCGCCGATGTCGTCGCCGCGGCGGAGGAGATCCGTGCGGCCGGCGTCGAACGAGTGCTCGTCAGCCTCGGCGCTGACGGGGCGGTGATGGTGAGCGGGTCAGGGGTCATCGTCGGCGAATCCACAGTGCAGCAACCGCGCAGCACCGTCGGTGCCGGCGACTGTTTTCTCGCCGGATTCCTCTCCAAGTTCTCGGTCGACGAGAACGATGAAGAATCGGCCATGCTCGAGGCTCTCGCCTGGGGGGCGGCCGCCGCAAGTCTTCCGGGAACCTCCGTTCCCGGACCGGGCGATATCGCCTACGACAACGTCCAGCTGGTGTGGCGGCCAGACCTGGATCGGCCACTCGTGGCCACGTAGTACGCCGCACAACTCCATACCAGTTCAGTCCTCGACGTACGAAGGAGTACCAACAGAATGTCTGATTACACACCAGTGGCCACCGGTACCGGTGGCCGCGCCCGGATTCAGCGCTTCGGCGCGTTCCTGGCAGGGATGGTCATGCCGAACCTCGGCGCGTTCATCGCCTTCGGCCTCATCACCGCCCTGTTCATCCCAACCGGATGGATCAACACGATCGCCGGCACGACCGCCCATCCGTTGCCCATCACCACACAGATCGGCAGCATCGTCGGACCGTTGATCAGCATCCTGATCCCGATCCTGATCGGCTATACCGGCGGCAAGATGGTGCACGGCACTCGTGGTGCCGTGGTCGGTTCCGTGGCGACGGTCGGAGCGATGATCGCGCCGGTCGCGCTCAGCCTCGTGTCGATCTCGCTGAACGGCGCCGCGCCGATTTCGTACAAATCGATCGCCGACATCGGCCCGAACATCCTCGGCGCCTTCATCCTCGGTCCGCTGGCCGCCCTGCTGCTCAGACTGTGGGACAACTTCATCGCCGGTAAGGTCAAGGGCGGTTTCGAGATGCTGGTCGATAACTTCTCGGCCGGAATCATCGGTGGAGTAATGGCCATCTTCGGCATCTACATCATCGGCCCGATCACCTTCTGGATCGCCCAGGGGCTCGGCCAGCTCGTGAACTGGCTCGTCAACATCCACCTGCTGCCGCTCGTGTCGATCATCGTCGAGCCCGCCAAGGTGCTGTTCCTGAACAACGCTCTGAACCATGGCGTATTCACCCCGCTCGGCTCGGAGCAGGCGCTGTCCGCTGGCAAGTCGATCCTCTTCATGATCGAGTCGAACCCCGGCCCCGGCCTGGGCATCCTGACCGCGATGCTGCTCTTCGGGCCGCGTGCGATTCGCCCAACGGTTCCCGCAGCGATGGTCGTGCACTTCCTCGGCGGTATCCACGAGATCTACTTCCCGTACGTGCTCATGAAGCCGATCCTCGTCGTCGCGGCGATCGTGGGCGGCGCCACCGGCGTGCTGTGGGAGTCGATCTGGAATCTCGGCCTGGTCGGTCCCGCCTCCCCGGGAAGCGTGATCGCCTGGAGTCTTGTGTCGCCACCGAACAACATCGTGCTCAACCTGATCGGAATCCTTCTGGCCGCCGGCGTCACCTTCGTGGTCGGCGCGCTGCTGCTCGGCTTCGGACGGAAGGAATCCGCCGTCGACGCTTCGATCGACCTCGAAGCGGCGAGAGAGCAGAGCGCACAGAATAAGAAGGCCTCGAAGACCGCCGTTCCGGCGTCCTGAAGGTCGCCACTATCCAAAGGAGAACAACCATGGCCACCATCGATGGAACCAGCATCAAGAAGCTGATCGTCGCGTGCGACGCGGGAATGGGATCGAGTGTGATGCTCGCGAGCACTCTCAAGAAGCAGCTCGCGAAGAACGGGGTGACGGTCGAGCACTCGCCCGTCGCCAGCATTCCCAGCGATGCCGACCTGGTGTTCTCCCTGGCGGGATTGGCGGAGCGGGCGCGTCACACGGTTCCCGATGTGCCGGTGGTGCCGTTCCAGCTCTTCCTGGGCGATCCTGCCGTTGCCAAGATCGTCAAGGCGATCCAAAACGGCGAATCGTTCGAGGTCTGAGAATGAGCGACGAGACCGGACCCGCGTTGGCCGCGCTGCTGGCGGAATCCTCGATCCGTCTCGCCGAGACGGCGAGCGACAAGGAGGACGCCATCCGCCAGGTGGGCGCGGCGCTGCTCGAAGCAGACGCGATCGATGCCTCATACATCGACGCGATGCTCGAGCGTGAGCGCTCCGTCTCGACCTTCGTCGGGGAGGGTGTCGCGATTCCTCACGGCACCCTCGCCGGCAAGGATTCGGTCAAGAACGACGCCCTCGTGGTGTTGCGCTTTCCCGATGGCGTCGACTGGGATGGCAATGACGTACGCGTCTGCGTGGGCATCGCCGCCCGCGGAAACGGGCACATCGCGTTGCTGTCCCAGCTCGCTACCGTTCTGCTCGATCCGGACAGGGCGGCGGCGCTGCGTGCGGCGACGACCAGCGACGAGGTCTATGAACTCCTCAAACCCGACCCGGAAGACGAGTAGAGATACGTGAAGGTAGCAAGATTCTATGCCCCCGGGGACATCCGCCTGGAGGATGTTCCAGAGCCGCGGGTGTCCGCGGGCGAGGTGAAGATCCGGGTCAGGAACTGCTCGACCTGCGGTACGGATGTCAAGATCTCGCGATCGGGACATCCGAACATGACCCCACCGCAGGTCATGGGACACGAGATCGCCGGTGAGATCACGGAGGTCGGCGACGGCGTCGACGGCTGGTCGCCCGGCGATCGCGTGCAGGTGATTGCGGCGATTCCCGACGGGACCTGTCCAGACTGCCTGGCGGGCAGGCTCACCGTGTGCCCCAACCAACTGTCGATGGGTTACCAGTTTCCCGGCGGCTTCGCGGAGTACATGATCGTGCCGCGCGAGGTGTTGCGCGTCGACGGGCTGAATCGCATCCCTGACGGACTCGGCTTCGCAGAGGCATCCCTTGCCGAACCGCTCGCCTGTGTGCTGAACGGCCAGGAACTGGCCGGGGTGGGAGAAGGCGACGTCGTGGTGATCATCGGCTCCGGACCGATCGGATGCCTCCACGTCCGTCTCGCCCGCGCCAGGGGAGCCGCACAGATCATTCTGATCGATCTCAACGCCGAACGTCTCTCGATCGCGGCGGACCTGGTGCACCCCGACCTCGTCATCGCGTCCGGGTCGACGGATCCGGTCGACGGCGTGCTCGAGGCGACCGGCGGACGCGGTGCGGATGTCGTCATCGTCGCGGCAGCATCCGGTGCGGCACAGGAACAGGGACTCAGAATGCTCGCCAGGCGGGGTCGGCTGAGCCTCTTCGGCGGACTGGCCAAGGACAGGCCGAACATCACCGTCGATTCGAACCTCGTGCACTACCGTGAGCTCACCATCGTCGGCGTGAACGGTTCGAGCCCAGCACACAACAAACGGGCGCTCGAACTCATCGCCTCCGGTGCCGTTCCCGTGACCGATCTCATCACGCACCACCTCCCGCTGAGCGAGGTTCTCGACGCCATCGAGATCGTCGCCAGGGGCGAGGCCATCAAAGTGACCATCGAGCCGTGATCGTCATAACCAACGATTGATTGATACGCAAGGAGTCAGAAATGCCAGAACGCACCGTCACCGTCGCCTCGAGCGTCGGTCTGCACGCCCGTCCCGCCTCGTTGTTCAGTCAGGCCGCGGCGAAGGCTGCCGTGCCGGTCACCCTGACGAGCGCCGCTGGTAAGAGTGTCAACGCGGCAAGCATCCTCGGAGTGCTGTCGCTCGGCATCGGCCACGGAGAAGTGGTGACCATCAGCGCGGAGGGCGACGACGCGGAAAGCGCGCTCGACGACCTCGCCGAGTTGCTGAACACCGATCTCGACAAAGAATAGGAAATCCGGTGTGAGCGGTTGCGTCGTCCGCCGGACGGCCCCGCCGCTGTCCTAGGCTCGTCTCATGAGTGATGACGCCGCCGGGACCAACGATGTCCGCACGCCGACCGCAATCGACGCGATCGCCGAAGAATGGGTGGACACGGAACTCGACCTGTTCCCCGAATATCGTGTGTATGTCGGGCGTCCTGGACGCGAGGGCGAATACGCCGACTACTCGCCTGCCGGAGCGGAGCGCGCCGTCGCCGAAGTCAGGAAGACGCTGCGGAAGATCCAGGGTGCAACGCCCGTCGACGACATCGACGTCGTCACCAAGATGGACCTCAGCCGCGAGCTGCAGCTGTCGATCGACAAGCACGAGGCCGGGTTCGACCAGCGAGATCTCAACGTGATCGCTAGTCCCGCACAGGGACTGCGCGAGATCTTCGACCTCGTACCCACGGCATCCGAGGAGGACTGGATGCACATCGCAACGCGCCTGCACAACCTTCCGGCGGCGATGAACGGCTATATCGAGACGCTACGGACGGGCATTTCCGCCGGCAACGTGCCCGCCGTCCGGCAGGTGAAGGAGATCATCGTGCAGGCGGGCAAGCAGGTCGCGGACAGCGGCTTCTTCTTCCAGCTCGCGGCCGAGGCGAAGGCCGGGGACGAGGAGCTTCCGGAGTCGCTCAAGAGGGACCTCGCCGTCGGCGCGCAGGAGTCGGCGAACGCCTACGCCGCCCTGGCCGATTTCCTGAGGAACGAACTCGCCCAGCACGCCCCGGAGCGCGACGCCGTCGGCCGCGAGATCTACGCTCTCGCCTCGCGCGACTTCCTCGGCGCGACCGTCGACCTCGACGAGACCTACGAATGGGGGATCGAGGAACTCGCCAGAATGACCGAGGAGCAGGAGTCGATCGCGCGGGAGATCAGGCCGGGCGCCTCGGTCGAGGAGGCCATCGAGTTCCTGAACTCCGACGGTAGCCGCAAGCTGCATGGTACAGACGCGCTGCAGCGGTGGATGCAGGAGACGAGCGACCGGGCGGTCGATGAGCTGTCGCGCGAGCACTTCGACATCCCGGCCGAGGTCAGGAAGCTCGAGTGCATGATCGCACCGACGCAGGAGGGTGGCATCTACTACACGCCTCCCACCGACGACTTCTCGCGCGCGGGACGCATGTGGTGGAGCGTGCCGGAGGGAATCACCGAATTCGACACCTGGCGCGAGCTCACCACCGTCTACCACGAGGGCGTGCCCGGCCACCACCTGCAGCTCGGCCAGGCCGTCTACAACAAGGCGCAGCTCAACACCTGGCGCCGCAACGCCGGAACGTCAGGGCACGCGGAGGGCTGGGCGCTGTACGCGGAGCGCCTCATGGAGCAACTCGGCTACCTCGACGACCCGGCCGACCGTCTCGGCATGCTTGACGGGCAACGGATGCGAGCCGCCCGCGTGGTGCTCGACATCGGCGTACACCTCGAAAAGACCCTGCCGGACGGTTCCGGCCCATGGACCGGCGACTACGCCTTCGGGTTCCTCGCCAGGAACGTCAACATGAACGACGGTTTCGTGCGCTTCGAGGTCAACCGCTATCTCGGCTGGCCAGGCCAGGCCCCCTCCTACAAGATCGGACAGCGGATCTGGGAGCAGCTCCGCGACGAGTACGCGCGCCGCGAGGGCGCGGCCTTCGACATCAAGGCCTTCCACAAGAAGGCGCTGGATATCGGCGGGGTCGGTCTCGACACCCTGAGGGCGGCGCTGCTCAAGTAGGCGATCCATTGTCGACCGAACCGCAACGTCTCTCGCCGTACGAGACTGTGCTCGGCGATGCGATCGCGCAGCTGCATCCGCGATTGATGACCTATTTCGGGGCGATTCCGCCCGGAAGCGCCGGCGTCGGGACGGGGACCTTCGACGTCGTCGGGACACCTCGGCGGTGGCTCTGGCCGATGCTCTGGGTGCTCGGCAGGCAGGGCGTGATATTCCCGGCGTGGCAGCGCGACGTGTCGTTCACTGTGCTGAACTATCCGGTGGTCGACGCCCGCGGCCATGCGGCGGTCGTCGCGATCCGCATCTTCCATTTCGAGAAGGGCGATCGGCGGATGCGGGATGCGATCACCGCCGAGCCCGACGGTCTCGTCGACCATCTGGGCATCGTGCGTCGCTACGTCTCCGCGCTGTCCGGTTCGGTCGTCGGCGGGTCCCTGCGGTTGACGTCGACGGCGCTGTCCATACGAGTGGGGGAGGGCCGCATCCGGATTCCCCGCGTCATCGCGCCGATCGTGACGCTCGTAGAGAGCTTCGACGATGACACGGGTTTGCAGCACGTCTCGGTCACTGTCGACATCCCGCTGCTCGGTAGGCTCTACGAGTATTCCGGGTCTTTCCGCTACGAGATCCGACCGGGGGAGAAGCGCATATGGCCGACCGCGTCGTGATCGCCGGCGCCTCTGGTTTCATCGGGCGGTATCTCGCCATGGCCTTCCGGGCGGAGGGTGCGGCGGTGAGCATCATCGGGCGCAGCGGCGCGGATGCGACGTGGGGAGACGCCGACGCGATCACCGGTCTGCTCGACGGGGCCGATCTCCTCGTGAATCTGGCAGGCAAGAGCGTCAATTGCCGCTACAACGCACGGAATCGTGCCGAGATCCTCCGGTCTCGGGTGGAGACGACTCGCGAACTGACCGCGGCCATTCGCGCCTGCGACGCACCGCCGCCGCTCTGGGTGAACTCCTCGACGGCGACCATCTACCGTCACGCCGAGGACCGGCCGATGACGGAGTCAACGGGAGAACTCGGTGAGGGATTCTCCGTGAGCATCGCCAAGGCGTGGGAGAGGGAGCTCTTCGACGGCGATCTCCCCGGTACCCGCCGTGTCGCCCTGCGCATGGCGATCGTGCTCGGCGATGGCAGCGCGTTGCTTCCTCTCATTCGCCTGACGCGGTTCGGTCTCGGCGGTCCACAACTGGACGGGCCGTGGTTCTCGACCGCGGCTCGACGAGCCGCCGGCACCTTCCATCTCTTTCGAGCGCGCGGCGGCTCACAGAAGTT
>JAODMH010000006.1 GCA_025465035.1 Microbacteriaceae bacterium | reverse complement strand
TTCATCGACGGAACCACTGACAACAACATCTTCTCCATGGTGTTGGGCTATAACGGCATCAACCGCTTCATTTCAAACCTCGTGCCCGGGGCGCTTCCGAACGATCCCATCTCCCGGGGACCACTGGACGCTCGCGTCGTTGGCCTCGTGCCGGCGGGGCTGGCGCATAGCCCACTGAAGCTCTTCGCTCCGGTGTACGCGACCCAGATCGGATGGCTATATCCGCTCGCGGCTCTGGGACTAGTGCTCGGGATCTTCGTGATGAGAAAGTCCACAGCGCATCGGGGATTGCGCTCCGCGGTTCTGCTCAATGGCACCCTCCTGATAACTCTGGGGGGCGTGATGAGCGTGATGAACTTTCCGCACACCGCCTATCTCGCGAGCATGGCCTTTCCGCTCGCCGCTCTGGGAGCGATCGGGCTCGTCCTCGCCTGGCGTGATCCACACGTTCGTCAATCGAAACTTCGCTTCGCTCTGCCTGTCGCCGTCGCGTCTCAGACCATCTGGTCTCTGGTGTTGATTGCGAACTACCCGCAGTTCGCGGGATGGCTCCTGAGCGTCGTGGGCGTGCTCGGGGGATTGCTCTCGCTGATCCTGTTCGGCCACGCCCTCGGCTGGGACTATACGAGAGGACCGCGTCCGATCGCCGTTCTGGCGGTAGCAATGCTGGCCCCTGTGACATGGTCGTTGTCCACTCTCGACACCACCTACGCGGGGACGGCGAACGACGCTTATGCCGGCCCGCCCGCGTCCGCAATCGACAGATCGTTGGCCCAATCCCCAAGCAGCTATGGCATTGGGCTGGACTCCAACCGGGTCACGCCATCCACCTATCGGATCGAGACCAAGATCTACAACTACGCGAAGGCACACAGCCGGAATCTTCAATTCGTGCTCGCAACCGACACCTGGCGCAGCGCGGCCCCGTTCATGATGGGCGGGGGAACGCGGGTGCTCCCGATGGGTGGCTACTCATCCCGCGTCGAAGCACCAAGCGCAGCCGGTCTTCGACAACTTGTTGCCGCGAATGGGGTCCACTACGTGCTGCTCACCGGGGCCGACTCGAAGAGCGGCGTCAGCACCCCGAATGTCTTCGAGATCCACCAGTGGGTGACGTCCACCTGTCGGCTCATACCGACGGCGGACTACCTTGGCGCTTCATTGACCGCGATGACAACCGCCACCCCTACCGATCAGCTGTACGACTGTTGGCGGTAGGGGCGACCCGGTGAACGGATGAGGTACAGAAGGGTTCGGACTACTCACAGACCGCCCATAGGAGGCTCATTGACGCCGCTGGCATTCTTTGAGGAGATTCCCGAATAGGAGGAGAAGCATCATGAACGACCACGACCCCAAAGCAGGCCGATCACGGGCACGGCGATTGCTGTCGAACAGAAGAACTGGATGGATAGCGGCCGTTGCGCTGACTGCGGTGATCGGACTTTCCGGCTGCGCTGCCACGGCAACAGCTACGTCTCCCTCAACAACCGCGTCCCCCTCGGCGACGGCAGGGCACGGTGTGCCCGGCAGCAGCGGCGGAGGATCCAATGCTCGTTCCGGACCAGCCGCCGGGGGTTCAACCGGCACGGTCAGCACCGTGTCGACATCGGGCTTCACACTGACGACATCAGCCGGCCAGAAAGTGACGGTCACCGAGGCGTCCTCCACCACATACCAGAACGGGACGAGCTCGACCTCGACCTCGGCGAGTGCCATCACAACGGGCACATCCGTCCTGGTGCTTGGGTCGACCAACGGAACCACCATCACGGCCACCCAGGTCGTCGTGCAACCGACTAGCGGCAGCGGATCTACGTCCTACTCCGCGTCACCGGTGGCCCCCTTCAAGCAGGGTGCCCCGAGTGCGGCGAAGCAGGACGGCCAGATCCCAGCGAACTACACCGAGGGATCGGGGACGATCGTCAGCGGAACGACAGCGGATAAGGCGACGGAAGCCGCGCTGGCCGCCTACCCGGGAGGCGTCGTCGACCGCGTTGTGAAGCTGAGCAGCGGCGAGTACGAGGTCCACTACATCGGCGTCAACTGGCCGCACCACATCTTCGTCAACACGAGCTTCGCGGTCGTCGGCGCGAACTAGCCACCGCGGAACGAATCGGCGTGCCCGAACATACTCGGGCACGCCGTGCGTGGCGACGGTGGGCGCGGGGAGGAGCAGACGCGGGCAGGTCAGCCGAGCTGCACGACCGCCTGCACGGCCGCATGGTCCGAAGGCCACCCGTGTTCGAACCTGGTCACGTTGATCCCCACCTTCTCGACCTCCACGTCGGGCGTCGCGAGTATCCAGTCGATTCGCTTCCGGTCATGCTGTGGCGGGTGATAGTTGAGAAACGTCCCCCATTTCTCGGTGATCCGAGCGCCCACATCGCTCCAGGTGTCTACAAGCGTGCCCCCTTCCAGAAGAATTTGGTGCGCTTCCATGCCGCCATCGACGTTGAAGTCCCCGGTCACCACCGTTGGCAGTCCTGATGCAAGCACGACCTCGCGCAGCCGCTCGGCGGATCTCACGCGCGATATGCGCGACCGGTTGTCGAAGTGTGTGTTGACGAAGCGGAATCGGATGCCCGTGGCGAGATCCCCAAACGTCGCGTCGACGATCACCCGAGGCGTGCGGTTTCCCCAGGTCGTTGACCCCTGAGCGTCGGGTGTGTCGGAGAGCGCGGTCTGGGTGAAGTCGAGCAGCCGCATCCTTTCGCTGTCGTAGAAGATCGGGCATCCTTCGCCACGCCCACCTTTCTCGCGCCCGTGCCCGATGGACCGATACCGCTCACCCAGCGCGTGCCGCACGAAGCTGGCCTGCTCGGGCAGTGCTTCCTGGACTCCGAGTAGGGTCGGCTGTTCGTCGTCAAGCAGCCGCTGGAGCAGCGGCCGACGGTGGCCCCAGCGGTCGGCCATCACGGGGTAGAGGGTGGGCATCCGCCGGCGGATGTTATAGGTCATCACGTGCAGGGCCGGCGGAGGAATGGCCCCAATCAATGGCATGCCGCCAGCCTACGGTGAGCCCGTCATGCTGCAGCTCTCGGCAATGACGACGCCGGATGAGAGCACAGCCGCGTCCAGCCGACAGCGTCGCTACTCATGGGTTGACTGCCACCGCGCAACACGTGAACGAGAATGTCCTGAATGCGATGCGCGTATTCATCCAGAACGCCGGTGGCCGTGGGCGTCACGGGGTGTCGGATGCTGACGTGCACGCCGTCATGCTGACGCGAAACCCACACGTGGCTGTCGTCAGCCTCAGTTACCCGACCCATGGTGCTTGCGTTCCATTCGGAATGACGGTCACCTCCCGGCATGGTTCGGTAGTCGCTGAATGACACCATCGAGAAGAAATCTCGGCGGCTGATATGGAAGTCGTCCCCAAGAAGTTCGACCATTCGCAGGGCGGGAAAGCCTGCCAGCCGAAGAGCTCGTTGGGTGCTGAGCTGAGCCTGTCGCAGTACGTCAGTGAAGCTGTTGGCGCCTTCGAGCGAGAACTCGACGGGGGTGCAGGTGACGAACCATCCCATTGCATGCCGCCACGCCGGACGGCGTCGCGTTTGCGCGGGCGTGATCGTGCGGAAGACTTCTTCCCCCGTCATGGAATGAACTGAAATCGCCATCGCGGCGAGGATCCCGGCAAAGATCCCGGCGCCGCCTTGGTCGCAGACAGCATCGAAGACCTCGGCTTCGGCTACCGTGAGGATTCGCCGGTTGTAGACGCTTTGAGGCCACGCCTGACCTGGGATGATCCCCAGATCCAGCGGAAAAGCAGGGGCGGTGCCCCCGCTGGCACGGACGAATTCTCGCCATTGGCTCACCGCCTGATCCTCCGCGGTGATCGTTGCCCCGCGGCTCCGCTCCGCAACGCAGAGTTCAAGAAAACTTCCCGTTTCGGGGAGGTCCGGGATGCCACCACCCAGGAATGCCTCGTAGCTGGTCTCCAGCTCCCACACGGCCAGTGCCAGCGAGTAGCCGTCACCCGCTGTGTGGTCCAATGCGACAAACACTGTCGAGCCGCTGTCCCGGCTGACCACGCCCAGCACCAACGGAGGCCACGCGAATGGATCGGTCCCGGCAGCGAAGCGCTCGTCGAGATAATCGTGCAGGCTGTCCGCGGAGTCGAAGAAGGACTCCGGCTCCTGCACGAGCTCAATCGAGTCCGCCGCCAGTGTGAACCGCTCGATCTCGTCGCCAGAATCGCTGGACCGGAACCCGCTGCGGAGGGCCTCATGCCGTTCCATCCAGGAGTTGAATGCATGGCCGAGCGCATCAAGGTCGGCGGCACCTTCAAGATCGAACGAGATGCCGATCCAGGGGTTGCCGGGGAGACCCGTTCGCTGGGCGACCAGCGACGTCCTCAGGTGTAGCTCCTGGTTATACGACAACGGAATGGGATCGATGGGCGCGCATGGGACGGTCGCCGCGGTATCACGGCTCACTGTCCACTCGACCACGGTCCCCGGGTCGGGACGAAAATCCAAGAAAGAAATCGGCTTCATACGAGAAACAACCCCCAATGTAGGTAGGACGCCTTGTCTACGTCTGACGGTATGCCTGTCGTGTTAACAACCGGTTACGGTGGACTGTCAATTGCGCTGGGTCCGTCGCCCCGGGACGTAGGGTGTCGCTAACCCCGCTAAACCGTGCTCTTCGCGGCCGACAGCACCGAGAGCACCAACCGGGGGAACGGGACGAGAGCGTCGGGGACGACAGTCAGCAAAGCAGGTTGAACCGGGTTTCATACGTCGGTTGTTGACGGCCTAATCGGGCGTGAGCCAGCCTGGAACCGGCACCGGGCCCGATCGCGCTTCGACCAAGTACCAGAAGCAACACAGATTTAACATGGCCAGCACTATCTGCTCGCCACCGGCTAATTAATGTTCACTTGGTTGACCGAATGTTCACTTCGATCCAGAATCGGCCGGATACGAAACATGTCGGAAACATGATCGTTCTGCGGCCGAAATATTGGCCCCTAGAGAGGCCGTTTTTGCACTATTCCTCGTTATAGAAGGGACCAATTGCGCTGTTACGTTGTGCTGATTCCAACGCTAAGAACATCCACAGTGTTTGAACAATCATCCTGGTGTCTCACGAAAGGTTTGTCATGAAGAGGTCTCGCCTGATCACAGTGCTTGCTGCTGCGTCACTATCGATGTCACTTGCCGCGTGTTCAAGTGTTGCCGGTTCGGCTCCCGCAGGCGGCTCGTCGT
>JAODMH010000220.1 GCA_025465035.1 Microbacteriaceae bacterium | reverse complement strand
TCTCGTCGGGTTCCGCCGCCGACCGGAGAGCTTCGCGCGGGTCGTCGCGACCGTTGAGGCGAGCGGAACCCACTCGGTGCTGCTCACGGATGCCAGCGGCCGACGCTATGCAGGCCACGTCTCCACCACGATCGAGTGCTCCGTCGACAGCGTCTCGGCCTTCGACAGCTACGCTGCCGCGGCGAGCGTCGTGAGCCTGCTCGCCTCGGCGGTGCTCAACCGCCGTCCGCGGGACGGCAGAGAACGCATCGCACGCATCGGTGCCGCTTACGACAGTCTCGAGGAGCTCGAGAGCCTCTAGTCGGTCACGCGGTCGACGTCCCCGCCGTCGAATAGGTCGGCGGATTCGATCTCCTCGACGCCGTTGGCCACAAGGTAGCCTCGAGCACCCCTGTCGCCGACGAGCATCCGCGATACCGGTTCCCAGTGATTGCGCCCGATGAGCACCGGATGCCCCGGCCGTCCCCCGAATACCGCCTGTCGGAGCGAGTCTGCGGCAGGGTCATCCCGCAGAACACGCTGGACGACCGCGAGCGGCAGACCGGGCAGGTCGACGAGGGTGATGAGAGCCGCATCGCCAGAGGCCGTGGCGAGACCGACCCGCAACGACTCCGACATGCCGGCCGCCCAGCGGTCGGCGACGACCACCTCGGCCGTGGCCGGCACGAGGACCGCCGCTCGTTCCGCCTCAGCACCCAGCACGACGACGACGCGATAGCAGCCAGCGGTCCGGAGCAGGGCGGTCGCCTTGGCGAGCCATGGTTCGCCGTCCGGGTCGCTGAGCAGGGCCTTGGGCCGCCCCATGCGCGAGCCCGCGCCGGCCGCCAGTACGATCCCCGTGAGGCTGCTCATGGGTAATGTTAGGCAGATGATCGAGCTCTCCGACACCGAACTGCGCGACGGACTGCGGGCGAGCCTCGCGGTCGAACGCTGGGTCGACGAAGTGGTGGCGGCCGCTCCGTTCGCCTCAGTCGCCGAGCTGCTCGAAACGGCAGGTGAAGCCGCGACACCGCTGAGCCCCGGCGAAATCGATGAGGCTATCGCGCACCATCCGCGGATCGGCGAGAAGCCGAAGGGCGAGGGAACATCGCAGGCCTTCAGTAGAAGCGAGCAGTCATCGGCGGACGCCGCCGACGAAGAACTCGCGGCCGCGATCGCGAAAGGCAACGCCGCCTACGAGGAGCGTTTCGGCCGGGTGTTCATCATCCGAGCCGCCGGTCGAACGCGCGCGGAGATCCTCGAGGAGCTCACCCGCCGGCTCGAGCTGCCCAACAGCACGGAACTCGAGATCGTGGGGGAGCAGTTGCGCGACATCGCTCTGCTGAGGCTCGAGAAGCTCTACGAGGAGGCGCCGTGAGCCAGGTAACGACGCACGTTCTCGACGCCGTCACCGGCACCCCCGCGGTCGGCGTGTCCGTCAGCCTGCAGGCCGCCGATGGCACGATTATCGCCCACGCGGCAACGAACGCGGACGGTCGCGTCAGCCAGTTCGGTCCCGACGCGCTGTCTGCCGGCCGCTATCGCGTCGTCTTCGACACCGCTGCCTACTTCGCCGCATCCGGAACCGCGACCCTCTACCCGAGCATCACTATCGACTTCGAGCTCGCGGACCCGGCCGCGCGTTATCACGTGCCGCTCCTGCTGAGTCCCTTCGCCTACTCGACCTACCGGGGCAGCTGAGACTCAGGCCCTTCACCCCGGGCCCTTCGAAGACTCAGGTCCTTCGAAAGGCCCTTCGAAAACTCAGGAGATTGGCACGTCGACGGGGCGATTCACGCCGTTTGTGGGCGCTCGGAGTGCAAAAATCCTGCGTTTTCGAAGGGTGGTGCGGCGGCTCGCCCGGTCCCTCTCGGGCCGCCCGCCTGGCGCCTACCCCTGTGCGCGCGAACGGAAATTCAGGAGATTGATAACTCGGCGCGGCGATTCGGTCGGTTTGTGGGTGTTCGGCGTGCAAAAGTCCTGAGTTTTCGAAGGGTGGGCACGGGAAGGGTCGAACCCAACCAGCGGTCCTAGTAATCCGTGCGGGCCTCGTGCGCGAGCCAGGCGTCGAAGGGTGCCGGCGCGTCCGGCACGCGCACGGAGTCGATCGGGATGTGCCAGGTCTCGCGGTCGCGGGCGAAGAGTTCGTAGAACTCGCGGTCGTCGAAACCGCCGCGCGCCGCATCGTGCCGGTCGGCCGCGAAGACGACGCGGTCGACTCGCGCCCACAGCGCAGCCGAAAGGCAGAGCGGGCACGGCTCGCAGGAGGTGTAGAGGGTCGCCCCGGTGAGCGAGAACGATCCGACCACCTGGCAGGCAGCGCGGATGGCGACCACCTCGGCGTGTGCCGTCGGGTCGAGATCGACGGTCACCCGGTTCTGCCCCTCCGCCACGAGTTCGGTGCCGCGGACGACGAGCGCGCCGAATGGCCCGCCGCCGTCCGCGACGTTCAGGATGGCGAGTTCGATGGCGCGCTCGAGCCAGGCGGCGTCCTCCGGGCGCTCCGCGTTCCGTCGACCGGGCGAGGCCGCGGTCATGCGAGACCCGCCGATGCGCGCCAGGCGTCTCCGGCATCCGGAGCATCGTCGCGGGTGATCGTCGCCTCGATGAGACCGTACGGCCGGTCCGCCGCGATGAAGACCTCGTTGTTGTTCTCGATGCCGAAGCGGCCGAGGTCGTAGTCGAAGTGATGCTTGTTGGGCGCCTTGAGGCGGATCTCCGCGATGAATGGATATTCCTCGAGCACCGCCTTGCCCATGTGCCAGAGGGTCTGCTGGAGCGCGAGCGAGTGGAGAGTGGCGAACTCCCTCACCATGATCGACTTGACTCCGGCGTACACCTCATTCCACGGGACATCCGTTGTCGTGAAGCGCCACTTGGCGTCAAGCGCGGTGGCCATGACGCGGTCGTGGGTCTCCGGCAGCGTCGTGTACTCGTCAGTGAGGAAGCCGAAGAACTCGGAGGCCGTCGATTTGAGGATCACGAGTTCTTTGAGACCTCCGATCACGTACTCGCCGTTCGCGTCGACGGTGACAGCGGCGGTGCGCACCTCCTGACCCTTGCGCAGCCAGGTGTGGTCGTGTTCGACGCCGTCGACGACGGCGCGCTCCCAGGCGTACTCCTCGATCTCGATGCGGGCACCCTCGACGGGCTCGATGTCGTGTACGAAATGCCGGGCGAGGTCGAGCCCGAATCGCTCGATCGTCTCGATGCCCTTCGATTTCGCGAAGGCGAATGCGGTGTTCTTCTGAGTGTCGGTCGGCAGGACATTGGACTGGTCGCCGACGAGGTAGGCCTGCTCGAAGGGGCCGCGCAGCGCCGTCGTCACATTGAGATCGCGGATCTCGTGGCGACGGCTTTCGCGGTAGATGCGTACGAGCCGCGACTCGGCCTTGCCATATTGGATGTCACCCAGGATGATTGCCATCCCCGATCATCGCAGCACTATGTGACGGCGATGTTTCCGTGGTCAACATTCTGCGGATGCCGCGTCCTCAGGTGCGGTCGAGCAGCCGTCCACGCGGCTCGGCGTCCTTGGCGGTCGACACCGGATGCCCGGCGAGCCAGGTGCGGCGAACGACGCCGCGCAGCTCGCGGCCGTCGTAGGCGCTCACCGGATTCTTGTGCAGGAGCTCCCGCGCGTGCACGGTGAATGCCTCTGAGGGGGCGAAAGCGACGAGGTCGGCGTCGGCACCGACGGCGATGCGTCCCTTGCCGCGTAGGCCGACGAAGTCCGCCGGGCCCTGCGACATCCATCCGAGCACTCGCTCGAGGGAGATGCCCCGCCGTTCGGCCTCCGTCCAGACGCTCGCGAGTCCGGTCTGCAGGCCCGCGATGCCTCCCCAGGCACGGGCGAAATCCCCGCCGTGGGAGAACTTGAGCTCGGCCGTGCTCGGGCTGTGATCGGTGACCACGATGTCGATGTCCCCGTCGATGAGCGCCTGCCAGAGTTCGTCGCGGTTGGCTTCCGAGCGGATCGGCGGGCAGCATTTGAACTGGGTCGCACCGTCGGGAATGTGCTCCTCGTCGA
>JAODMH010000196.1 GCA_025465035.1 Microbacteriaceae bacterium | reverse complement strand
GGGATGCCGGCGAGGTTCGCCGGAATCGTCGTCACGTCGTTGAGATACATGGCCAGCGGGTCTTCGAGCTTCTCGCCGAGCCTGAACGCCGTCGTGGGCGCCGCCGGGCTGACGAGCACATCGGCCTGTTCGAACGCGGCCGCGAAGTCACGCTGGATGAGGGTACGCACCTTCTGCGCGCTCCCGTAGTAGGCGTCGTAGTAGCCGGCGCTCAGGGCGTAGGTGCCCAGGATGATGCGGCGCTTGACCTCGTTACCGAAGCCGGCCTCGCGGGTCGCGGCCATGACATCCTCGACCGTCCCTCCCCCCACAGGATTCACTCGCAGCCCGAATCGCACGGAATCGAATTTTGCGAGGTTGCTGGAGGCCTCGGCCGGGAGGATGAGGTAGTAGGCGGCAACCGCGTACTCGAAGTTCGGGGCGCTGACCTCCACGATCTCTGCTCCGTTGGAGGCGAGCAGCTGGAGGGTCTCGTGAAAACGCTGGCTCACACCGGCCTGGAACCCGGGAGCATCGAGCTCTTTGACCACACCGATGCGCACACCATTGAGGTTGCGGGCTAACTGACCCCTGCGCGCCGCACCGGCAAAGCTCGGCCATTCGTCAGTAAGGGAGGTGGAATCGCGTGGATCATGCCCACCGATCACGTCGTGCAATAGTGCGGCGTCGAGCACGGTACGGGTCACGGGGCCCACCTGGTCGAGCGAGCTCGCGAGCGCGATCGCCCCGTATCGCGACACACCGCCGTAGGTCGGCTTGACACCGACACTGCCGGTGACGGCGGCCGGTTGGCGGATCGAGCCACCGGTGTCGCTTCCCAATGCCAGGGGCGCTTCGAACGCGGCAACCGCCGCAGCGGAGCCGCCGCCGGAGCCACCCGGTATGCGGTCGAGATCCCACGGGTTGTGCGTGGGGCCGTAGGCCGAGTGCTCCGTCGACGAGCCCATGGCGAACTCGTCCATGTTCGTCTTGCCGAGGGGCACGAGGTTGGCCTCGCGCAGCCGGCGCACGACGGTCGCGTCATAGGGGGGAACCCAGCCCTCGAGGATCCGCGAGCCGGCTGTTGACGGCATGTCGAGGGTGCACAGCACGTCTTTGATGGCGATCGGGACACCAGCGAGCGGGCCGAGTTGATCACCGCTTTTGCGGAGCACGTCGATGCCCTCTGCGGTGTCGAGGGCATCTTTCGAGATGTGCAGGAAGGCGTGCACGTCACCATCGACCGCCGCGATGCGGGCGAGGTGAGCCTTGGTGACCTCGACACTCGAGACCTCCCGGGACTGCAACAGCTCTCCGAGTGAGGCCGCAGTGAGGCGCGTCAGATCGACGGTTCCCTCGGCGTGCGATGCCATTACTGCTCCTCACCCAGGATCGCGGAAACCTTGAAGCGGCTGCCGTCGTGCTCTGGGGCTCCGCTGAGTGCCTCCTCCGCGGAGAGGGTGTCGCCGATGACATCCGGTCGGAACACGTTACTGAGCGGAATCGGGTGGCTGGTGGCCGGCACATCCGCTGTCGCGACCTCGGAGACCTTGGCGATCGAATCGAGGATCACACCGAGTTCGCCGGTGAGCTTCTCGATTTCCCCGGGCGTCAGGGCGATGCGTGCCAGGTTGGCAAGGTGCGATACCTGCTCGGTCGTGATCGCGTGATCGGCACCGGTCGCATCGATGGGTTCGGAGGATTCAGACATGCGGCTCCATGCGTTTGTTCGCTGTGGGGGACGGCCCAATTCTATTCGCCCGCCCCCGCGAGGTCATGCCGCCCGGTCGTGGAGCCGACGACACCGTGCAGGAGATGACCCGCGCGGGCACGCAGCCGCGCGGGACACGTGCCGCCGCAATCAGATGCCGCGCCCTGCGATGAGCTACTTCGCGCTCGCTACGGTGCGCGTGGCATCGGCGAGGGTTCCGTCGGTCACGAGCGATCCCTGATCGATGCCGATGAGCGCCAGGTTACGCATCGCCTCCGTCCCGGCATCGAAGTAACCGAGATGACCGATGGCGGGCGCGAGTTTCTGGTGCGTGATCACATCGGTGCCGCCCGAGACATCCATTTTCCGTGCACCGAAGGAGGCCGCACCAGGATCGCTCCCATAGAACGCGGTGTTCACCACCGGATCCCATGCAGCCTCACCGACGTAGACATTGTCGTTGCGCACCGCGAGTTTCGATGCCGCCTGAGTGGAGCTGCCCGGAGAGCCGACTATGGCCAGCGCATCCACCGATATCGAGTTCTTGGAGAGCTCGATCATCGCGGCGGTCGAACCGTAGGAATGGGTCACGAGTGTCAGGTACGGTTCAGAGCCGGCGCGGCTCGCCTGGAGACCCTTGACGGCGTTGCCCAGGTAGGTAGCACCGAGGTCGGCCTTGGAAAGCGAGGCGATATCGAGCGCGTCCGGCGTCGCATATCCGATCCAGGACACGGTGGCGGCCGTCTTCCCCACCATCGTGGGGTCGCTCTTCGCCAGGCGCTGGATCCAACTGGACTGTTCCTTCTGCAGATCCTGTGCGATGACCGTCCAGTCGTACATCTGACCCTGCACGGTGAAGAACATGCCGGGCACGAGGTAGCTCACGTAATCGGCGGTAGCGAGGTTGCCGACCGCCACAGCTGCGCGGGCCTCCCTCGACGGATCGAAGGTCACCAGCTGGCGCTTCGGCTCGTTCGACGGCGCGAGGAGGGTACGTTCGATCTGCTTGAGAATGTCGAGGCGATGTTTCGTTTCGACCAGCTGAGCACGCCCGACACCCGAATCAATGGACCTCTGCAATTTCGCAATCGACTGCTTCAGGAACAGTCGGTTGGCCTGGTCCCGAACGGCGAACGGCACCCCATCGAGGTTTCCCACGTATTCGGGCGCCGACGTCACAAGCGACTTCTGGCGCGCTGCGGTAAGTCCCGACCACCATGACGTCACCAGAGCCGCCTTGGGAGGGCTGACCATCATCGCACTCACCGCGGCCGGGTTATTCGTCACGAATCGGGCCACATCCGCCTCCGGCAGCAGGCCGAGTTGCTCCATCAACGCGCTGCCGCTGAGCATCGGCAACAACGACGGATCCATGGGCAGGGAGACGATGCGGGCGGTGGCGGCCCGGCGATCCGGGGTCAGGATCGGGCCGAGAATGGTGGAGGGATCCTGGATGGAGGGGTCGGCGACAACCACGTTCGACGAAATCTGCTGATTGATCTCATGTACGCCAAAGGCCTCTGCTACGCCGCTCAGGGCGCCAGAGTTCCACAGCAACGCTGCGACGTCAAACAGCAAGGGGGAAATCCAATCGTTGGCCGGCGCCGGGGGAAACGCCATTTGCAACGCAATTACCAATCACCCCAATAGTAGGGGTACGCAAGCTCTTAACCTAGGGTTGAAGGTTGGTCGATTTGGCGGGTTCAGGAATCCAACCCGGTCGGCCCGAATTCGAGAAGGCGGGCGAACTCGGCCGCATCGATGATTCTCAGGCCCAGCTCCTCCGCCTTGCTGAGTTTCGATCCCGCTCCTGGACCTGCCGCGACGAAATCGGTCTTCTTCGAAACGCTCGAAGCGGCTTTGCCTCCCGCGGCGATGATCGCCTCGAGCGCGCCCTCTCGTGTGAAGCCGTCGAGGCTGCCAGTCGCGACGACGGTGATCCCGTCGAGTGGCCCTCCGCCGCCGAGAGCCGCACCGGGGCCCGGGTGTCCTGGCGTGGCGAATCGCACGCCCGCCTCCGCCCACCGTTCGACGATCTCGACGTGCCAGTCCACGGCGAACCAGTCGATGAGAGCGTCGGCGATGATGCCACCGACACCATCCACCGCGGCGAGCTCGTCCCGTGAGGCCTCACGAATCGCGGGTAGCGATCCGAAGTAGGCGGCGAGAGCACGTGCGGCCACCGGGCCGACATGACGGATGCTGAGGGCGACCAGGATGCGCCACAGATCTTTGGTCTTGGCTTTCTCGATCTCGTCGAGCAGTTTCACGGCGGCGGTCGACGGCACGGAGGACTCGTCGCCGGGACCGGTGCCGTCGAAGACACCGTCCTTCTTCGGCTGGCGCTTGCGCCGAAACGGTGTCTCTTTACGCTCGGTGCCGTCATCGTTGAGCTTGACGAGTCCAGTCTCCGAGTCGCGCACGGTGACGCGGATCGGGAAGATATCCGCCATCGCCAGCGAGAACAGGCCAGCCTCGGTCACGAGCGGCGGCGTCTCGGGAAAATCCGGCTGGGTGAGGGCGGCGGCACCGACCTCACCGAGCCCTTCGATGTCGAGGGCACCGCGCGAACCGACGTGCTCAACGCGGCCGCGCACCTGAGCAGGGCAGCTCTTCGCGTTGGGGCAGCGCACGTCGATGTCGCCCTCCTTCGCCGGCGCGAGGAGAGTGCCGCACTCCGGGCAGTGGGTGGGCATGACGAATTCGCGTTCCGTGCCGTCGCGCAGTTCCACTACGGGGCCGAGCACCTCCGGAATCACGTCCCCCGCCTTGCGCAGCACGACAGTGTCACCGATCAGCACGCCCTTCGCCTTAACCACGTCCTGGTTGTGCAGCGTGGCCTGGCGCACCTCGCTGCCGGCGACCCGCACCTTCTCCATCACCGCGAACGGCGTGACGCGTCCCGTGCGGCCTACGCTCACCACGATGTCGAGCAGTTTCGTGTTGACCTGCTCCGGCGGGTACTTATAAGCGATCGCCCATCGTGGAGCACGACTCGTCGCGCCGAGCTCCTCGTGCAGGGCAAGCTCGTCCACCTTGACGACGATGCCGTCGATCTCGTGTTCGACGCTGTCGCGATGCTCGCCGTAGTATTCGATGAATTTCGCGGCATCCCCCGCCGTGCTCTTCACCTCGTAGTGGGTGCTCGTCGGCAACCCCCACGACTTCAACAGTTCGTAGATTTCCGACTGGGATGCCACCGGCGGATTCGCCCACGCACCGATGCCGTGCACGAGCATGCTCAGCCTGCCGAGGCGCTTGTACATGCGGGCAAGCGCCGCCTCGTTCTTGTTCTCCTTGACCTGACGAAGACTCCCGGATGCCGCGTTCCGTGCGTTCGCGAACACCCGCTCGCCCGCGGCGACCTGGTCGGCGTTGAGCTGCTCGAAGATCGCGGACTCGAAAAACACCTCGCCACGCACCTCGACGATCTCGGGATGGCCGTCGCCGGCCAGTGCGGCCGGGATGCCGGGGACATGGGCGATGTTCTCGGTCACGTCCTCGCCCACGACGCCGTCGCCCCGCGTCGCAGCCGTCGTGAGCAGGCCGTTCTCGTAGCGCAGATTGATGGCGAGACCGTCGATCTTGAGCTCACAGAGATAGTCGACCCGACGTGCGGAGTTGCGCTCCACCTTCGCGGCCCACTCCTCGAATTCCTCGATCGAGAAGACATTGTCGAGGCTCAGCATCCGCTCGACGTGTCGGACGGGCGCGAACAGGGTCGAATCCGCACGACCGCCGACAGTCTGGGTCGGGGAATCCTGGCTCTGCAATTCGGGAAAAAGCCGCTCGAGTTCCTCGAGTCGGCGGATCATCAGGTCGTACTCCGCGTCGCTCACGAGCACTTCGTCGCGTTCGTAGTACGCGTCGCGCAGCTCGAGGATGCGCGTGGTCAGGTCGCCGGCCTGCTCACCGGCCTGCTCGAGCGTCAGTTCTTCGTCGTTCGCCACGGGTTTAGCTTAGGCAGTACCGCCGACGCCGCGAGCGCCGGATCCGTGCAGGGATCCGTCAGCGGGCGGGCACCGGAACGGCCGAAACTGTGCGGTCGATCGTGCACTGTCCCAGGACCCGCGTGCCGACATACACGACGGCGGTCTGGCCGGGCGCCACGCCATTGAGCGGCACATCCGGTCTCACCACGAGCTCGCCGTCGCGAAGAACCGCGACCGCCGGCACGGGATCGGAATGCGCGCGGATCTGCACGTGGCAGTCGAATGGGGTGAACGGATCCGCGGGAGGCAGGCCCGCCCAGCTGAATTTGGATCCGGCGATCTCCGCGAGGTCGAGTGCCTCTTTCGGGCCGACGACGACCTCGTTGGTGGCCGGCTTGACCTCCAGCACGAAACGCGGACGTCCGTCCGGGGAGGGAACGCCGAGGTTCAGCCCCTTGCGCTGTCCGACGGTGAAGGCCTGTGCCCCCTCGTGGGTGCCAACGACGGAACCGTCGCGCTCGAGGATCTGGCCGGGCTCCGCGCCTACCCGGTCGGCGAGCCAGCCGCGGGTGTCGCCATTCGGGATGAAGCAGATGTCGTGCGAGTCCGGCTTGTTCGCGACGCTGAAACCGCGGGTCGCCGCCTCTGCACGGACCTCGGCCTTCGACGGAGTCGCGCCGAGCGGGAACATCGAGTGGGCGAGCTGCTCTGCCGTGAGCACACCGAGCACATAAGACTGGTCTTTCGCCCAGGCCGCCGCTCGATGCAGTTCGCGATTGCCGTCGGCGTCGGTCATGATGCTGGCGTAATGTCCCGTCGCCACAGCATCGAAGCCGAGGTCGAGTGCCTTCTCGAGCAGCGCCGCGAACTTGATGCGTTCGTTACAGCGCATGCACGGGTTGGGCGTGCGGCCCGCCGCGTACTCGGCGATGAAGTCGTCGACGACGTCGAGCTTGAAGCGTTCCGAGAAGTCCCAGACGTAGTACGGGATGCCGATGATGTTGGCCGCGCGCTGGGCGTCCATCGAGTCTTCGATGGTGCAGCATCCGCGGCTTCCGGTGCGGAGCGTGCCCGGCATGCGGCTGAGCGCGAGGTGAACGCCCACGACATCGTGGCCGGCCTCGACGGCGCGCGCGGCTGCCACCGCGGAATCCACCCCACCGCTCATCGCCGCCAGCACCCTCATGGTTCCAGTCTAAGCAGGACGACTAAGCAGGGCACATCCAAGCGGGGCACCCGGAGCCTCGGCTCATGAGCATCTACGGGATGTCGGTGAGGGTCTTCTCGACGGTCCCGAGGCGCGACTCGATGCTGTCGAGCCGCTCGAGGATCGCATTGCTCGCGGCCGTGTTGGCTTCGAGCGCCGCCTGGAGATCCGGTGCGGCCGCGGCGATCCTGCCCTTCGACTTGAAATAGGAGTTGAAGATCGCGTAGGTGATGCCGCCCGCGATTGCCACAACCGGGATGATGTATGCCCAGCCATATTCCATCAGATGGTCTCGCTTTCTGTGTGTGCGGCGACCGCTTTCACGAGGGTCTTCGCATTGACTGTGAGGGTGAACGGCAGAACCTCGAAGAACTTCATGGCCTTGCCGTCGTCCGACAGCTCGAGGTGCCCGGCGACGAACCCAGCCTCCTCGAGCTTGGTCAGGTGCATGTAAAGCAGTGCACGGGACATCTCCATGCGCCGGGCGAGCTCGCTCACGTAAAGCGTCTCCCCCGACAGCAGGGCGATGATGCGCATGCGCTGCGGGCTGGCGATGGCGGCGAGTTTGCCGCTGAGTTCCGCAGCATCCATGTTCACCATCCCTTGCACCTGTTAGATAAATATTACAGGTAGTAATTGTCGCGACGCAAGTCTGGGACGGCGCGGCGAGACGGATGCGGATAAGACTCGCAAACCCCGTCGGAAATTCAGGACTTTGGTCGCAGAGAAGGCCAAATCCCGACGAATAGCAAGGCAAACGCGACCGAAGTCCTGAATTTCCGAAGGGTGGGGTCAGCGGCCGATGCTGACCGCGCGATCGGAGAACCCGGCACGGGCCGCCCGTGTGACCGCGTCCGGCAGTGCGGCCAGGAACGCGTCGACCTCTGCCTCCGTCGTGGTGTGCCCGACGGTGACCCGCAGCGCCCCGCGGGCCTCGGTGTCGTTCAGCCCCATCGCGAGCAGAACATGGGAGGCCTCTGGAATGCCGGCCTGGCATGCCGATCCGGTCGAAACGGAGACGCCGGCGGCATCGAGCAGGAAGAGCAGCGAATCACCCTCGCACCCCGGGAAGGTGAAGTGCGCGTTGTTGTCGAGCCTGTCAACCGGGTCGCCGCGCAAAATCGCCGACGGCACCGCAGCCCGCACACCGGCGATCACGCGGTCGCGAAGAGCCGAAAGACGGGGAGCCGGATGCAGCGCCGCGACCCCGAAGGAGATCGCGGCGGGCGCGTCCTGGGTGCCCGACCGCACGTCACGCTGCTGCCCTCCCCCGTGGATGAGCGGGACAACGGTCGCGGAACGGGAGAGCGCGAGCGCGCCGATGCCGAGCGGTCCGCCGATCTTGTGCGCAGAGACGGAGAGCGCGGCCACGCCGGACGAGGCGAAATCGATGGCCAAGTGGCGATAGGCCGAGACCGCGTCGGCATGCACGGGAACCCCGTGGGCGGCAGCCAGTTCGACGACCGAGGCGACCGGCTGGACGGTGCCGACCTCGTTGTTCGCCCAGAGGAGGGTCACGAGCGCCACGTCGTCGTGGGTCGCGAGCGCCGCCGCAACCGCGTCGAGGGAGACCCGGCCGAGCGCGTCGAGCGGCAGCCATTCGAGGATGGCGCCCTCATAGCGCTCGAGCCACTCGACGGTGTCGATGGTGGCATGGTGTTCGCCGCGAGGCACGAGAATGCGCGGTCGAGGCGCATCGGCGTTCCGTGCCCAGTACAGACCCTTCACCGCGAGGTTCACCGACTCGGTACCGCCGGAGGTGAACACCACCTCGATCGGCTCGCAACCCAGAGAGAACGCGACCTGCTCGCGCGCCTCCTCGAGCATCCGCTTGGCGTTCTGGCCCTGGCTGTGGATCGACGAGGGATTGCCCACGATTCCGAGAGCCGCGGTGTATGCGTCAATCGCCTCGGGAAGCATGGGCGTCGTCGCCGCATGATCGAGGTAGGGCATGACAACTCCTGACGGGCGTGTAACAAGCGTGACTCACGCAGTCATTACTCTAGAACGCGTGCCCACGATCGACCCACTGACCGACCTCGGCGTTCGCGCTGGGCCGAAAGGCGGCCAGGTTCGCGTCTGGTCGGCGAACGCGACCGCGATCGAGCTCTGCATCTTCGACGAGAAAGACCCGACCTGGGTCGGCGAGAGCATCCAGCTGACCAAGGATGCCGCCAACGTGTGGTCAGGGACATCGCCGGGTCTTCTGGCCGGCACCCGCTACTCCCTTCGGGCCACCGGGCCGACCGGCCCGACTCACAAGTTCGACCAGAGCCTGCACCTCATCGACCCATACTCGCGAGGTCTGGCCCGTACGGGTTCTGGGGGCTGGCGCTCCTACGTGCAGGACGACGCCTTCGACTGGAATGGCACGAAGAAACCGCACACTCCGCTCGACCACACCGTGCTCTACGAGGCGCACGCAAAGGGCATCTCCAAGCTCAACACGGCCGTCCCGGAGGAACTGCGGGGTACCTACGCAGGGCTCGCAAACGACACAGCGATCGACTATCTCAAGAATCTCGGCGTCACCGCCATCCAGCTCCTGCCCGTGCACCAGTTCGTGAGCGAGCAACGGCTGATCAAGCAGGGGCTCAGCAACTACTGGGGCTACAACACCCTGAACTTCTTCACCCCGCACGCCGCCTACGCCTCCCGCGAGGCCCAGTTCGGCGGCACGGGAGCGGTGCTCCGCGAGTTCAAGGGCATGGTCAAGCTGCTCCACGAGGCCGGCCTCGAGGTGATCCTCGACGTCGTCTTCAACCACACCGCCGAGGAGGGCATCGGCGGTCCCACCACCTCGCTACGCGGCCTCGACAACGCCTCCTACTATCGGCAGGACGCCAAGGGCAACTACATCGATGTGACCGGATGCGGCAACACCGTGAACTTCGCACTCCCCGCGGCGCAGCGGCTCGTGCTCGATTCGCTGCGGTACTGGGCGAACGAGGTGCAGATCGACGGGTTCCGCTTCGATCTCGCCGCCGCCCTGGGACGCGACGAGAAGCTGGAGTTCAACCCGAACCATCCGCTCCTCGAGGCGATAGTGAACGATCCGGGGCTGCAGGGCGTCAAGATGATAGCCGAGCCCTGGGATGTCGGAATGGGCGGCTGGCAGGTCGGCAACTTCCCCGACAGATGGTCGGAGTGGAACGACGACTACCGCGACCGGGTGCGCAACTTCTGGCTCACCGACATCGGTGCCGCGCGCGCCAACGGGGTGGCTCCCATCGGCATCGGGCAGCTGGCGTCGAAGCTCTCCGGGTCGGCCGGGGTGTTCTCGCAGGAGCGCGGGCCGCTGGCATCGGTCAATTTCGTCACGGCGCACGACGGCTTCACTCTCGCCGACCTCACCGCATACAACCAGAAGCACAATCTCGGCAACGGCGAGAACAACCGGGACGGCACCGATAACAACCACTCCTTCAACTACGGCGTCGAAGGGCCGACGCACGATGCGACCATCCTCAGCAATCGGGAGAAGGCGACGCGCAACCTGCTCGGAACCCTGTTGCTCTCGGCCGGATTGCCGATGATCACGGCCGGTGACGAATTCGGGCGCAGCCAGCGCGGCAACAACAACGCCTACTGCCATGACAGCGAACTGACCTGGCTGCCATGGGAACACGAGGACTGGCAGGATGACCTGTTGCTGGTCTCGCAAAAACTGTTGCGCCTCCGCCGTGAGAATCCCGCGTTGCGGCCGGTGCGCTTCGGCATCTTCGGCGAGACAGTGCCATCCGCCACCCAGATGGACTGGTTCAACAAGGAGGGGCTGTCGATGTCCATCACGGACTGGGACTCGCCCAAGGAGCGCACGCTGCAGTATCTCGCCGCCTCGACCCCCGAATTCGAGGAGTTCAACCGCATCCTGCTCATCGTGCACGGCCTCGAGGTCGAGGAGACCGTCTGCCTGCCGGAGCACGAGGGGGTCACCTCCTATGAACTGCTCTGGAACAGGCCGACGATCACGCGCCCAAGGAGACCCACGCGCCGACCACCGAATTGAAGCTCGCACCGGCCTCGATGCAGCTGTTCCGGGCGCGCTAGTCGGACCATGGCAGGCACCCCGGCGACGGTCGCGCTCACGGCCATGAGTATCCGCTTCGTCCCGCATGAGTACACGCACGACGACGCGGTCAGCTCGTTCGGGCTCGAGGCGGCCGAAGCGCTCGGGGTCGAGCCGGACCGCGTATTCAAGACGCTGCTCGCCGAGGCCGACGGCGCCCTCGTGGTTGGCGTCGTTCCGGTCACCGGCACGCTCGACCTCAAGGCTCTCGCGGCCGCGGTCGGCGCGAAGAAAGCGGTGATGGCGGATGCCGCGGTCGCCGAGCGCAAGACGGGTTACGTGGTCGGCGGCATCAGCCCGATCGGCCAGAAGACGCCGCTGACGACCGTGCTGGACGAGACCGCGGAACTCTTCGACACCATATTCGTCTCAGGGGGACGACGTGGATTTGATATCGAGCTCTCCCCCACTGACCTCGTCGCCGCTACGAGTGCCGTGCTCGCCGGGATCGGTCGCGCCTGAACTCGGCGCCCGGCCGTGCCGCGGATGCGTCTCTCGCGGCGAGCGCGGCGAGCGCAGCGCGTTTGCGTTTCTTGCCCGATCCGACGAGCGCGTTCGCGATCGTGTAGCCCGCGTAGACGAAGAGCAGTCCGGCGAGCACCGGGACGATCCAGGTCCTGCTGTCACCGTTTACCGCATTGTTGACATAGCCGATCCACGGCAGCGAGTACCAGACCCGACCCTGGATCTGTTTCTCGATGACCTCGTCGACATCCGGCTGGCTGTTGTTGTCGCCCTTGAACTGGAAGGTGCGAGTGCCGTCGGACGACGAGTGGATCGCGATGACCCGGTGGGTGATCACGCCCGGCTTGCCCGAGGCGATCTGGTAGGTCGCGACATCCCCGATCCTGAGGTCCTTGGGATCGACCGGGCGATCGACGATCAGCGTCCCGGGCGGATAGTGCGGAATCATCGAACTCGTCAGGACGGTGAGCGGGATACCCCCCGCCACCTTCGGGATGACGATCACGAGCAGTGCGAGTCCGATTACGAGCAATAACAGCGCGGCACTGAGCGCGAGACCGACGTAGTGCAGCAACCCCTTGTCTTTCGCGGCGCGGGATCGTCGCCGCACAGAGACCGCAGACGAGTGCTTAGTCACGGTCTTCGCGACGTCGACGCCGACTGACCAGGAACACACCGACGCCGAGCATCAGGCCCGCGGCGACGATGAGCGGCACTGGCAGCTCCGTTCCGGTGTAGGCGACGGTCGTGAAGTGACCGTTGCCGGTGGCGACGAGTACCCCGTCATCATTGCACGCGGATGGCGCGAACGGCCCGGCCGCCGCATCCTTGATCGACACCAGTAGATCCAGGCCCGCGTGGTCGGCCTGGGCGACCCTGCCGATCAGGTCACTCATGGTCAGCGTGAGTGTCACACGAACGGCCTCATTCGCCCCGATCGTCGGAACCGACGTCAGCACGTCGCACGGATGCAGGTCTGCCAGCGTTTCGATCGACGATGTGGCGAAGCTCGTCGAGTTGGCGGCGCCCAGAGTGACACCGTTTGCGAACCCGGCCGATGACGAAGAGAGACTGTGCACACTGACCCTGATCGAGCCGGGGGTCGCGGTGGGGTTCTTGACCCACAGGTCGACGCTCATCGACTGTCCTGGCACGAGCACCGCTGCGCCGTCGAAGAGGCCGCCGTCGAGCGATGTCGAGTAGTGCACGCCGTCGCGGCTCAGCAGAACGCTGTCCGTGGCCGCGGAGGCCGGAGGCGCGCCTCCGCCGAGCGTCGTCATGAGCATGGCGAGCGCGGCTACGACGACGGCCCCTGTACGACGACGCACGATTACGGCACCAGTGTCATCACGAAGGTCTGGGCGACGGTCGCGTTGCAGTCGTACTGTTGCAGTTGCGTGCCGGAGACAGTGGTGGCACTCGGGACATCGAGGCACTTGCCGCTGTTCAGATTGACGAAATGCACCTTGCCGGTTCCGGCACCCTCTGAGACCGCCTGCCACTGCTGGTTGGCTCCCCCGCCGTAGGCCCAGAGCTGGGCTTTCTGGCCGTTGTTCTGGCCGAGTCCGCCGTTGATGTCGAAGTCCCAGCCGAGCGTTGACGAACTCACCAGGACCTCGTAGTAACCGCCAGAGGTGGCGAGGAACTGCCAGATCTGCACTCTGGCGGTGGAGCATCCGTAGATGACGAGCGGCGTCGCGTTGGCGGCGCCCGACGCTCCCGCGTCGATACACAGGCCGCTGTTGGGGTTGCGGATCTGGTACTTGGACCCGGATGACACGGTGAGCGTCGTGACGGCGACAGCGTTCGACGCGGCCGAGACGTTGCCTGCCGCATCGTGCGCCGTGACCGTGTAGCTGTAGGCCGTGTCGCGAGTCAGTCCGGTGTCGGTGAATGACGTTCCCGTGACGGTGCCGATCACGACGCCGGCGCGAAGGACGTCGTATCCGGTCACGCCGACGTTGTCCGTCGACGCCGTCCAGGTGAGGGTCGTCTGCGAACCAGTGGTGCCGGACGCCGCCAGAGTGGTGGGGGCGCTGGGTGCCGTTGTGTCCGGCGGCTGCACCTGCTGGCTCGCGGTCGTCGTCGAGTTCGAGGCCCAGTTGCCGATCGCCGAGGAGAGGATGACGTTGACAGTGGCTGGCGTGCCCGCCGTGGCCGTCTGGCTGGCCTGCACCGAGGTCTTGATGCAGTAGAACACGGATGCCCCGGCCGCCAGTTGGGCTCCGCTGAAGGTGATGCCCGCGGTGAGGCTGGGCCCGGTGAGTACTGTGGACCCGCCGGGAGGAGTCGCGGTGCAGGACGCGGCCGTGGCGACCGACCATCCCGAGAGCGTGATGGCGTTGGCGAGGTTGTTGCCCGTCGCGGCCGCGACGCGCAGGGTGAAGGTGTTCGGCACGCTGCCGGTGTTGGTCACGGTGATCGGCGCGAAGCCGACGAGATTGGATGACGTGTAGGTCTTCGCGAGGGCAGCGCTGCCCGTCTGGGCCATGGTGAGGGTACCGGCGGTCGCCGATCCCGTGACGGGGGCGGCGGCGACATTCCACATCGCAGAGGCGACTCCTGTGCCCGCGAGGCTGAGGAACGCAGCGAGTCCGATCGCGAGCGCCGTACGCGGCAGGCGACGAGCCGAGCGGCTCATGACTGCACCCCGGACACCGCGATGCCGAAGGTGGACGCCGATTGACCCTGCGCGACGGCCGGCGCCGTCGAGGCGAGGGTGAGTGACACGCAGAGGTAGAGCGGTGAGGCGCTCGTCGCCGTGATCGGCAGAGTGCCGAAGCCGGCGGCGGCAGCCGAAGCAAAGGTCGCGGTCGACGTTGGAGCGGCGCCGGTGCACGCGGCGGCGGTGGCCGCCGTACTGAAACCGAGGGTGACGGCCTGCGAGAACGCTGTCGATGACGTCGGTGCGGAGAGGGTCGCCGTGAGCGCGAGCGGGACGTCGCCCGTGTTCACGAGCGCCGCAGATCCGTAGATCGTGCGTCCGGGAGCCAGGAGCGTCGTCGACAGGCTCAGCGTGGAAACCGTGAGGTTCGCCGTTCCCGATGTGATCGAGGCCGCAGATCCTGTCGGTACGGATTTGTTCCACAGCGCATAGGAGCCGCCCGTTGCGATTACCGCGACGCCAACGGCCAGAAGGAGGGTGATGGTCGCCATGATCATCGAGCGGGGCGAGAAGAACGAGCGAATTCCGATGCGGCCAGAGTGCCGACCGCGACCGGTGGCGGTGGAGCTGGTGAGTGTCGGCATTCGGGTTACCGCCTTTCGCGTCCGGGTAATGCTGCGGATGGGTGGTGCTGTGTCACGCGAGTGTCCGCCTTCGGGTAGCGGACACTCGCGCGACGGTCACTAGTTCTGGTTGAGCGTCACCGTGAGGTTGGCGAGGCTGACAGAACCGGTCTTCGCGGCGTTCTCGATGCCGGCGGTCGCACTCTTCGGGAAGGTGATTGTTGCGGTGACCACGACGGGCTGCGCGACAATTCCGGCGGTGCCGGCGGTCACCGTGTACGGACCGGTGCCGGTGATGGACGAACCGGATGCGGCAAGCACCGCATTGGCGTTGAGGTACGCGGCGAGCGCAACGTCCGCTGCGTTGCCCGCAGCGGTCGGCGTGATCGAGGCCGTACCAAGGCCGAGAGTGGCGACCAGGTTGTCGCCGCTCGCGGTGACGTTGACGGTCTTGGTGTACTTGAGCACGTCGCCGGGGACGACCCTGTAGCTGCTGAGCGTGATCGCCGTCGCACCGCCGTTGACGGTCCAGACGCCGGCGGTGCCGGGGTCGGCCACGAGGAGATTACCGGCGACGATGGTTCCGCCGGCAACGCTCGCCGAGGAGTTCCAGAGGGCGAAGGTTCCCGCGCCGCCGAGGAGGAGGGCGACGCCCGCTGCTCCGGCGATTGCGCCTTTGATGAGCTTGTTCATGATGATTCCTTTCGCGAGACCGCGATGTCAGGTTGCGATGATGTGCCGCGGACGCGGCAGGAACAGCGCGATGGCGCGTCGTTCCGAGTTCTGCGATTGCCCCCGTGGGATTTCCGGACTGGCAATCGTGCTCGCGTGGACCACGCCTCCCGGCGATGATCTGGTGACGAGCACCTTCCCCACTACGAACTTTATGCAGGACAGACCACTATGTCTATCCTCCATGCACCCCCAGAGAAGGGCACAGCGAAATGCGCACGAGACCGTCGTTTTACGCCGTAATACAGGTCTAGACAACGAAATCCGTTGCGCCAGCGCAAGATTGCTCTGAAATTAGTAGTTGTACCCCATGTGGCCGTACCCCATTGGGGTACAGGACCGAGACAGCGAAAAGGGCCCGCCGTACCCCAATGGAGTAGGACGGGCCCCCTGAGCGGCGTGGCTAGCTGGCGACAGCGATGAGTCCGAGCTCCGCCGGCGATGCCAGCAGTGGGTGCCGGGGCACGACCCGGACGTTGTAGCCGAAGCTTCCCGCCCGCGCGAGCGGCACAGTCCCGGTGAACTGCACGGTCCCATTGAACTGTGCGGCGTGGACGGAGCCGGGTGTGCCGGTAAGTTCCACCCGTTCCACGTTCTCGAGCTGATCGCCCTCCCTGGCACGACCGAAGACGACCTCGACCGCCACGTCGTCCGCGGTCAGGCCGGCGAGGTTGACATGGGCGCGGACGTGTAGTTCGTCGCCGACCTGAGGCACGGCATCCACGCCACCGGATTCGACGTGGGTGACGGAGACGTGCGGCCAGGCGGCCATGACCTTCGTCTTCCATTCGGCAAGAGATCGTGCCGGCGCGTAGGAGTCCGCGGAGATGGCGCGCGCCGCCGTAGCGGCCGGAAGATACAGTCGCTCGACGTATTCGCGTACCATCCTGTCGGCCGAGAGCTCGGGCGACAGCGTCGAAAGGGTGTGACGGATGGCCTCCACCCAGCGGACCGGCACACCGTCGGTATTGCGGTCGTAGAACCGCGGAGCGATCTGGTGCTCGATGAGGTCGTACATCGAGTTCGCTTCCAGCTTGTCGCGCTCGGCCGAGTCGCCGGCGGAATCGGCGGAGGGGATCGCCCAGCCGTTCTCCTCGTCGTAGAACTCGGCCCACCATCCGTCCAGGATCGACAGGTTGAGCGACCCGTTCAGCGCGGCCTTCATGCCGGACGTGCCGCAGGCTTCGAGCGGGCGCAGCGGGTTGTTGAGCCACACATCGGTGCCCGGATAGAGCAGCTGGGCCATCCCGATGTCATAGTTCGGCAGGAATACCAAGCGTTTGCGGATGTCCGGGTCCTGCGAGAACTCGACGAGCTTCTGGATGAGGCGCTTACCCTCCTCGTCGGCCGGGTGGGATTTCCCCGCGACCACGATCTGCACCGGGTGCTGCTCCGAGAGCAGGATGGCTCGCAGCCGTTCCTGGTCGTGCAGCATGAGGGTGAGCCTCTTGTAGGTCGGCACGCGTCTCGCGAACCCGATGGTCAGCACGTTCGGATCGAGCATCTGGGAAAGCCAGACCGGATCTCCGACGCCGGGACTCTGCACCGCCCAGGCCGCGGACACCCGCTTCCTGGCGTCCGCCACCAGCTGCGCGCGCATGCCGTTGCGCACATTCCAGAGGTCCGAGTCGCTCACCATGGGAGAGTTCCAGTCGGCAGCCGCCGTGTCGGGCGTGCCGAGCCGGTCGGAAGACAGCGCCACGAGCGACGGATCCGTCCAGGTGGGGGCGTGCACACCGTTCGTCACCGAGGTGATCGGCACATCCGGCGTGTCGAATCCCGGCCAGAGGGCGCCGAACATGCCGCGGCTGACCTCGCCGTGGAGCTTCGAGACACCGTTCGCTCGCTGGCCGAGCCGCAGACCCATGACGGCCATGTTGAAGGTGTTCGGCGTTCCCCCCTCATAGTTCTCCGCCCCCAGCAGCAGCACGTCCTCGATCTCGACGCCCGGTAGGAGGTCGGTCGAGAAGTACTCGTGGATGAGCGCGGCATCGAAGCGATCGATGCCGGCCGGGACGGGAGTATGGGTCGTGAATACCGTTCCCGCCCGAACGACCTGCAGCGCTTCGGTGAAGGAGAGACCACTGCCGATGAGATCGCTGATCCGTTCGAGGCCGAGGAACCCCGCGTGCCCCTCGTTGGTGTGGAATACCTCTGGCGCCGCGGCATCCGTCAGTTCGGTAAGGAGTTTGATGGCGCGCACACCACCGATTCCGAGCAGCAGTTCCTGCAGCAGTCGATGCTCACCGCCGCCGCCGTAGAGCCGATCGGTGACCGAGCGCAGGGCATCCTCATTCTCAGGAATATCGGTGTCGAGCAGCAACAGTCGGATGCGACCGACCGCGACCTGCCAGATGCGGGCGTAGAGCGCGCGGCCGCCCGGTAGCGCGAGGGCGACCTGGGCCGCCGTGCCGTCGGGGTGACGAAGCACGGAGAGTGGAAGCCCGTCAGGATCGAGGACGGGATACGACTCCTGCTGCCAGCCGTCCGGCGAGATCGACTGGGCGAAGTACCCGGAACGATAGAACAGGCCGACGCCGATGATCGGCACTCCGAGGTCGGAGGCACTCTTGAGGTGATCGCCGGCGAGGATACCGAGGCCGCCCGAATACTGCGGCAGCGCCGCGGCGATGCCGAACTCCGGGGAAAAGTAGCCGATCGCCTTCGGGGCGTCCTCCGAGCAGTTCTGCTGATACCAGCGCGGCTCGGTGAGGTAGGTGTGCAGATCGTCGACCAGCGCCCGCGCGCGCCCCACGAACCCCGTGTCCGAGGCGAGTTCCTGCAGGCGCCGCGGCTCGATCTCGCCGAGCAGGCCGATCGGGTCGTGGCCGCTTTCCTCCCAGAGCTCTGGCGAGATGTCCTCGAACAGGCGCCGGGTCGGCAGGTGCCACGACCATCTCAGGTTGGTGGCGAGCTCCTCGAGCGGCCCCAGCGCTTCCGGCAGGACGGTGCGAACGGTAAATCGTCGGATAGCCTTCACCGCTCCACCCTAGGGGAGCACGGTTACCGATCCAATACGAGTCCGCCGTCTGCCGCCACATCAGCGCGCCAACGTCAAGGGGAAGAGAATTGTGGGCCGAGAGGCTACGGTCAAAGGGTGGCTATGGCATACGAACCGAAGGTGGGGCGCATCCCGATCCGGGACCTCGCTCCACAGCAACCCGAAAACATCTGGCCGGCAAAAGCCTTCGTCGGGGAGGTCGTGCCCTTCCAGGCGACGGTGTTCACCGAGGGCCACGACCTCCTCGGCGTCGACCTGCTGCTCAGCGATCCGAACGGCGCGCAGGTGAAGCATCGCATGCACGAGATCGCCGAGGGGAGCGATCGCTGGGAGGTCCAGGTCCTGCTGGATGCGCCAGGCATCTGGCTCTACAGCGTGCAGGCCTGGCACGACGACTGGGCGACCTGGCTGCACAATGCCGAGATCAAGATCCCGGCCGGCGTCGACGTGAAACTGATGCTCCTGATGGGCACGCAGCTGCTCGCCAGGGCGGCGGAGGCCGACCCGGAGAACAGGGTGCTGAAGGATGCGGCCAAGGCCATAGCCAGCAAGACTCTCGCGCCTGCCGCCAGGCTCGAGGTGGCGAAGGACCCGCGCGTGACTGTCGAGATCGAGAAACAGCCGATCGCGAGCCATACCACCCTGAGTCTTCCGCTCGAAATCCGGGTGGAGCGCACCCGCGCCGGCGTCGGCAATTGGTACGAGTTCTTTCCCCGTTCCGAGGGAGCAAAGAAGACGAAGAACGGCACCTGGACGAGCGGAAACTTCCGCACCGCCGCCCGCCGTCTCCCCGCCGTGGCGCGCATGGGTTTCGATGTTCTCTACCTGCCGCCGATCCATCCGATCGGCACGAGTTTTCGCAAAGGACCGAACAACACTCTCGACCCTGGGCCGAAAGACCCCGGATCGCCCTGGGCCATCGGCTCGAAGGATGGCGGCCATGACGCCATCCATCCCGATCTCGGCACCGTCTCCGACTTCGTCGCCTTTCTGGACACGGCGAAGAAGAACGGCCTCGAGGTGGCGCTCGACCTCGCGCTGCAGTGTTCGCCGGACCATCCATGGGTGACGGAGCATCCGGAGTGGTTCACCACACTCCCAGACGGCTCGATCGCCTATGCGGAGAACCCGCCGAAGAAATATCAAGACATCTATCCCATCAACTTCGACAACGACCCGATCGGCATTCGCAACGAGGTGCTGCGGATCGTCAAGTACTGGATCGGTCTCGGCGTCAGCATCTTCCGCGTCGACAACCCCCACACGAAGCCGCTGCAGTTCTGGGAGTGGCTGATGCACCAGGTGAACACCGAGTTCCCGGAGGTCGTGTTCCTGGCGGAGGCGTTCACCACACCCGCGATGCTGTACTCCCTCGCCCAGGTCGGCTTCCAGCAGTCCTATACCTACTTCACCTGGCGCAACACCAAACTCGAGCTGGAGGAATTCCTCGCCGAGATCTCCCACGAGCACGCCGCCTACCTGCGGCCCAACCTCTTCGTGAATACGCCGGACATCCTCACCGAGTACCTGCAGTTCGGCGGACGCGCCGCCTACAGGATCCGTGCGGCGATCGCCGCCACAGCATCGCCGACGTGGGGGGTCTACGCGGGCTACGAGCTCTACGAGAACGTGGCGCGACCGGGCTCGGAAGAGAACGTCGACAATGAGAAGTACGAGTACAAGGCGCGAGACTTCGCGGCTGCGGAGGAGGCTGGGCGTTCGCTCGCGCCGTACATCACCCAGCTCAACAAGATCCGGGCCGAGCACCCTGCGCTCCGCCAGCTGCGCAACCTCGACCTGCACTGGAGCGATGACGACTCGATCCTGGTCTACAGCAAATACCTCGACGGCAGGTTTACCCGCTCCGGCCGCGGGGACGCGATCATCGTCGTCGTGAACATCGACCCGCACTCGGTTCGGGAGACCAACGTATACCTCGATCCGACCCGATTCGGCATCGACGACGGCGGCCCGTTCGAGGTAACCGACCTCGTGACCAAGCAGAAATTCAACTGGGGGCTGCAGAACTTCGTCCGGCTCGATGCCTTCGCCGAGCCGGTGCACATCCTGCGTGTCGAACTCCCGAGGGGCAAGTAATGGGCAAGTCGAAGAAGAGCGCCGAATCGGTGCTTCCAGAACTGCACTCGGACCACGTCGCCGCGCTCGTCGGTGGAAGACATCCCCAGCCGCATGCGACTCTCGGCCAGCATCCCGTAGACGGCGGCTTCGTCATCCGCGTGGTCCGCCCACTCGCCGAATCGGTGACGGCGATCAGGGCGGACGGCACACGGGTGTCCCTCACCCACCTGGCCGACGGCCTGTGGCAGGGCTTCGCCCCCGGCGGTGGACAGTCGTACACCGTCCAGACGACCTACTCGAACGGTCCAGACTGGATCGCGGACGATCCGTATCGCTTCGTTCCCTCGGTCGGTGAGGTCGACCTCTACCTGTGGGGCCAGGGCCGGCACGAGCAACTCTGGCAGGTGTTCGGATCGCATTTCCGGCCGCACGAGAGCATCGAGGGCACGAGCTTTTCGGTGTGGGCGCCACACGCGGCCGCGGCGCGCGTCGTCGGCGACTTCAACGGCTGGTACGGCCTCGGCCACGCCATGCGCCGTCTGGATGACAACGGCGTCTGGGAGCTCTTCGTGCCAGGACTCGCGCCCGGCACGATCTACAAGTTCGAGTTTCTGACTCCCGATGGTGAATGGGTGACGCGCGCCGACCCGATGGCCCGCTATACCGAGATCCCGCCGGCGACAGGCTCGAAGGTCGGCACGACGCTGTACGAGTGGGGGGACGCGGCCTGGCTGACGGCACGCTCCGGGCGTGACCCGCACAACTCGGCGATGAGCGTCTACGAGATGCACGTCGGCTCCTGGCGTCCGGGGCTCGGCTACCGGGAGCTCGCCGAGCAGCTCATCGCCTACCTGGGCGAGACCGGGTTCACCCACGTCGAGTTCATGCCGCTCGCCGAGCACCCCTTCGGCGGATCGTGGGGCTACCAGGTGACCGGCTATTACGCGCCGACCAGCCGGTTCGGGCATCCCGACGATCTCCGCTACCTCATCGACCAGCTGCACCGGGCCGGCATCGGCGTGATCATGGACTGGGTGCCAGCACACTTCCCCAAGGACGTGTGGGCACTGGCGAACTTCGACGGACGGCCGCTCTATGAGCATTCCGACCCGCGCCGCGGCGAGCAGCCGGACTGGGGCACCCTGGTCTTCAACTTCGGCGACTCCCAGGTGCGCAACTTCCTCGTCGCCAACGCGCTCTACTGGCTGGAAGACTTCCACATCGACGGGTTGCGGGTGGACGCTGTGGCCTCGATGCTCTACCTCGACTACTCGCGAGAGGACGGCGAGTGGGTTCCCAACATTCACGGCGGGCGCGAGAACCTCGAGGCGATCAGCTTCCTGCAGGAGGTCAACGCGACCGCCTACAAACGCAATCCTGGCATCGTGATGATCGCCGAGGAATCGACAGCGTGGCCGGGAGTCACGAAGCCGACCGACGGCCCAGGGCTCGGCTTCGGCCTGAAATGGAACATGGGATGGATGCACGACAGCCTGTCGTACATCGAGGAGAACCCCATGTACCGCTCGTATCACCACAACGAGATCACCTTCAGCCTGGTCTACGCCTTCACCGAGAATTTCCTGCTGCCGATCAGTCACGATGAGGTCGTGCACGGCAAGGGATCACTGCTGCACAAGATGCCGGGCGATCAGTGGCAGAAGCTCGCGAACCTGCGCGCCTATCTCGCCTTCATGTGGGCGCATCCCGGCAAGCAGCTGCTGTTCATGGGCCAGGAGTTCGGCCAGCCCTCCGAGTGGTCGGAGGAGCGCGGCCTCGACTGGTGGATCCTCGATCAGCCCGTGCATCAGGGGCTGCTGAGACTCGTGAGCCAGCTGAACCGCGTCTACCGCGACCAGCCGCCCCTGTGGTCGCGCGACAACGATGCCGGTGGGTTCGAATGGCTGGACGCGGGCGACGCCGAGCACAACGTCGTCTCGTTCCTGCGCTGGGACAACCACGGCAATCCGATCGCCGTGCTGATGAACTTCTCCGGCAACCCGGTTGGCCCCTATCGCGTCGGCCTGCCCTTTCAGGGCATCTGGGACGAGATCCTGAACACGGATGCCGCGGAGTACGGCGGCTCGGGCGTCGGCAACTTCGGTGCGGTGAAGGCGAGCGGGCAGACCTGGGCCGGCCGGCCGGCATCCGCGGAGCTCACACTGCCACCCCTGGCGGGGCTGTGGCTCAAACTACGGGTCGAGTAGCGGGAAGGCTGCCACTTCTGGCGACCCCTTTCCGCTCCCGGTCGAGGATTGCTAGCTCGGCTCCATGACCCGGTGAGCGTAGCTTCCGTCGCGGAGCTCATCGACGAGGGTCGGGGCGGACGGCGTCCATCCGAAGGATTTGGCTTTCGCCCCCGTGGCCTGCTGACCCAGGAGCAGTGCGTCCGCGAACGGCGCACCGAGCCGTGCGCGGGAGGCCTCGACACCCTCCGGTTCCACGTCGCCACCGGATGCGGCTTCGCCGAGTTCGCGGACGGTCGGATTCACCCCGCTCGCGCCGAGAACATATCCAGCGCCGACGCCGCTCTCGAGAACAAGCACGTACAGCGCGGCAAGGTCGTCGACGTGAACTGTCGCCCAGTGCGCCGTTCCATCTCCGAGCACGGTGAGCTTTCCGTCCTGTGTGCGCGGGGCGGATGGGATCACGGTCGGGATGCCTCGGCCGTTGCCGTACACGATGGCGGGTTCGATCACCGAGGCGACGACATCGGCGTCGAGCACTACCGATTCCACTCCCGCGCGCCAGGCCACCATCCCCGGTGCCGCGAACGGGGTCTCCTCCGTGATGTCGCTGCCGGCACCATAGGCCCAGACCCCGCCGGTATGGATATAGGGACGCGACGTTCCGCCGAAGGCCACGACCACCGCGTTCGCCACCGCCCTGTCGACCTCGGCGCTCGTGGCATCCCCGGGGGATGCCAGGTGGATCGCGCCGTCTACCGACCCGAGCCGAACTGCCAGCCACCGCTCATCGGTGATGTCGCCCAGCAATGCGGTCGCCCCCGCCTGCGTGACCCTGGCGGCGGAGCTTTCGCTACGCACCAGTGCCGTCACCGCGTGGCCGCGGCGCAGGAGCTGATCGAGTACGGGCGTGCCGACGAAACCGGTTCCACCGGTGAGAAAGATGTTCATGTCTCGATCGTAGGGACCGCATCGGCGATGTCACGCCGAACGCGGGTTCACCACGCTGAGGGCGGCGCCGGGACTACGACCGGCGGACGGTCATCGCAGGTGATGGTGTTCGGCAACTCCCAGGCGGCGAGCCAGGGTCCGGTGGTCCCGCCCCCGTCGTTGCCGCCGAGGTCGGTCAGCGAGAACTCCGAACCGGTCGGAGTGAAGTGGAACGACCCGCAGTTGTTCACGCCGACCGCCCCGACATTGCGCGCATCCACATTAGTGAAGGATGCTGATCCGGCCGCACGGGCGCTGACCACCGAGGTGCCCGTGCCGTCCACCCTGATGTCCTTGAAGTGGACGTTGGTGATCGAATACAGGTCCTTCACCGGGAAGTCGGTGACCAGCATGATCGCGTTGTAGGTGTTGTCGAGGAAGTTGTCCCCGACGACCTGGATGTCGGCATCGATGTTCTTCTCGAGCGCGTACAGCCAGATCGCGCCCAGACCGATGTTCCAGTTCAGCTCGTAGGTGCCGGCGCGCACAGTGGTGTTGTTGGTGATCCACAGGTGCCCGGTGAACGCCTCCGCGCCGAAACGGGAACCGACGTGGATGCCGCTGCCCTCGCGGATCGGGTCGGCGATGAGGTTGTTCGACACCGTGTTGTCCGTGCCGCCGTAAATCGCGATGCCGTTGGCGAGCACCGGCGTCTGTACCGTGTTGTGATCGAAGGTGTTGCCAGCATCCTCCGTGTGCTCCGACCACATGGCAAGTCCGTCGTCACCCGTATTGCGGACGAAGTTGTTGGACACGGCCGAGTTGGTGACGCCGGTGTGGAAGTTGAGGCCGTC
>JAODMH010000195.1 GCA_025465035.1 Microbacteriaceae bacterium | reverse complement strand
GGATGAGTTGCCCGTCGTCGAACCATCCTCTGTTCACGAAGTAGTGGTTCTCGATCCGGGCGAAGGCGAGAGCGTGACGCGGTTCGGCAAACTTCGCCACCACCTCTGGCCGACGAAGCAGCGTGATGGTCGACGCCTCCCAGGTCGACCAGGCGACCGCGGCTGGGCCGTGGATGGCGGCATCCGGATCGTTGAGGAGGCGATGATAGGCGGCGATGAGATCACCGCGCTGGTCGAGCGGAACTGGCTCGAGAAAGCCTTCCCAGAGGTCGGGAAAGAGCTGCTCGGCCCCGCCCTCGTAGAACCAGTCCAATTCGGACTGGCGCAGCGTGAAGATCCCACGTAGCACCAGCTCGGTCACCCGCTCGGGGTGACTCTCCGCATAGGCGAGCGCGAGAGCGCTGCCCCACGATCCGCCGAACACCTGCCAGCGGTCGACACCGAGATGCTTCCGGAGCTTCTCCAGATCGGCGACCAGGTGCCAGGTGGTGTTGCTGGTCAGGTCGGCGCCGGACTCGCTCGCGTGTGGCAGGCTCCTTCCCGAACCCCGCTGGTCCAGAAGGATGATGCGATATTTCGCGGGGTCGAAGAGGCGGCGATGATCCGGCCCACTCTCGCCGCCCGGCCCGCCGTGCAGGAACACCGCCGGCTTCCCCGCTGGATTACCGGAGGCCTCCCAGTAGAGACTCTGGCCGTCACCGACATCCAGCATCCCGATGTCGTATGGTTCAATCTCTGGGTAGAAGGTGCGCACGGTTCGAGCCTACGGTCCCGCTCCGGCCCATTCGAACGCCCTAACGCGACAGCAGTTCACTGAAGATTCACTAAGATTTCGACCGGCGTCAACCTCCCACCCCCGAACGGGGGGTATGCGCGACACGGCATTTCCTAATATGGTCACGAGTAATCCGCCATGTATGGTGGGAAAAAATACCCGCGCAACGAGGCAAAACCCTAGCAACAGTCTCGCTCTCCCGCCCAGGAGAATGTGACACGTCTCGTATGCCGTCACCCAACGGCATTAATGCGTGGTCCCTGTAAAACCCGAACTACAGGAATACCCGATGAACGACGTTACGGTTCCCCGAGCCGACCCACACGCTTTCCGCGCTCAGCGTCAGCGTTTTGCCCACCGCACCCGCGTCGCTCCCGAGCCGGATGCGGTTCGGCTCCCGGAATCCGGCCTGGCCTGGGCTCGTGCCTACTGTGCCAGGCTGCGTGTGACCGACACGGCGATCATCACGCTCGCGGTGGTGATCACCTTCTTCGCGCGCTTCGGGTTCGCCGACCCCGTCTCACTCGGAACCCCGAGCGGCAGCCGATACGCCTACATGTCACTGCTCGTCATCCTGTGCTGGTCGATCAGCCTCGCGGCCTTCCGCACCCGCGATCTTCGCGTGGTCGGTGTCGGGGCGGGCGAATACAAGCGGGTCGTCAACGCGAGCACGACGGTGTTCGGGCTCGTCGCGATCGTGTTCCTCGTGGCGCAGGTCAATACCGCGCGCTGGTTCTTCATCGTGGCGCTCCCCCTCGGGCTACTCGGTCTCCTTACGAGTCGTTGGATCTGGCGCAGGTGGCTCATCGCCCAGCGCAAGTTCGGCCATTACCTCTCACGCGTGGTCGTTGTCGGCAGGCGAGGGGATGTGGAGAGCGTCGTGCGTCAGATCGACAAGAATTCCGGCGCCGCATACACAGTCGTCGGTGCGGTGCTCGAAGAGAGCGATTCCGAATCGGACAACGGTACCCTTCGCAACCTCAGCGTCCTTCGCGACCTCGATCGCGTCGCCGAATATGCGACGAGGCTCGGCGCTGACGGCGTCGTCGTCGCCGGCCAGCCGGCAAACGGAAGCGACTTCATCCACGATCTGGCCTGGGAACTCGAGGGCAAGACAGTCGAACTGATCCTCGCGACGAGCCTCGCGAACGTCGCGGGACCCCGGATCCATTTCCGCCCCGTCGATGGCCTTCCCCTCCTCCACGTCGAGATCCCGCAGTTCGAGGGGGGCAAGCACCTGCTGAAGCGCGGGTTTGATGTTGCCGTGTCCGCGTTAGCGCTCATAGTGCTCAGCCCGCTCTTCCTCATCCTCATCGCGCTCATCCGCGCCGACAGCGACGGCAAGGCCTTCTTCTCCCAGGAGCGGGTCGGCCGCAACGGTGAGACCTTCCGCATTCTCAAGTTCCGCTCGATGGTGAACGACGCGCCAGAGCTCCTCGCCGACCTGATGGAGAAGAACGAGGGGAACGGTGTGCTCTTCAAGATGAAACACGACCCTCGCATTACTCGCCTCGGTCGCACGCTGCGCAAATACTCCCTCGATGAGCTGCCCCAGCTCTGGAACGTGCTGGTCGGCGACATGAGCCTGGTCGGACCACGGCCACCGCTGCCGGGCGAGGTGCAGAGCTACGAGGATCACGTACGCCGGCGCCTGTACATCAAGCCGGGTCTCACCGGCATGTGGCAGATCAACGGCCGCTCGGCCCTCAGCTGGGAAGACAGCGTGCGCCTCGACCTCTACTACGTGGAGAACTGGTCCGTCGTCGGCGATCTGATGATCCTGTGGCGGACGGTGCGCGTCGTCATCAATCCCGTCGGAGCCTACTAACCAGGGCCCTTCACTGATCGATCGGCGCCAAAGATGCCGTCGATCGATCAGCCCGCCAATAGCGCTGCGCGGATTCGTCTCGCGCTCAGTTCCCAGGAAAAGCCGAGCTCTCCGACGTCGACCGGCGCCACTCGACCGACGCTGAAGGCCGCACGGATGGCTTCCGCCGCCGCCTGCACATCCTGCGGCGGAACGTAGCGCGCACGCCGTCCGAGTATCTCGCGGAATACGGGGATGTCGGAGGCGACGACTGGCGATCCGAACTGCGCGGCCTCGAGGGTCGGCATCCCGAAGCCCTCGTCGAGCGAGAGGAACAGGAACACCCTGGCGTGCTCGTAGAGCCAGGCAAGTTCGTCGTCGTCGATGAAACCGAGGAAACGCACGGCGCCGGATGTGACGGCCGCGGTCGCGAGCTCGGGGAGTTCAGCCGTCCTGCCACCCGGCTCTCCGACGATGACAAGCGGGGTGGTCGGGGTTGCCATCCCGGAGGCGATGGCCGCCTCGATAGCGGTCCCGAGATTCTTTCGAGCGTTCAGGCGCCCGACCGAGAGCAGGAGGTCCTGGACATCGTGGAGACCGGCGGGCTTCGCCGGCACCGCGACGCTGAGGCCCCTGGACAGCCCCAGACCGACGGCGATGACCTCGGGATGCCTGCGTGTGAGCTTCGTGATGCGATCTGCCTCGGTGCGACTGGAGGTCAGGACCCAGTGAGCCCGGCCGAGGGTCAGTGGCATCAGGGCGAAATAGGCACGCTCCGTCGCGGTGAACCATTCTGGATGCTCAACGAACATCAGGTCGTGCACGAAGACGGCCGATCGACCGAACAGCGGGGTGAAATTGTGCGTGAGGGTGGCGTCGACCTTCAACCGTTTGGCGATAAAGGGCAGCTCGACGATCGCGCTAACGCCCTGGGGTCGCAGGCGCGTGCCGACCAGCCGAACCCGTTCGGGGATCTGCTCGCGAACCGCCGGGATATCCGTCTTCGGCACGGCAACGACAAGCTCGTCCTCCGGAAATTCGCGTTCCCAGGCGAGGATGAACTCGCGCATCACCTGCTTGTTCGAGACGGGGCCGCTCACCCACCAGAAGCCATCGAACAGAATGCGCATCGCGCCGTCCTTTCGCTATCGATGGGTTGGCTGACAAACGACGACCACGTTCTGTCTCCAGATTAGGGGACGCCGTGGTCCGGACCGCCGCTACGGGTGGATGGATACACGGGTGTAACACACCGCCGCTACAGTGAAGCGTGGGATCTGACAATAATTCCGAGGCACAGCCCGCCTCCTTTCGCTCGACGCTCGCCCGGATGGGTGGGGCCCAGAAGCCCGGCCGGGGTGCGCCACCGTATTCCCGCTGGGTGAACAGGCGCTTCGGACGCTGGCTCGCGGCCGCCGCCTACGTGATCGGCCTCACACCCAACCAGGTGACCCTCATCAGTGCCGCGATGACGTTCTCGTCGCTCGCGCTCGTCATCTTCGTCGTTCCCTCATGGTGGCTCGGCGTGCTCGTCGCCCTCCTGTTGCTTCTCGGATACGCGCTCGACTCCGCCGACGGACAGTTGGCCCGGCTGAGGGGCGGCGGAAGCAAGTCCGGCGAATGGCTCGACCACGTCGTCGACGCCACGAAGATCGGGGTCATGCACTCGGCGGTTCTGATCTCGTTCTACCGCTTCAGCGCAGAGAAGGACTCACCCGTACTGCTCGTGCCACTCGGCTTCATGGTCGTATCTTTCGTCTTCTTCTTCGGCATGACCCTGACCGACCAGCTCAGGCGCTCGGCGGCCGCGGAGGCGGGGAAGAGCTACGCGAAGCCATCCGGTGGCGGGGGAGCCATGCAGACCCTCGTCGCCATCCCGACCGACTACGCGGTGCTGTGCCTCTCCTTCGTACTGCTCGGAGCGCACCAGGTTTTCGTGGTCGTCTACATCCTGCTCTTCGTGGCGCAGGCGGTCATCCTCGCCGCCGTGCTCGTGCGCTGGTGGCGTGAGTTGCGTCGGATCGATCTGGGTGGCTAGGCCCCGAACTCGTCGACCAGCTGCTTCGTGCTTCGGATGTTCGCGCGGCTCGAAGCGCCGAAGACTATCGATTCGATATTGGGCTGCTCGCTGATCCACTCGATGGCCTCGCGAGCCGGAATCGCTCCCGATGCGAAGACCGACATCGCGACGGCGCGGAACTTCCGCGTTTCGAGGACCTCGTGGTAGCCCTCGATGCCACCCGACATCCTGAACCCGATCTTGTTGATGTTCGAGCACACGATCGGGTTCTCGATGCCGGCCCTGTCGAGGGCGTCGAGCAGCATGGGCAGGTTCATCGTGATGAATCCGGGCTCGGCGTTGTAGCGCTTCTTGACGTGCTTGGCGAAGATCGAGAACGCGTCGGTGAAGCCCAGGCCGAGCAACAGGTCGACCACCACGTTCTGCAGCCAGATCACCGGCGTCTTCAGGCCGCGGAACATGGCCATCTCGGCGTCGATCAGCAGGGTGATCAGCCCTTCGACGTCTTTCCTGGCGAGGGATGCCCCGCCCCGGAGCATCGCGTTCATGATGCCCTCCTCCGGAAGGAACTTGCGAACGGCGCCGAGCATGCCGTTCTCGGTGACCGCGTCAGCGTACTTGTGGGCGTACGGCATGCCGGGGAAGAAGGTGAAGTCGGCGTAGCGCTCGGGATTGTGCCTGACCCGGTCCGCAACCTCGGCGATGCGTTCGTGCGTGGTGCACATGAACGTCGTGATGCCCTCGTCGTATGCGGTGTCGAGCACCTCCATCACGGCATCGAGATCCTGGAAACGCATGGCCTGGGCGCGTGCCTTCTCCTCCGACATGTGGTTGACCCCGAAGAACTGGTTGTCGCCGAAAAGTAGACGGTCCATCCGAGTTGCTCCTGTGCCTGTGTCCAATGCTGTCGACTCGCTCATGCGCGTCTCCTCAGCAATCCGCGTTTGGGTGTTGGAGGCGCCGCGGCGACGGCATCTGCGTCCATCGTCGCCGGCCCGGCCGCCGCATCGATCGTCAGAAGTTCGAGCACTCGGTCGGTGACGGCGGCACTCGCGAAGCTGTTGGTGTCGTCGAGCTCTCCGCTCTCGATCCGCTTGACGAAATGGGCGAGCTGGGCGCTGTATTCCTCTCCGCGGAGGTAGAACCAGACGTTCTCGGTCAGCTCCGTCGTATAGCGGACGTTCCAACCTTTTTCGTAGCCATCGACCTCGGGAGCGGTGTCGCGCAGATAGACCTGCACCTCCTGACGGTCGGCGTGGATCCGGCCGGCCGTGCCGGTGATCGTGATCTGCGTCGTCATCTTGCGATACGACTCGTCCGACCAGTTGACCGAGAGCTGCGCGCTCACGTTGTTCGGGTAATACAGCGTGCTGAAGACCTCGTCTTCCGTGTTCTCCGAGAAGACGCTCCCCAGGATCGTTCCGCCGACTCCGATGGGCGCACCCGCATACCAACTCAGCAGGTCGACCGGGTGGGCGGCGTAGTCGTACAGACAGCCGCCCCCTTCCGTGCGCTGGCTCCGCCAGGTGGAACCCTTCGCCTTGAGCACCACTGGCCCATATGCTTCGGCGAGAATATGCGTGACCCGCCCGATCGCACCGGCGTCGAGCAGCGCCTTCACCTCGCGGAAGGCGCCCACGAAGCGGTTGTGGTACCCCACCTGGGTCACGAGTCCCTTCTCGGCGGCGAGCGCCGCAAGCTCGCGGGACTCCTCCGAGGTGAGGCAGAGCGGCTTCTCGCAGAAGACGTTGAGGCCCTTCTCGAGGGCCGCCCGCACCATCGGTCCGTGAAAGCGCGTCGGCGTCGCGATCAGCACGGCGTCGAGCTCGACCGAATCGAGCATGGTCTGGTAGTCCGTATAGGTCACCAGACCGGTGTACTTCGAAAGGACGTCGAGGATGTAGCCGGTCGAGTCGACCACCGCGTCTACCCGCACATCCGGATGTGCCCTGATCATCGAGAGATGGGACAATCCCATCTTTCCAAGGCCTACGACTCCAAGCTTTATCACTTCTCTCCCTTCGAGAGATCGGGTCCTTCTGCGATCGCCGGTTCCGGATGCTCGATATGGCGACTGAGCAATTCCTCGTACTGGCCCGCCACGTGTTCCCAGGTGAATTCCTCCGCATGCCGCTTCCTGCTCGCAGCGCCGAGCCGGTCGCGTAGGACGGGATCATCGATGATCTCGCCGATCCTGAGCGAAGCATCCTCGGCGGTCTCGAAGTAGAGCGCGCCGGCATCGGCGACCCAGCGATTGTAGGGGTTGTCGTGGGCGAGCACGGCATTGCCCGCCGCCATCGCCTCGACCAGGGACGGGTTGGTGCCGCCGACGGTGTGTCCGTGAAGATAACCGGACGAGTGGAAGCGAAGCGCGGCCACCTCGTCGGGATCATAGATGGCGCCGAGAAAGACCACCTCGTCGCTGGCCGCATCGACGACCGCCCGATGGTAGTCGTCCGTCTCCGGCGTGTAGTTGCCGAGGATCGCCAGAGAGTGGCCCCTGCGCACCGCGGAAAAGCCCCGCACGAGTTCGAGGATCGAGTTCTCCGGGATCGGCCGGCAGATCAGTGTGAGGTAGGCGCCAGGCTCAAGACCCCGCGACGTGACCGGATGGGTGGACGCAGAGCTGACGGCGTGTGCCCCGTACGTGATCGTGGTCAGCTTCGAACGCCTCGCTCGTGTTGCGAGGTATTCCTCGATCACCGGGTGATCGGCGATCAGGTCGTTGCCGACCCAGCACGCGATACGCTCGTTGACCCACAGGATGCCCTGCTTCATCTTTCCCCATCGGGCGCGCGACCACTCGATACCGTCCATGTTGATGACGTTGGGAATGCCCCTGAGCCTCTGCACCGTGTTGAAGACCGCCGTGTTGTATCCGAAGGTGAGGCAGACATCCCTGAATCGAGACGCGTGCATGATGGAGCGCCAATCGAACTGCGATGTTCCGAGCCAGCCCTCGCGTTCGACGGGGATGTTCACCCGCTCGAGGCCATTCCAGGTATCCTCCCTGATCGGCCCCCTGCCCGCGACCTGGCAATACACGATCACGCGCCAGCCACGACCGCGGAGGAACAGCCCGACATTTTCGGCAGCCGTCTCGAACCCGCCGTAGGCGGCCGGAACGCCGTGCGTTCCAAGGATCCGCACGATCCTGCGTTCGTCGGGTGTGGATTGACTGCTGGTCATGCCCGGTCATGCTCCTGTCTTTCGAGGCAGCGTCAGGCAACACAGCCGTGTTCGTCGGCGTTGACGGGAGATGTCGAGTTTAGTGGAATTCGTCCTGGCAAGAACTCCCCCTTAACGCGGGGGAGACAGCGGACGCCATGTAGTGTTTTGCTTCACTCGAACACACCGATCTACTTCAGGAGCGCCAGATGGCGACCGAAAATACCGAACCCGTTTCCCCAGAGCCGTCACAGGACGAGGTGGCGGGTCGCTGGAGCGCGCGGCGCAAGGCGATCGTGGCCGGTGCGGTGGCCGTGGCCATCGTGGCCGGCATCATCGTCGCGGTTGCGATCGCGAATTCGAACTCGATGAACGCCGGCGGAACATCGCAGGGCACGAATCCCGGCAGCAGCCCGACGCCGACAGAGGCAAGCGCGAATCCGACGCCGTCGGCGAGTCCGTCGATCGACCCGGCCGTTCCTCGCGTTCCGGTACCCATCGACAAGCCTGCGCCGATCTCGCCAGGGCTCACCGCGGCGATCACCAAGTTCGAGGCGGTCCAGGGTGAGGCGAAGACCCCAGGCGAGGTGTCAGGCCCATCCGTCAGGATAACCGTCACGATCACTAACAGCACCTCGGCGAAGGCCTCTCTCGCGACTGCCGTGATCACCGCCTACTACGGAGACGCCGAGACGCCCGCCCTCGAGTTGAGCGCACCCGGCGGTTCGCCGCTGCCCGCCGAGATCGCCGCCGGCCAGTCCGCAACCGGCGTCTACATCTTCACCATTCCGGTCGATCAGCGCGGCAAGGTCCGCATCATGGTCGATTACTCCGTCGACGTTCAGCCCCTGGTCTTCGCGGGTGCGATTCCCGGCTGATCGCCCGGCTGAAAGGCCGCGAGAGCTTTACACGACGCATCATCGGCCGCTATCATGACGGTCACTATGGCCCCTACCCGAGGGGTGCTGACCCGAACGTTTAGAGGCGCCAATGCCCGTGGCACGTCTTCATCGAAATGCCCTTCTCGCTGCGGCGATCGCTTCGGCGCTCGTCCTTTCGGCGCTCGTGAGCATCGAAGCGGCGGCGGCAGACACCTCGCCCCCCGATGCCTCAGTGCCGCAGACCGTCTCAGCCGATTCCCTGCCGACCGCGCAGATCGACGGCGTGGCCTGGGATCAGGAGATCGTCGGAAACACGGTGTTCGTCGGCGGCAACTTCACGACTGCCCGACCCGCTGGTGCGGCCGCGGGGAGCAACACCGTGGCCCGCACATACTTGCTTTCGTACAACCTGACCACCGGCACTCTGACCAACTGGGCACCGGTGCTCAACGGCCAGGTGCGCGCCATCGCCGCCTCGCCCGACGGCAGCAGGCTCTACGCCGTTGGTGCATTCACCACGGTCAACGGAGTATCGAAGAACCGCATCGTGGCGTTCGACACGGCGACGGGGGCTGTCATCAGCAGCTTCGCCGGCTCCGCGAACGGTGAAGTATTCGCCGTGGCAGCCACCGCCTCAACCGT
>JAODMH010000190.1 GCA_025465035.1 Microbacteriaceae bacterium | reverse complement strand
GTCTTGGAGGCAACCGGGAGCTATCCGATGAAGGCGGGCAAGTTTCGCGCGGCTGGGTTCGATCTCTCGGCAGTTCTCGCCGAGGGGGCCGCATGACCCTAGCCGTCGGTCTCGCGCTGGGCTTCGGGCTCGTGCTCTGCGCGTCGCCCTTCCTGTGGCCCGCGCGTCCGGGCGGTGCACGCCGACCGAGTCCATGGCCGGTAGCGCGGCTTCGCCATCGTCTCGCGCAGGCCGGACTGAACTCGATCTCCGTTCCGGCGCTCGCTGTCGTTTCTGTGCTGGCCGCTGCGGTCGCGGTCGGCGTGACATTCGCCCTGCTACCGGTCATCGCGATCGCGCTAATCGCGGGAGTGGTCGCCCTCGGGTTGCCGATGTCCATCGTCGGTTGGCGCGCCCGGGTGCGCCGTCGCGCGGGCCGGGTGCTCTGGCCGGATGTCGTCGATCACCTCGTTTCCGCGGTGCGTTCCGGCCTTGCGCTGCCGGACAGCGTCGTCACGCTTGCCCACAGTGGTCCGGCGCCCACGCGCGAGGCCTTCGCCGTGTTCGAGCACGAGTATCGCGCCACGGGCAATTTCGGCCTCTGCATCGACGGCCTCAAGGAGCGGCTCGCCGATCCTGTCGCCGATCGCATCCTCGAAACGCTGCGGATGTCGCGGGAAGTGGGCGGAAGCGAACTCACGACGGTACTGCGCAATCTCGCGACCTATCTGCGCCAGGACGCGGCGATCCGCTCCGAGGTGGAGGCTCGACAATCCTGGGTGATGAACGCGGCCAAACTCGGTGTCGCCGCTCCGTGGGTGATCCTGCTCCTGCTTGCCACGCGCCCGGAGGCTGCCGCCGCCTATAACTCCTCCGCCGGGGTCGTGCTCATCGTCGCCGGACTGTTCGTCACCGCCGTGGCCTATCGCATCATGCTCGGCATCGGGCGCATGCCGGAGGGGCGCCGATGGTTCAGCTGAGTACCCTCTCCGGCTGGGCGATCCTCTGCGGCGTGACCATGGGTATCGGACTGTGGTCGCTGGTCAGCCTCGCGCCCCGGCTGAGTCGACCTCGGCTCCTCGATCGCGTCGCACCATACCTGGTCGACATCTCGCCCGGCGCGAGAGAGCTCCTGTCTCGTCGCACTATCGATCCGCTGCCCGTCATCGGTGCGCTCTTCGGACCGATGTTCGTGCGGTTGCGGCTGCCGCTCGGCCGTGCGCTCGGCGGCTCGGCGACGATCGAACTGCGACTGCGCCAAGCCGGCAGCGCCCTCACCGTCGAGACCTTCCGTTCCCGGCAGCTTCTCTGGGCGATCGCCGGTGCAGCTCTGGGTGTACTCGCGTCGGTGCTGGTGTCTCGTGTCCAGACGCTGGCCGTTTCGCTCCACGTCATCCTGATCGCCGCCTTCGCGATCGCCGGGCTCGTACTGAGGGACTATCTGCTGCAGCGCGCAGCCAGGGCACGACTCGCGCGCATCTCGAGTGAACTGCCGACCGTCCTCGAGTTCCTCACACTCAGCCTCTCCGCGGGAGAAGGCATCCTGGACGCCATCCGCCGGGTCTCGCGCGTGAGCCGCGGTGAGCTGGCGGCTGAACTGTCCGGCGTGGTCGCCGCCGTCAATACCGGCCTGCCGCTCGCCGAATCCCTGTCCGATCTCGCCCATGGCGTGCAACACGCGGCGCTCACCCGCTGCATCGAACAGATCACGGGCGCGCTCGAACGCGGAACTCCGCTCGCAGAGGTGCTCCGTGCCCAAGCACAGGACGCCAGAGACGAGGGAAAGCGCGAGTTGCTCGAGGTGGCGGGCAAGAAGGAGGTCGCGATGCTGGTTCCGCTCGTTTTCCTCATTTTGCCCATCACGATCGTGTTCGCGATCTTCCCTGGCATAGCGGTCCTGCAGCTGGGACTGTAACGCACCACACGAAAGGAGACCGATTATGGTCAGGATCAGGGGATTCCTTGCCCGTTTGGAGGGGGAGGATCGCGGCGATGTGCCCGGGTGGGTGCTCATTACGTTGATGACCGCGGGGTTGGTGATCATCATCTGGGGGCTCGCCGGACCGGCGCTGAGCAACGTCTTCCAGCAGGCGATCGAACGCGTCACCGGCTTCTGACGCCATGCGCTCCCTGTGGGCGGTGATACGCCGCGACGACGGTTCCGCGCCGGCGGAGTTCGTGATGGTCGGGGCATTATTGACGGTTGTGACGCTGTCGGTCGTGCAACTCGCGCTCGCGCTGCACATCCGCAATACCGTGCTCGACGCGGCATCCGAGGGCGCACGGTTTGCGGCACTGGCCGACAACGGCCTGCCGGACGGCGCGACTCGGGCACGTGACCTCATCACGGTCGCGCTCGGACGGGGATACGCCTCGAACGTGACCGCCTCCTACGGCTGGTACCTCGGGCATCGGGCCGCCATCGTCACGGTGCGCACCCCGCTGCCGCTGGTGGGACTCGTCGGTATCGATGGTGGATTGGAGGTGTCAGGCCATGCCTCCGTTGAGACGCTGGACTGACGAGGATGGCTCCGCCTCGCTCGAGTTCGTGACCGCCGGCATGATCCTGCTTCTGCCCATTGTCTATCTCGTGCTCGCGATGGCGGCCGTGCAGGCGGGTTCGCTCGCGGTGGAGGGAGCCGCTCGTCAGGCTGCGCGGGTGTTCGTGCAGGCGGCCGACGAGCGGTCGGCGCGAGTGCAGGCCGGGCGGGCCATCGAATTCGCCCTCGCCGATCATGGTCTGGATGCGGGTGCCGCGGAGGTGACTGTGACCTGTCGGCCGAAACCCGACAGCTGTCTCGACCGGCTGAGCACCGTGACCATCACGGTCGGGGTCGCGATTCCGCTACCGCTCGCTCCACCCGCGATCACCGTGAACATGCCGCTCAGCGTGCCGCTGCAGGCCACCGCCACGCAACGAGTCTCCCGATTCCGGGTGGGGCCGTGAGAAAGCCCGGCATCGCGCAGCGACTCAGGGAGGAGGACGGTTCGACGCTCCCGCTCATGATCTTCTACGGATTCCTGTCGCTCGTGCTTGTCATGCTCGTCGTCGGGGCCACCTCGCTCTACCTCGAGCGCAAGCGGCTCTTCACCCTTGCCGACGGTGCCGCCCTCGTCGGAGCGGAGGCCTTCGACCTCGACGCGGCCTCCCTCGCCGGGGCGGGTCCGCGACCCGTGCTGGAGACGGCGGATGTCGCCGCCGCCGTCGGCGACTACCTCTCCAGCGCGCCGACCGGTGGCCTCGAGTCCCTCAGCGTCGAGCGCGCGGAGACGCTGGACGGCCGTAGCGCCACCGTCGCACTTTCCGCCTACTGGCGTCCGCCGATCGTCTCGCCGCTGGTACCGGAGGGCTTTCGCATCGACGTCACCGCCGTGGCCCGATCGGTGTTCTCCTAAAGTACCCTGTAGGCAAATGTCTGCCATCACCGATCAGAACGTATGGGATGTCGTCGTGGTGGGCGCCGGTCCTGCCGGGTCCTCGGCCGCGCGCGTGGCGGCCGAACGCGGCTCGACGGTGTTGCTGGTAGACCGCGCGCGGTTTCCGCGATACAAGACCTGCGGCGGCGGCCTCATCGGCATCTCGATCGATCACGTTCCGGCATCCGTTCTGGATACTGTCGAACGACGAGTGGGCACCGTGCGGTTCACGTTGCGCGGCGGCTCGTCCACCTCGCACACGGAGGACCGGGCGTTCCTGTCGATGGTGCAGCGCGAGAGGTTCGATGACGCACTCGCCGCCGCCGCTGTCGCTGCCGGTGCCACTTTCGTCGACGGGGTGCTGGTCAAGTCCGTCAGGGAAGAGGAGTTCGTCGTGCTCGCGACGAACCAGGGCGAGATCCGCGCGCGTGCGGTGGTCGGTGCGGACGGCACCAACGGGCAGTGCGGCAGGTACGTTGGTGTGGCCACCGGCGGGGTGGATCTGGCGCTCGAGCTCGAGATCACGACGCCGGCAGTCCGCAGGGGGTGGAACGAGGAGGTCTTCTTCGACTGGGGCGAGGATGCGGGAAGCTACGCCTGGATGTTCCCGAAGGACGACATCCTGACCGTCGGTGTGATCCAGGCGAAGGGCTCACCGGATGCCACCCGCCGCTATCTGGACCGCTGGGTCGGCCAGCTCGGACTCGAGGATGCGGAGGTGCAGCGGTCGACCGGTCACCTCACCCAGTGGCGCAGGGACGATTCCCCGCTGCGTCGGGGCAGGGTCATCGTCGCCGGCGATGCAGCGGGGCTGCTCGACCCCTGGACCAGGGAGGGGATCTCCTTCGCCCTGCGATCGGGAACATGGGCCGGTGAGGCGGCCGCGGACGGTGAGCACGCACTCGAGGGTTACGTCGGTCGGGTAGTCGCCGAACTCGGTCCCGAGGTGCGGGCAGGGGCGCGGCTGCTCCGCGTCTTCGAACGGCATCCGCGTCTGGTGCACCTGGTCATCGCCCGTTCCGCCATCGGTTCGCGGCTGTTCGTCGCGGTCTGCCGCGGGCAGAAGACCCTCGCCGGCATCATCCGCAACCGCTTCGCCCGGGTCGCGCTGTTAGTCGTGAGCACCCGGCCGACTCGCTGACCGGTTTCGCTGCGGGGGACGCGAATGGCGCTTGGTCAGCATCAGAGACCGCCATTCGCGTCCCCTGGCCGTAATTATTTTCAAGGCGTTGATCTTCGGAGGCGTCCGGTTAGCGAGTGGGCGCGGCTCGGCGTGGGGAGTAACGCGGAACGTAGCGGAGCAGCACTCCGGCGCCGATGAGCCCGATGACGCCGAGCACACCGCTCGCGAAGGCGATCGAGACCGCCGCCGTCAATGCCGAGAGGGCGAGCGGCGCGGCTGCGCTGCCCGCGTCGCCGGTAAATCGCCACGCCCCCAGGAACGGCGCCGGATTTCTCGGGTCGGCCAGGTCGGCCCCGAGCGTCATGAGAATCCCACTTCCGATCCCGTTCGCGATCGAGAGGAACACGGCGGTGGCGATGAACCAGATGATCGCACCGTGCGTGTCATGGGTGAACGCGAGGATGAGATGGCCGATGCCGAGCCCGAGCATCGACGGCACGGCGCTCCACAACCGGCCGAATCGATCCATGATCTGGCCGCTCGCATAGAACAGCGCGAAGTCCACAGCCCCGGCGACACCGATGATGAGCGCTGTCTGGGCTTCCGGGATACCGATGCTCACCGCCCACAGCGGCAGGATCACCTGCCGGCTCGCACGCATCGCCCCGATGAGCGCGGCCCCAGTGCCCAATCGCGCGAGCACCGCACGGTTTAGCCAGATGGTGTGGAAGAGTCCGTGGGCTTCCTCCGCGACGAATTTCTCGCCCTCCTTGAGGTCGGCGGGCGCGCGATTCGCCGCAAGCGTCTCGGTTGGGTCGCGCAGCACCATGAGCAGCACAGCCGCCCCTACGCATCCGATGATCTGCACCCAGAACACGGATTGCACATTCCCGGTGAGGTGGATGACGGCGGCCGTGATGAATGGACCGATGAAATAGCCGAGACGGAAGGTGCCGCCGAGCGTCGATAGGGCCCTGGCACGATAGTCGTGCGGCACGAAGCTCGTCATGAAGGCGTGCCTCGCGAGCGCGAAGACGGCGGTGGCGAGACCGATGAGCAGGATGCCGGCGCCGAGCACCAAGGGATTCGGTGCCACGATCGCCATGATGAGCCCGACGACCGCGACCAGTGCGGCGTAGATCATCGCCGTGCGTTCTCCGATGCGGGAGACGATCCAGCCGCTCGGGATGTCGCCGAACAGCTCGCCCAGCATGATCATCGAGGCGATGAGGCCCGACACTGCGAGCGCCGCGCCGAGGTTGTTGGCGACCACCGGGATGATCGGGATGATGGCGCCTTCGCCGATCGAGAACAGCAGCGTCGGAAGAAGTGCGGGTAGGGCGATAGAGCGAAAGCTGAAGCTCTGTGCCGGGTCGCTCATCCCTTCGATGCTATCGCGCTTCCGTGAACCGGTTGGGGCGGGGCCTCCGGCAGAGCGCGCTCCGGTAGTCTTGACGGCGACATGGACGAGCTCGATTTTTCTGAACAGATCGCCGCGC
>JAODMH010000189.1 GCA_025465035.1 Microbacteriaceae bacterium | reverse complement strand
GGCGCCGCAGTTGAAGAAGATCCAAGACAAGTACAGGGGTAAGAAGGACCAGTTCTCCCGTGAAGCAATGTCGCGGGAAACCATGGAGCTGTACAAGAAGACCGGCACCAATCCCCTGAGTTCCTGTCTCCCTTTGCTCATCCAGATGCCGATCTTCTTCAGCCTGTTCTCGGTGCTGAGCACCGCCCAGGGTTACCAGAAGACCCACCAAGCCGGTGTTGGTCTACTTAGCGGGCCGCTCTCCGCCTCGTTCGGAAGTTCAAAACTTTTCGGGGTAGCACCTCTTCACGAAGCCTTTTCCACCGCCACCACCCCCGTGGTTCAGGTCATCGCGGTGGTCATGGTCATCCTGATGACGGCATCGCAGTTCATCACCCAGCTGCAGATCATGTCGAAGAACCAGTCGGCGGAGATGAAGGCAAGCCCCAGCTACAAGCAGCAGCGCATCCTGCTCTACATCCTTCCCTTCGTATTCCTCTTCTCCGGCTTCACCTTCCCTCTCGGCGTGATGTTCTATTGGCTGGTTTCGAACTTCTGGACGATGGCACAGCAGTTCCTCGTCATCCGGAACATGCCTACGCCGGGCAGCGAGGCCGCTCTGGCGCGCGAAACACGTATGGCGAAACGCGCCCAACGCCGCGGATTCACGATTGTCGAGGATGGCCCCGTCGCGATCGAGGAGCCGAAGTCCCCGCAGCGTGTTCAGCCCGTGAACCCGAAAAACCGCAAGAAGAAGACCGGCGGCAAAAAGTAGCGTCCGGCTCAAGTTCCCCAAGAAAGAGAGATCCCCGTGGCAGAGCCGACTTCTGAAACCGACGTCGCAGCAGAGAACGAGATCGTAGAGAGTGCCGAGACCGGCGATGACGCACAGTCCACTCGAACGGTTACCCAGCTTGAAGAAGAGGGCGATATCGCTGCCGACTATATCGAGGAGCTTCTCGATATCACAGACCTCGACGGGGACATCGACATCGATGCTCGCGATGGTCGCGCTTATCTCTCGGTGAACTCCAGCCAGGACAGCAATCTGCGGCTGCTTTCGAAGCCAGAGACGGTCAACGCGCTCCAGGAGCTCACCCGCATCGCGGTCCAGGCGAAGACCGGTGTCTTCTCGCGGCTGATCCTCGACGTTGGAGGCTCCCGCCAGGCGCGCGAGGCAGAGTTGGCGGTTCTGGTTGATCGGGCGGTCGATCGCATTGAGGGCGGCGCACAGTCCGCCGCGCTCCCCCCGATGTCCTCGTACGAGCGAAAGCTTGTTCACGACCTGGTCGCGGTTCGCGGTTTCACCTCGGAGTCCGAGGGTGAGGGTTCCGACCGTCACACCGTCATCACACGCTCCTAGTTTCACGTGAAACATTCGCGTGTCTGACCCCGTTGTTCCCCCAGACCTGGAGGAAGAGCCTGTTGCGGCATCCGCGCTCTTCGGAGACCGGATCGAGTTGGCGCGGATGTTTACCAACGATTTGGCCGCCTGGGGGGAACAGCTGGGTCTGATCGGCCCACTCGAGCTCCCCCGGCTCTGGAGCCGACACGTGCTGAACTGTGCCCTGCTCGCTCCGTTGTTGAACCCAGGTCGCGTCGGAGACATCGGCAGCGGCGCCGGCCTGCCGGGCCTCGTTCTCGCGATTGCCCGTCCCGATGTGCAATTCATCCTGATTGAGCCGATGGAGCGCCGGGTTGACTGGTTACGTCGTGAATCGGCCGCGCTGGGTCTCGACAATGTCGAGGTCCTCCGGGCGAGGGCAGAGGAGGCCAAGGTCTTTCCACGGCTCGATCAGGCGACAGCCAGGGCTGTGAGCGCCCTCACGAGGCTCATTCCCCTCACGGTGCCCCTCGTGCGTTCCGGTGGTGAGCTCCTCTTCCTCAAGGGTGCGAGCGTTCGCGCCGAGATGGAGTCCGCGGCAAAGGTCATCAGGAAGACTCGACTGACCGATGTCGAGATATTGACCCTCGGTGGGAGTGTCGTCCCGGAGGTGACCAGGGTGTTTCGAGCTACAGTTGACTGAGCGCTCGTAGCGCACCGAAACCTAGTTCGGTGTCGAACGCTCTGCGACGTCGTCGCCCTGTTGCCGTACCCGCTGTGTAGTTAAGTTGTGTGTTCTATGCCCCCATCCTGGATTTCAAGAAGGTTTCACGTGAAACATCCTGACCATGACGTTGAGATGCCTGTCCTGGACGAGGCTTTGAGAGAACTTGAGATCGTGGAGGAGCCGATCGTCCGCGAATCTGTAGACATCGAATCACCGGAAGAGCAGGGCGCGTCGGAGACACGGGAGTTCTCCGCGGACGACGGAGAGGAGTCCGCATCGAAACCCTTCAAGCTCGAGGACACTCCCCTGGCCCGTGAACTCTCCGAGATCACCCGTCGTCGGCAGGCCCTCGCCGCCGAGGCCCTTCCACTGCCCGCCAAGACCCGGGTCTTCACTGTTGCTAATCAGAAGGGCGGCGTCGGAAAGACCACCACCACCGTGAATCTCGCCGCGGCTCTTGCCCGCAACGGCGCACGCGTACTCGTGATCGACCTCGACCCGCAGGGCAATGCGTCCACCGCGCTTGGCATCGAGCACCGCTCGGAGACGATCAGCGTCTACGACGTGATCATCAACGATGAGTCAATGTCTTCCGTCGTGCAGAAGAGTCCGGAATTCGACGCCCTCTATTGCGTTCCCGCGACGATCCACCTGGCCGGAGCAGAAATCGAACTGGTTTCGATGGTTGCGCGCGAACAGCGGCTGCGGACCTCGCTGGAGCGTTTCCTCGCCGAAAGCGAGGAGCAATTCCACTATGTGTTCATCGACTGCCCGCCGTCGCTCGGGTTGCTGACGATCAACGCCTTCGTCGCGGCGCAGGAAGTGCTGATTCCCATCCAGTGCGAGTACTACGCGCTCGAAGGACTCAGCCAGCTGCTCAGCAACATCCAGTTGATCGAGCGCCACCTGAATCCCGTACTCAATGTCTCGACCATCTTGCTTACCATGTACGACGGACGAACCAACCTCGCTAACCAGGTGGCACAGGATGTCCGCGACCACTTCCCCGACCAGGTGTTATCAACACTCATCCCCAGGTCGGTACGAATTTCCGAAGCCCCGAGCTATGGTCAGAGCGTGATCAGTTACGACACCAACTCTCCCGGATCGCTTTCCTACCTGGAAGCGGCCGCAGAAATCGCACGACGAGGGGCCCCACAGTAATGGCAGCACCGAAAAGGACCGGACTCGGGCGCGGCATCGGAGCGCTCATTCCCAGCGATCAAGGCAGCCCGGAGCGTCCCGTCGACGTCTTCTTCCCTACCGCGAAAAGCACCTCGGAGAGCCTGATTGCTGTTCCAGGTGCCCGTCTCGCCAATCTCTCCCCCGCCGACATCGTTCCGAATGCTGCTCAGCCGCGCAAGGATTTCATCAAAGAGGATCTCGACGAACTGATCGCCTCGATCCGCGAGGTTGGCGTGCTGCAGCCGATCGTGGTGCGCCCGATCGCCGATGCCCAGCCCGGTTATCCGCACTACGAACTCGTCATGGGTGAACGGCGCCTGCGGGCGAGCATGAGCCTCGGGCTCGAGACCATTCCCGCGGTGGTCAAAAATACTGCCGATGAAGCGATGCTCCGGGATGCACTGCTCGAGAACCTGCACCGAGCGAACCTGAATCCGCTGGAGGAGGCATCCGCCTACCAGCAGCTTCTCGCGGACTTCGGAATCACTCAGGACGAGCTCGCCGGGCGGATCGGACGGTCGCGCCCGCAGATCACCAACACGCTTCGCCTTCTCCGCCTGCCGCCGGCGATCCAGAGCAGGGTGGCGGCGGGAGTGTTGAGCGCCGGCCACGCCCGCGCCATCCTGTCGGCCGGAGACGACGCGACGATGGAGCGCCTCGCCGACAAGATCGTCAATGAGGACCTTTCCGTGCGCGCGGCCGAGGCAGCTGCCGGTCTCGTGACGACCAAGCCCGCCCGGCCGACGAAGCCGAACGCGGGAAGGCGTCAGGGTCAGCTCGACGAGATCGCTGAGCGCCTCGGTGATCGTCTCAACACGCGCGTGAAGGTGACCCTCGGTGCTAGCAAGGGCACGATCGTGATCGACTTCGCAACAGTAGCCGATCTCAACAGGATTCTCGCCGAGCTGAACGAGCCGGGCTTCGGCTGATCAGCTGCGGTTCTCGGCGATGGCCGCTTCCGCCAGCGCGGAATAGACCCAGCCCAGGTCGTGGCCGGCCGCCTCGAGCGCCTGGGGAAGCAATGATGTCTCGGTGAGGCCCGGCAAAACGTTGGCCTCGAGGAACCATGGCGTTCCAGCCCCGTCGACGATGAGGTCGACACGGGAGAGATGTCGCAGGCCCAGCGCCCGGTGAGCCGCAAGCGCCACCTCGGCCGCGTGTGCGCTGACCTCATCACTCAGCCGCGCCGGCGTGTAGAACCGGGTCTCCCCCGCGTTGTAGCGCGCCTCGAAGCTGTAGACGCCCGACAGCGGCTGAATCTCCACGGCGGGCAGTGCAACCGGGCCGTCACCGCTGTCGATGACGCTGACAGCGATCTCCGTGCCCACGATGCGCTGCTCGATGAGGGCGACATCGCAATAGGTGTATGCATCGACCATTGCCCGCGGAAGGTCGGCGCGGTCGTCGACCAGCGTCACGCCCTGGGCCGAGCCGCCCTGAGCCGGTTTGACCACCAGTGGCACCGGGAGTTCCTCGGCGATGCTGTCGAGCACGCTGCTCGCCCCGAGCTCCCGAAAAGCGTCCCGTGACAGCGCGATCGACCGCGGCGTTGCGACTCCGGCGCGTGAGACGAGCACCTTTGCCGTCGGCTTATCCCAGGCGAGACGGGCGGCGTCCGAAGTGGATCCGACATAGGGGATGCCGATGAAGTCGAGCAGACCACGGAGCGCTCCGTCCTCGCCGCTCGCGCCGTGGAGAGCCGGCCAGACCACGTCGGGGCGGGTCTCGGAGAGATAGGCCAGGAGGGTGGCATCCGGATCCTTCATCACTACGGTGATCCCGTGTTCCTGCAGGCTGTCTGCGACGCGGCGACCCGAGCGCAGGGAGACGTCCCGTTCGTGCGAGATGCCGCCGGCAAGCACCACGACGGTGCGGGGGGTGGACTCATTCATAGTCAGCCGTCTTTCTTGAACTCGAGGAAAATGCTGTTCAGGTGGCTAATCGATGTTGGGCGGCGGACTCGCAATGCCCTGCTTGAGAGGGACAGTTCTGAGTGGAGCCGTCTGGGAGAAGGTATTCAGCAGATCGAGCTCGCCATTGATGACCGTCGAAAGGCGCCGAATTCCCTCGCGGATGAACGATGGCGTCGGATAGCAGAACGAGAGGCGGATGTTATTGCGCCCGTTGCCGTCCGCATAGAAAGCCGTCCCCGGCGTGTAAGCCACGAGCTCCTTGACGGCTCGCGGAAGCATCGCCTTCGAGTCGAGATGGTCCGGCATGGTCGCCCAGACGTAGAAGCCACCGTTCGGGACAGTCCAACTCAGCTGGGGCAGGTATTCGGCGAGGGCGGAGAGCATCGCGTCGCGCCGTTCGCGATATATGCCGCGGAAGGTATCAATCTGCCCCTTCCAGTCCGCTCCGCTCAGATACTCGGAAATCATGAGCTGGCTGAACGAGCTGGGCGACAGTACGGCGGCCTCATTCGCAAGAATGAGTTTCTCTCGAATGGCATGCGGGGCGAGGGCCCAACCGACCCGAAAGCCCGGAGCGAGGGTTTTCGAGAAGGTGCCGAGGTAGATGACGCCCTCCTCCTCGACGGAACGCATCGCCTGGGGCGGGGGGGCATCGAAATAGAGCAGGCCATATGGATTGTCTTCAAGCACCAGGATGTTGTTCGCGCGGCAGATCTCGAGGACCTCCAGCCGACGCTCCCAGGTCAGCGTGACCCCCGCAGGATTGCTGAAGGTCGGCACCGTATAGAGGAATTTGATGTTCTTGCCCTCGACACGGAGCCGGGCGATATGCTCACGAAGGGCCTGCGGAATCAGGCCATGCTCGTCCATCGGAACATGCTGAATGTCCGCCTGAAACGAGTTGAAGACCACCATGGCGGTGACATAGCTGGGGCCCTCGGCGAGCACGACGTCACCGGGATTGATGAAGAGCTTGGTGACGAGCTCGAGGGCGTGCTGGGACCCGGTTGTGACCACGACGTCATCCACACTCGCCCGGATGCCTTCGAGCGCCATGATCTCGAGGATCTGTTCTCGCAGGGCCGGAACACCCTGTCCCGATCCATATTGCAGTGCCTGTGGACCGCTGTCGCGCATCATGCGCTCGAACGCCCCGGCGATGAGCTCCGCCGGCAGCGCCGAGACGAAGGGCATGCCGCCGGCAAGTGAGACGACCTCAGGACGCGATGCAACAGCGAACAGTGCACGGACCTCCGAGGCGCTGAGACCGGCGGTGCGGTGGGCGTAGAGGTCGTACCAGGGATCGAGGTTGGTTCCCGATCCGTGCTGCCCCGATTCTGGTCGAGGGTTGCCGTGGGTTGTCATTGGTTGTCCCGAGGGGCCGGTGGCTGGTGAAGGTTCAAGAATAGACGCACATCCGTGCTGGTCGTGGCCGCACGAGGGTGTCGACGGAAAAGGGCCCGCTCACCGTGCGGTGAGCGGGCCCGTGAAAACCGGTCGGCTTACTTGAGCCACTCCGCGAAGTCGGCCTCGAGGGCGGGCTTCGGCTTGGCGCCGATGACGCTCTTGACGACCTCGCCCTTCTTGAACAGCTTCATCGCGGGGATGGAGGTGATCTGATACTTGGCGGCGATCTCCATGTTGTCGTCGACGTTGACCTTCACGAGCTCGATCTTGTCGGAGTGCTCGGTCGCGATCTGGTCGAGGATGGGGCTGACGGCACGACAGGGGCCGCACCATTCCGCCCAAAAGTCCACGAGCACGAGCTTTTCGGAGTCGAGCACGTCCGCCTGGAAGCTGGCGTCGGTTACATCTTTGGACATTGTGATCTCTCTTTCGGTGATGCGATTAATTCGGCGTGCTGGCCCTAGGCCAGGACGGTTTCTGGTTCGGCGTCAACGCTCGCCTGAGCCAGGAGGTCTTTTGGGAGTGACGCCAGGTAGTGCTCAGCGTCGAGGGCCGCGACAGTTCCCGACGCGGCGGCGGTGACCGCCTGACGATAGGTCGGGTCGAGAACGTCGCCGGCCGCGAACACCCCGGGGAGATTGGTGCGGGAGCTGCGCCCCTCGACAGCTATCGTGCCGTCGGCATTGAGTTCCAGCTGCCCGTGCACGAGGTGCGTGCGGGGGTTGGCTCCGATGGCGATGAAAAGCCCGCTCAGGTCGAGCGTGGTTTCCGTGCCATCGACGGTGTCGCGCAGGCCGACTCCGGTCAGCGCCGTGTCGCCGTAAATATGCTCGACAGTCGTGTTGAAGAGGAACTCTATCTTCGGGTTCTCGAAGGCACGATCTTGCATGGTCTTCGAGGCCCGGAGCGTTTCACCTCGGTGGATCACGTAGACCTTGTCGGCGAATTTGGTGAGGAAGGTCGCCTCTTCCATCGCGGAATCGCCACCACCAACCACGGCGATGGTCTTCTGGCGGAAGAAGAAGCCATCACAGGTAGCACACCAGGAAATGCCGTAACCGCTGAGACGCTCCTCATGGTCGAGGCCGAGCTTGCGATACGCGGAACCGGTCGCAAAGATCACCGAGAGCGCCTCATGGGTGTCGCCGTTGCCGAATGTCACCGTTTTCACGTCGCCGGTCAGGTCGAGCGCGGTCACGTCATCCAGCACGACCTCGGCACCGAAGCGCTCCGCCTGGGCCTGCATGGCCACCATGAGTTCTGGCCCCTGAATGCCCTCGGGGAACCCAGGATAGTTCTCGACCTCCGTCGTCTTCATGAGTTCGCCGCCGGCCTCGACCGAACTCGCGATGAGCAACGGCCTGAGGTCGGCTCGTGCAGCGTAGATCGCGGCGGTATAACCGGCGGGACCCGAGCCGATGATGATGGTCTGGCGCAAGACAGCTCCTTGGATGATGGTGGCTACGGTTGCTTTCCGTCTCCACTGCCGGATACAACACATCCTATTCGCACACTATTCCGTGCGACTGGAACGTCCAGCGCCCATTCCCGGACTCAGTCTCTGCGGCGAAAACGTGCCGTCACGGTCGCGCGCACGGCGTGGATCTCCGGGTTGCGGAACACCAGCAGCAGGCCGAAGTAGACGGCGGCCATGACGGCACCGCTCGCAACGATGGCGACGAAGGCGGGGAACTTTCCCGACTGCGCGAATCCGTCGCCGGAGAAGCCGCCGAGCAGTGCCAGAACGAGAATCCCGAACGCGCCGGCCACGAGCGCCAGCCCGAGGTACTGCAGGTGTCGCCGTAGCACGATGGCACCGTCGATCCCGTGCAGGCGGCGGCGCACGAGCACGATCGCGACGACGGCCTGTGCGCTACCGGCTATGGAGGTTACGGCCGCGATGCCGACGCCGATGAGATTCGTCGGCAGCATGATGCAGAGCAGCGCCCCGATCACGAACAATCCGGACTGCACGCACTGCATGAAGAACGGGGTTCGCGTGTCACCAAGGGCATAGAACACCCTCTGCAGCACGAACAGCATGCTGAACAGGATGAGCCCGGGCATGAAGGCGAGAATGACATTCCCCATCCCCTGCACGTCGGCGAACCCGGAGTCGGTGAAGACTCTGGCGAATGGATATGCGACCACCGAGAGGGCCACCGCGGCGAACACGATGAGCAGTCCGATGCTGCGCAGCGAGGCGGAGAGGTCGTCACGCATTCCGGCCAGGTTGTTCGTGCTCGCGTGAGCGCTCATCCGAGTGAAATAGGCGGTCGCTATGGACACTGCGATCACCGAGTGCGGAAGCATGAAGATGAGCCAGGCATTCTGCAGCGCCAGCACTGAAGCATGGTCGCCCGATGCGATCGACGCCACGCGGCTCTGTACGATGCCGGCGAGCTGCGTGACGAGGATCATGCCGAAGAGCCAGCCGGCCGCGCGCCCCGTCGCTCCGAGCCCGACGCCGCGCCAGCGGAAGTCTGGCCGGTATTTCAGGCCCGCGCGCCTCCAGAACAGGAAGAGCACCAGCGCCTGGGCGGCGACTCCGAGCGTCGTCGTCGCGCCGAGCAGGATCACCTTCGAGGCATCCCACGCCGCCACCGCCTGGTTCTGCTGGGATGCCCCGAACAGCAGCATGAAGACGATGAGGCCGGCGATCGCCACGATGTTGTTGAGCACTGGCGCCCAGGTGAATGGGCCGAAGATCTTGCGTGCGTTGAGCACCTCGCTGAGAAGGCTGTACAGCGCGTAGAAGAAGATCTGCGGAAGACACCAATAGGCGAAGGCGGTCGCCAGTGCAAAGGCGGCGGGGGTGAAGCCGCGGCCAGCTCCTGAGGACGACTGGGCGTAGACGTTCACCAGCAGCGGGGCGGCGAAGGTCGCTATGACGGTGACGATCGCGAAGATGACGATTCCGAGGGTGACCACGCGGTTGATGTAGCGCTGCCCGCCGTCGTCGTGGGCGGCGGCTTTCACGATTTGCGGGACGAGTACCGCGCTCAGCACCCCTCCCGCGATCAGCGCATAGATGTTGTTCGGAAGCTGGTTTCCGACGGCGAAAGCATCACCAGCCGCGACCAAGCCGATTGCCGTCGTGAGCACGGCGGCGCGGACGAAACCCAGGATGCGGGAGACCACGGTACCTGCGGCGAGGATCGCGCTGGCTCGACCCATCCCCTGCGTTGGCTCCGTGACCCCCGCTGCCTCGGTCACCTGTCCTGCGATTCGCTCGAGACCTCGTCGGAGCGAGTTCGATCATCCGGGCCAGCGCCATCCGGGTTCGCGGCCCTCTTGGCTTTGCGGCGCTTGGCGATGCTGCGGTAGATGCCGAAGCCGAAGACCGCAACGAACAGCACCGCGATGATGGCTGTGATCGCGGACTCCCAGCCGGCCTGCACGTCGACCCTGGTGAAGTACGCCTTGCCGACCGGCAGGCCCGTGGCACTGCTCAGTGTGACTTTTACGTTGGTGTCGCCGTTCGCGAGCGTTTCCACCGGAACGTTCGTCTTGGCCTGCGAATTCGCCTCGACAGTGATCTCCACCCTGTCGCCGATGACCTTCAGGATGCCCGTCGGCGAGGTGACGGTCACGTACACGGTCACCGGCCAGGCGAGGCCATTGCTCACGGTGATGGGCAGCCGGCTCGTAGTCGATGGGAGAAGCGGCGGACTGCTCTTCGCGATCTGCACGGAATCGATGATCTTCTTCGCGTCGGCCAGATACTTGTCGACGGCCGAGCCCCAATCGCTGCTCCCCAGCCAGGCGTTGGCCGTGACCGCGAGCAGGGCCTGACGTCGTCCGACCGTGAGATTTCTCGGATCCTGGAGCACAGAGGAGAAGGTTGCGACGGTCGCCTCCGAGGCCAGAAGGCTGTTGAACGTGGCGACCCGGGTCGCCGGCTCCGGCCGGGCGGTGATCGTCGCCGCCACGGGGCTGATGCTGGCCGCGTTCGTGAGTTCCGTGATCGGTGCTGGACGGACCCAGGCCAGGCCGAAGAGGGTGCTGAGCGTCTGGAAGAGGAAGAACTGACCGCCGGGGTTGGACCGATCGAGAGTCGCCAGAAGAGTGCGGGTCTCGCTCGGTCGTTCGGCACTGACGACCGCGAGCGTGGCTGAGAGTTCGGCCATGGCCGTACGCCATTCCGCGGTGCTCGTGGCCTCGGTGGCCGCACGAAAGAGGGTGGACACGGCGCTGTCGGAGACGAGAGCCGTGTCATCCCCGATCCTGGCGGCTGCGGTTGGCGTGTGATCGAGCTTGCCGAAGGAGACATTGCTCGAGGAGAGGATCGTCGTGGTGAGGCCGTTCGCCGCGAAATTGCCGAGGTCGGCGCCGACGACGGTGTCATCGGCCGGCCAGGCGACGCCCTTTATCGTGTAGGCCCAGTCCATGAGCGTCCGCGGTGTCGGCACCGCTGGCGGCACCGGCACTCCCGTTGGCGTGGGGGTCGGCGTGGGGGTGGGCGTCTGTGTCCCTTGCGTCGGCGTCGGCACAACTGTCGCGCCGGGAAACAGTCTCGGGTCGATAATGAAATCCGGTGCCGGCGGTGTCTTCAGGCCGGCCTGACTGGCCACCGCGAGGTCTGAGTCCCCGTAGCTGAGAGCGAAGGTGTCGTTCGGGACGGACTCGAGGCTGACCAGCCATGCTTTGGCGGAGTCGGGGGCGCTGGTGCCGAGGATTCTGATCGAGGCGATGATTCTCGGATCGATTCCTATAGCCATGTTGGGGTGCGTGGTCGCCATGCCCAGTTCCCGGCTGAGCAGCCCGCCATTGCCGGTGTAGCTGGCGAGTTGGTCGGCCGGGATGAGCCCATCCGTATCGGCCGGGACGGTCAGTGGCATGGCCATGGCGAGCCGCGTCTGCGGCGTCTGCGGCGTCTGACCACCGGGATACCAGACGATGCTGCTTCGACCCTGGCCGACCTCTGTTCCCCCGGCCGTCACGCGCACGGCGATCGTGCGGGCACCCCATGTCGCGGGCAGCGAGATCGCCGCCGCCGGCACCGTGATCTGGAGCGGGATGTTGCTTCTGCCCGCCGGTATGTCGGGGGTCGCGATGTCGATCAGCTTGGTGCCGAGCTTGTCTGTCGCAGAGGTGGATTGAGGTTTCAACCATTGCGTCAGGGTGGAGCGGGACTTCACGACTCCCTGGTTCAGGTAGACGGACGCCGTTCCCGCGGGAATCGACACCGTCGTCGGATTGCTGAGCGTGCCGTCGAGTACGAGGTCCTGCCCGGGTGAGAGCACGCCGGCGTTTTGGGGGGAGAAAGTCACCGTCGCGGCGGGGGCATCGGCCGCCTGCGTTGCCGTGGGCACCATGATGGCGCCGATGGCCATGGCCAGCGCAATCAGGGATGTGACGAGTCTCATAGGCGGGGCGGCGACCCGTGGTTCACCTCGGCCGCCTCCAAGTGATTCTAGGGTCTCGAGTCTCCGCAACCCCTGAGGCGGCATCGCCGACCACCATCGGTCTGCCCCGATAGTCTGGGGCCATGGAAAGCGCCGCTTCGGCAATTAAGCGACTGTCCGACCTTGCTGCCACGCCACACATCTCCCGGTTGTCGTCCGCATTCAGTGCGGCAGGCTTCGAACTCGCCCTCGTCGGCGGTCCGGTGCGTGATGCCTTCCTCGGGCGCGAACTCAGCGACCTGGACCTCACGACCAACGCGCGGCCCGACGAGATCCTCGCGATCGTCACCCCGATCTCCGAGGCTCACTGGGACATCGGCCGAGCCTTCGGAACCATCGGCGCGCGCATCCAGGGCAACACCGTCGAGGTCACTACCTACCGCTCGGATGCCTACGACGGTGAGACCCGCAAGCCCGTCGTCGAGTTCGGCGACACGCTCGAGGGCGACCTGGTGCGGCGTGACTTCACCGTCAACGCGATGGCGCTTCGTCTGCCGGAGCGCGTGCTCGTGGATCCGTCCGGGGGTGTGGAAGACCTAGTCGCGCGACGGTTGACCACGCCAGGCACACCCGAGACCTCCTTCGGGGACGATCCGTTGCGGATGATGCGAGCCGCGCGTTTCACCGCGCAGCTCGGTTTCACGGTCGACGCGCCGACCGCGGCGGCCATGCACGCCCTCGCCGACCGCATCTCGATCGTCTCGATGGAACGCGTGCGTGACGAGCTCGGCAAACTCCTCTGCAGTCCCACCCCTCGCGCCGGACTGCAGCTCCTGGTCGACTCCGGTATCGCCGCGATCGTGCTGCCGGAGCTGCCAGAGCTCAAGCTGCAGATCGACGAGCACTTCCACCACAAGGATGTCTACGAGCACAGCCTGACAGTGCTCGATCAGGCCATCGAGTTGGAGGAGTCGCGGCATCCCGGACAGGCGCCAGACCTCGTCCTGCGTCTGGCGGCCCTGCTGCACGACATCGGCAAGCCGGCGACGAAGCGGACGGAGCCCGGGGGTGTCGTGACCTTCCATCATCACGACGTGGTTGGGGCGAAGCTGGCGAGGAAGCGGCTGAAGGAACTGCGCTACGACAACGAAACGGTGGCCGATGTCTCACGGTTGATCGAACTGCACCTGCGGTTCTTCGGCTATACGGACGGTGCATGGACGGACTCGGCCGTCCGCCGATATGTACGCGACGCCGGACCACTGCTCGATCGGCTGCACATCCTCACCCGCGCGGACGTCACGACCCGTAACAACCGCAAGGCGGACCGCCTCGCCTTCGCCTACGACAATCTCGAGGAGCGCATCCAGGCCCTCGGCGAGGAAGAGGAGCTCGCGGCCATCCGTCCCGACCTCGACGGAGAGCAGATCATGGCGATCCTCGGAGTGAAACCCGGGCGTGAGGTCGGCGAGGCCTACCGATTCCTGCTCGAGCTGCGCCTCGAGAACGGTCCCCTGGGGGCGGATGCCGCGACCGAGCGCCTGCGTGAATGGTGGGCGTCCAGGGTCACCCCATGAGCCTTCGCGACCAGCTCGGCTGAGCACGACACTTGTGGAGGAGTGCGTGCGGCAAGTCGTCCTCATGCGGCCCGACGCGCCGCAAGTGTCCTCCGCAAGGTCGGGCGGGCGGCGGCGGGTCAGCCGTGGTCGCGGATGAACTGCTCGAGCAGTTCGCGGGCCACCGGGTCGGGGTATTGCCGCGCCGGACTCTTCATGAGGTACGCGGATGCCGCCTCGACCGGTCCGCCGAGCCCGGCATCGAGGGCGATCTTCGCGACGCGGATGGCATCGATCACGACTCCGGCGGAGTTGGGTGAGTCCCACACCTCGAGCTTGTACTCCAGCGAGGTCGGCGCGTTGCCGAAGCCGTGGCCCTCAAGGCGCACGAAGGCGAGCTTGCGGTCGTCGAGCCAAGGAATGTGATCGCTCGGACCGATGTGAACGTCTCTGTCGGGCAGCGTCGCGTCGAGGTTGCTCGTCACGGACTGCGTCTTCGAGATCTTCTTCGACTCCAGTCTGCGGCGCTCGAGCATGTTCTTGAAGTCCATGTTGCCGCCGACGTTGAGCTGGTAGGTGCGGTCGAGCACCAGCCCGCGCTCCTCGAACAGCCTGGCGAGGACCCGGTGGGTGATGGTGGCGCCGAGCTGGCTCTTGATGTCGTCGCCCACGATCGGTATGCCGGCATCCGTGAACTTCCGAGCCCAGACCGGGTCGCTCGCGATAAAGACCGGGAGGGCGTTGACGAAGGCCACGCCGGCATCGAGCGCCGCCTGGGCGTAGTGCTTCGCACCGTCCTCCGAGCCGACCGGGAGATAGCAGATCAGCACCTCCGCGCCCGAGTCGCGAAGCGCCTTGGCCACGTCGACGGCTGGCGCATCCGATTCGGTGATTGCCTCGCGGTAGTACTCCCCGAGCCCATCGAGTGTCGGGCCACGCAGCACGGTGACGCCGGATTTCGTGACCTCCGAGAAGCGCAGTGTGTTGTTTTCGCTTTCCCAGATTGCGTCCGAGAGGTCGAGGCCGACCTTCGCGGCGTCGACGTCGAAGGCCGCGACGAACGAGACGTCACGGATCGAATATTCGCCGAGACGAGTGTGCATGAGACCGGGGACGACCTCATCGTCAGCGACATCCCGATAGAACGAGACGCCCTGGATGAGTGCGTTGGCACAGTTTCCGACACCGGCGATGGCAACCCTGAGGGTCATGTGTGGAGAGCTCCTTGATAGATGCGTGTGGAACTGACTACACTAGGCAGGTTGTCCAAGGCCGAACTCGGCCCGGCAACGATGCCAATACCCTCCTGTCACAGATCGTCTGTGGCCGTTCTAGTCCAGAGGAGGTGGGTTA
>JAODMH010000176.1 GCA_025465035.1 Microbacteriaceae bacterium | reverse complement strand
GACTTTCAGGCAAACCTCGAGGGAGCGCGAGTCGCCTACCAGGGAGTGCGCGACATCGTCAACGCCAAGGATCCGAAACTCGTCACGCAGATCGATACTCAGTTGACCGCTCTCGAGAACGAGCTCTCGGCCTATGGCTCGTTACAGGGCGGTTTCGTCTATTACAACGACCTCACGACCGCACAGGTCAAGCAGCTCGCCGACGGCGTGAATGCGCTCGGCGAGCCGCTGAGCAAGCTCACGGCGGCGTTGGTCGCGTAGACAGCGCACCGCGATTCACCACATGACCGACGACACGGCACCGGATGCCAGACGGCTTTCCCGACGGGGACTCCTCGGCCTGGCCGGAGCCGGCGTCGTCGGGGCTGGCGTGGGATTCGCTGTCGATCGCGTTGCCGTTGCCGCTCCGCCATCCGGCAACTCGGGCGCCGCCGCGAACTACCCCTTCTACGGAGAACATCAGTCCGGGGTGACGACGGCCGCGCAGGACCGTTTGCACTTCGCAAGCTACGACGTCTCCGACGTCGGCCGCGCCGACCTCAACGGCCTGCTCAAAGATTGGACATATGCCGCAGCGCGTATGACCGAGGGCAGGGGCGCCGGGCCCGACGGGCCGGTCGGTGGAGCGCCGGATGCGCCGCCCGATGACACGGGCGAGGCGCTCGATCTCCCTCCGGCAGGGCTCACTATCACCTTCGGTTTCGGGCCATCCCTCTTCGATCACCGCTTCGGACTGACCGCTCAGCGGCCGGACGCCCTCGTCGACCTCCCCCACTTCTCGGGCGACGCGCTCGACCAGGCCCTGGTCGGCGGCGACCTCTGCATCCAGGCCTGTAGCGACGACCCGCAGGTGGCCGTGCACGCTATCCGCAATCTCTCCAGGATCGCGTTCGGGCGGGCATCCATCCGCTGGTCGCAACTGGGTTTCGGCCGCACCTCCTCGACCACCCGCGCGCAGGTAACGCCCCGCAACCTCTTCGGCTTCAAGGACGGCACAGCCAACGTGAGGGCGGAGGACACCGACCAGGTCGAGCGGCACGTGTGGGTGCCGAGGGGTGATTCGGCAAGCTGGATGACCGGCGGCTCCTACCTCGTCTCCCGCAAGATCCGGATGACGATCGAGACCTGGGACCGTACCGCGCTACGCGAGCAGGAGCGCGTGATCGGCCGCACCAAGGGCGAGGGGGCTCCGCGCAGCGGCGGTTCCGAGTTCACCGAACCGGATTTCGCGAAAAAGGATGACGGCGGCCCCGCGATCGACGCCGCCGCCCACGTTCGGCTCGCGCACCCGAAACAGAACGACGCCGCCGTGCTGCTGCGCAGAGGCTACAACTTCGTAGACGGCAACGACGACCTCGGGCGCCTCGCTGCCGGACTGTTCTTCATCGCCTTCCAGCGCGATCCGCGTGAGCAATTCATCCCGATCCAGCTGCGACTCGCGAACAACGACGCGATGAACGAGTACATCCGGCACGTCGGCTCAGGGATCTTCGCCGTACCTCCAGGCGCAACGAAGGGCAGCTACATCGGCGCTGGGCTCTTCGAGAGCTGAACAGTCGCACTCCAACCGCGCGGGTTTTTGTCATCCGTGCGGAAGTTCTGACAGGCGCACGGATGACAAAAAGGCGCACGGATTCGGCGCCTACTTGGTCGTGTCTTTCGTCACGGTGTAGTTCGCGATCCAACCGTCTTTGCCGTCCTTGCTCACGACGACGAGTACGCCGTAGGTGCCATTCTTGAGGGCCGCCGTCCCGCCATCGGCTGTGCTCCCACCGAGCGTGCGATCCGCCGTGAAGCCGGCAGCCAGCAACTGCTGCGAGATCTCGTCGAGGGATGACGCTCCCGCGACCTTGATTGTGACGTTCCACACTTTGCCGTCCTTGCTGCCGACGGCCGCCCCGAGGAGCACCTCGCCCTTCGCGAGCGGCACCTCAGAGGGGAAGTCCTTCGGCACACTCTTGCCGGGGATGTCGACGCTGCCACCCGTGACGTTGTGGACGATGTTCTGCACGGAGCAGGCGGTGAGGGCGGATCCCGCGAGGAGAGCGAGAACGATGGCCAATGGCACGGTGATGCGGCTGCGGTTCATGGTGCACTCCTGGGTGCGAGAGCTGAGGGTGTCACGATTCCTGTGCGCACAGCATAGGCCCGCGCGATGCGACGCGACAATGTAGTTGGGAGTGATTGCGCAAATCGAAAAGGCCCGCGCCATCCCTATGGATGCCGCGAGCCTTCAATTCGGGAATTACGCGTTCTGCTTCTTCAGGCGCGAGGTCTTGCGGGCGCGAGCATTAGCGTCGAGCTCGACCTTGCGGATGCGTACGAACTCCGGCGTCACCTCGACGCACTCGTCTTCGCGGGCGAACTCGAGGCACTCCTCGAGGGTCAGCTTGCGCGAGGGCGTCATGCGCTCGAAGGTGTCGGATGTCGACTGACGCATGTTGGTCAGCTGCTTCTCTTTGGTGATGTTCACGTCCATGTCGTCGGCGCGGGAGTTCTCGCCGACTACCATGCCCTCGTAGACCTCCTGCGTTGGCTCCACGAAGAACGACATGCGCTCCTGCAGTGCCACCATCGCGAACGGGGTCGCGACACCGGCACGGTCGGCGACGATCGAACCATTGGTGCGGGTGACGATCTCGCCCGCCCACTGCTCGTAGCCGTGCGAAACGGCATTGGCAATGCCCGCGCCGCGGGTGATGGTGAGGAACTCGGTGCGGAACCCGATGAGGCCGCGCGAGGGAACGACGAACTCCATGCGCACCCATCCGGTGCCGTGGTTGCTCATGCCGTCCATGCGTCCCTTGCGGGCCGCGAGAAGCTGGGTGATCGCACCGAGGTACTCCTCCGGCGCATCGACCGTCAGGTGCTCGAACGGCTCGTGCACCTTGCCGCCGACCTGCTTCACGACCACCTGCGGCTTGCCGACGGTCAACTCGAAACCTTCGCGACGCATCTGCTCGACGAGGATGGCGAGGGCCAATTCTCCACGACCCTGCACCTCCCAGGCGTCGGGGCGACCGATGTCGACGAGCTTGATGGAGACATTACCGACCAGTTCGCGGTCGAGGCGGTCCTTGACCATGCGAGCCGTGAGCTTGTGACCCTTCACCTTGCCGATCATCGGCGAGGTGTTCGTGCCGATGGTCATCGAGATGGCCGGGTCGTCGACAGTGATGATCGGAAGCGGACGCACGTCGTTGGGATCGGCGAGGGTCTCCCCGATGGTGATGTCCTCGAAGCCGGCGACGGCGACGATATCACCGGGACCAGCGGAGTCGGTCGGGAAGCGGTCGAGCGCCCTCGTGATGAGCAGCTCCGTCACACGCACGTTGTGGACGCTGCCGTCGTGCTTGACCCAGGCGACGGTCTGGCCCTTCTTGATGTGGCCGTTGAAGACGCGGAGCAGGGCGAGGCGGCCGAGGAACGGCGATGCGTCGAGGTTGGTGACGTGCGCCTGCAGTGGGTGCTCGTCGTCGTAGGTCGGCGCTGGGATGTGCTTGAGGATCGCGTCGAAGAGCGGCTCGAGGTCATCGTTGTCAGGCAGCGTGCCGTTCTCCGGCTTGTTCCAACTCGCGGCGCCGTTGCGCCCGGAGGCGTAGACGATCGGGACGTCGAGAATCGCGTCGAGGTCCAGGTCGGGGTGTTCGTCGGCCATGTCGCTCGCCAGGCCGAGGAGCAGATCCTGACTCTCGGCGATGACCTCGTCGATGCGGGCATCCGGCCGGTCGGTCTTGTTGACGAGCAGGATGACGGGAAGGTTGGCTTCGAGCGCCTTGCGGAGCACGAAACGGGTCTGTGGCAGCGGACCTTCGCTGGCGTCGACAAGCAGCACGACACCGTCGACCATGCTGAGGCCGCGTTCGACCTCACCGCCGAAGTCGGCGTGACCTGGTGTATCGATCACGTTGATGGTAATCGGGCCATCCGTCGCATGGACCCCCGCGTAGGAGACCGCGGTGTTCTTGGCCAGGATGGTGATGCCCTTTTCACGCTCGAGGTCATTCGAGTCCATGGCGCGCTCTTCGAGATGCGCGTGCGCGGCGAAAGAGTTGGTCTGACGAAGCATGGCGTCGACAAGCGTCGTCTTGCCGTGGTCGACGTGCGCGACGATGGCGACGTTGCGCAGGTCATTACGGGTGGCAATAGCCATAGGTATACGTCCTTGAAAAAGATTCGGCTGGAGAGTGAAAGGGAGGGCCAGCGAAGTTTCGCTGGGGAGTTCCACGGGCGGCAGAATCACGTCAGTGGTGCCCTGCAACTGACAAGTCTACCTCGGCGAGTCAAATGCCCGGGTTACTTCGGCTTAACCGGGGCCCAATCCCAGATATTCCAAAGCAGGTTTGGCGAGAGTGGCGACGGCGAGATGCCCGTCACCCGGTCGTCCGAGGCAGTCACCGAGGGAAACTGGTAGAGGGGGATGCCGTAGCCGTCCGCCCAGACGAGTGTGTCGATCTTCTTCAGGATGGCGATCTGTTCATTGCCGTCGAAGGTCGCGTCGAGCCGATCGATCAGGGCATCCACGGCGGGGTCGGCGTAGAAGTTGAGGTTGTTGATGGTCGAATCGGAGCGGAAGGATGCCGCAACCGCGGTGACCGCGAGGCTCGTCGGGCGAAGTGCGTACAGCGAGGCGTCGTAGGCGCCGTCGGTTCCGAGCAGCTGACGCCAGTCGGTGCTGGAACAGTCCGTCACCAGGAACCCGGCGAGTGCGGCGGACTTCTGGATCGCCGAGAACTCTGCGACCCGGCGGGGGTTCGACGGGTCGAAGAGGATGCAGACCTCCGGACTCACGAGGCCCGCCTGAGCGAGCAAGGTCTTGGCGCCGGCGATGTCGACCCTGTCGTAGTCCTTCGAGCCGTTACCGTTCACCGACGAGGTGTATCCGGCCGAGCCGGGGAGGAACACCTGGGACGACCGCGGCTGTGCGTCCTTCTGCAGGGGAACGACGAGCTGTTGGAGGATCTGCTGACGCGGCACGGTCTTGAGAAAGGCCTTGCGAACGAGCGGATTGGTGAAAGTGCCGCTCCTGCTATGAGCGAACTGCAGGTCGAGATGCTCGTAGGAACTGTCAGAGCCGCTGAGTATGGTCGCCCGGTCAACCTTCATCAGCTCTTTCACCACGTCCGGGGATGGCTGGGGCGCGACGACGTCGACCTCGCCCTTGCGGAAGGCATCGACGGCCACGAGCGGATCGGTGATGAAGCGGACGACGACCCGCTCGAATCGCGGCTTATGGGTGCCGGTGTATCGGGGATTCGCCGTGAGGGTCAGGTGATCGCCGGCAACGAAATCGGTGATCGTGTACGGTCCGGTTCCGACGACCAGGTCCCTATTCTTGGGCATCGAGGTGAAATTGAAGCCGGTGTCCCAGAAGCGGGCGATCTTGTCCAGCTTGGTCGTGTCATCCGTCTGGATGGCCTTGACCAGCGCATCCTTTGCGTTCTGGTCGTCCGTGAGCCCGAGGGCATTCTTCGCGACCACATGGGCAGGCAGGCCGACGCCGAAGACGAGCTGCCAGTCGACGAAGAACCTGTCATAACTGAGGGTGAGCGATCGCCCGCCGTCGCCGATGATCGGCGTCTTGGTCACCAACTGCAGACCGTTGCCGCTGAAGCCGTCGAAGTGCACCACTCCAGACGGGAAGTCTTTCGCGTACTGGCCGGTATCGCCGTCGATATAGCCGGCGTTATCGAAGCCCTTGGTGTTGAGCACGCCGGAGTTCGCGGCCCAGGCCAAAAGCAGGTCGGACGCATCGACGGCCGTTCCATCGGACCATGTCACGCCTGCCTTGATCGTGTACTTCACCCGGAACGGGTCGCGCGAGACAACCTGGTACGTACCGAAGGACTCGTCCTTCTGCAGCTTGGGCGTGTTGTCGTAGTAATTGAATTGCGAGTTCGTGGCGTAGACGATGTCGGTGTTCGCCGTCGCATTGCCGTATGACGTCTTCGGGTTGTACGAGTAGAAGGCATTGCTGGCGGCCACCGTCACCGTGGTTCCATGCACGATCGTCGTGCTCGTGCATCCGGAGAGAACGAGAGCGACGATCGCGAGGGCGCCCAGCGCAACGATCGATCGCGTCAATCCCACAACAGTTCTCCGCCCCCGCACGACTTCCCATCGTACAGACGCAACGAAAAGCGACCGGGACGTCAGCGGGCGACCCTACACGGTGAGCTGGATGCCCGCTCCGGGGATCGCCGCGAGCAACTCCTTGGTGTATTCATCGCGTGGATTATCGAAGACGCTGTCCGTGGATCCAGCCTCGACGATCTTGCCCTTCTGCATGACGCACACATTGTCAGCGACAAGCCGGACCACGGCCAGGTCGTGGGTGATGAATAGATATGTCAGGTTGAGTTCCGACTGCAGTTCATTCAGCAGAGCGAGAATTTGAGCCTGAACAAGCACATCCAATGCCGACACCGCTTCGTCGAGAATGACGATATCTGGCTTGAGCGCGAGAGCGCGAGCAATCGCCACGCGCTGCCTTTGCCCACCGGACAGTTCGTTCGGGTAACGGTCCATCAGGGCAACTGGCAGTGCCACCTGATCAAGCAGTTCGAGCACACGAGCATGCTGCTCCTTGCGGTTGCCAACACGGTGAGTGACCAAGGGCTCGGCAATCGTGGACGCGATGTTGTACAGCGGGTCGAGGGAACCGAAGGGGTCTTGGAAGACGGGCTGCATACGGCGCCGGAGTGCGAAGAGTTCTCGGCTCCCGAGTCGTTCGAGATCCTCTCCGTCGACGGAAACCGACCCGGATGTCACATTCTCAAGCTTGAGGATCAACCTCGCAACCGTTGACTTTCCCGATCCGGATTCGCCGACCAGGGCGGTCGTCGTGCCTTTGGCTATCGCAAACGACACGGAATCCACGGCGGTGAAAGGCTCGCGGCGCAGTTTGCCGGTGTTGATATGAAACACCTTCGTCAGGTTCTCTACGACGATCGACGGAACAGCGCCAACGCTCGCCGGCAGACGGTCGATACGGGCATCGGCCGCGGCAATCAGATCGACGTCTTCGACGCCGCTCGGCGCCGCATAGGCCCGATCTGGCACGACCTTGCTGCTCTGGATTCGGCGCGATGCCAAGCTCGGAGCCGCGGCCACGAGACGGCGCGTGTAGGGATGCTGCGGATTGCGCAACAGCTCAACCGAGGGCCCCGATTCGACGACCTTCCCCTTGTACATCACGATGAGCTTTTCCGCGCGTTCCGCAGCGAGACCGAGATCGTGCGTGATGAACAGCACCGCAGTGCCGCTCTCCCTCGTCAACTTCGCCAAGTGGTCGAGGATGGTGCGCTGAACTGTCACGTCCAAAGCCGAGGTCGGCTCATCGGCGATGAGCAGCTTCGGGGTGGACGAGAGTCCGATCCCAATGAGCACACGCTGTCGCATCCCGCCGGAGAATTGGTGCGGATATTGGCGGAGTCGGTGCGCGGCGTCCCCGAGACCGGCCTGCTGCAGCACCTTTATCGCCTTGGCCTTTGCATCCCTGCCTCGCTGGGCCTTGCCGTTGGCGACGAGTGTCTCTTGCACCTGGAAGCCGATATTCAACACAGGATTGAGGTTCGACATCGGGTCCTGCGGCACGAAACCGATGAGGGTGCCCCGGATGTCCTCGAAGTCGCGGTCGCTCGTCGCTGTGAGATCGAGGCCGTCGAAGAGGATCTGCCCGCCGGTGACCTTTCCGCTGCCGGGAAGAAGGTCAATGATGGCGTGGGCGGTCGTTGATTTGCCAGATCCGGACTCGCCGACGATTGCCACCGTCTCGCCGGGCATGATGGTGAAGTTCACACCGCTGACCGCCGAAACCAATCCGTTCTGCGTCGCGAATCCGACGTGCAGGTCCTTGATCTCCAAGAGCGGTCGCGTGCCTGACTCGCTCCAACGAGTGGTCGTCGGTTCAATAATCTCGGTCATCGGCGTGCCCGCGCTTTCGGATCCAGCGCGTCACGGACGACTTCACCCATCATGATGAAGGCTAAAACCGTGACCGACAACGCGATCGAAGGATAGATCAGCGAGGAAGGGTTCGTGCGCAGCTGGCCCTGTGCGTTGCTGATTTCGTTTCCCCACGAAATGGTCCCGCTCCCGAGACCCACCCCGAGAAACGACAGGGTCGACTCGGCGACGATGGCGGCGGCGAGACCGATCGTCGTGATCACAATGACGGGAGCGATCGAGTTGGGGAGAACGTGTTTGAGCAGGATCTTCGACGGTGAGACACCGAGGGCAGTTGCCGACGTGACATAGTCGGCGTTCTTCACGGACAGAATCTGACCGCGAAGGATGCGCGCAGTGCTGGGCCAAGCGAAGGCGCCGATTGCGAGTGAGATCGTCCAGACATTACGGGCGCTGGAAAAGAGGGACATGATGACGACCGCGGCAAGGATGTAGGGAATCGAGAAGAAGATGTCGCCAACTCGGGACAGCACGGCATCCGCCCACCGTCCATAGAATCCGGCGATCGCGCCCACTACGACACCGACCAGGGTAACAAGCGCCGTCACGATGAATCCCACTGCGAGGGAAGTCCCCGCGCCGAAGATTATGCGCGCATATACATCGCAGCCCTGGAATGTTGAGCCGAGGAGATGTGCTGCTGATGGCCCTCCATTGCTCAGATCGAGGTTGCAGTAGGTGGGATCGATCCGCGTGAAGAGTTTGGGCATCAGGGCGACGACAAGAATCAGGAGAATTATCGCGCCGGAGATGTAGAACAAGGGGCGCCCGCGGACATCTCGCCAAGCATCGAGATACAGGTTGCTCTTGCGTGCCGCGATCGAGACCGTATCAACGCCGAGAAGCGGCGTCTCATCGATGGGGGCAACGAAATGCGTCGCTGACAGCGGAGGGTTACTTGGCATAGCGAATCCTGGGGTCTAAGAGTCCATAGAGAAGGTCGATGAGGAGATTGAAGACTACGTAGATGATCACCATGACTGTCACGAATGAAACGACCGTCGGCGCCTCTCCTCGGATGATCGCCTGATAGAGAGTACGGCCGACGCCGGGGACGTTGAAGATGCCCTCGGTGACGGTTGCGCCAACGATCAGCGTGCCAAAATCGGTGCCGATATAGGTCACCACGGGGATCATCGAATTGCGGAGGATGTGCACGCGGATCACGCGACGGCGAGAGAGCCCCTTCGCGGTCGCGGTGCGTACGAAATCCTCAGAGAGATTTTCGATGACGGAGGCTCGCGTGAGTCGAACGATGTAGGCGAAGCTCACCGTCGCGAGCACGAACGCGGGAAGGATCAGGTCGCCCCAGGGTGCACCCTCGCTTACCGTCGGCGGCGCCCAGGCCAACTTGATGCCGAAAATGAATTGCGACACGAAAGCAATGACGAAGATAGGTATGGAGATCATGATCAGACTGACCACCAGCGCGCTCGCGTCGAACAGCTTTCCCTTTCGAAGGCCGCTCACGAGCCCGATCAAGATACCGGCGGCGGATTCGATGATCACCGCGAGAATCGTCAGCCTCAACGTCACCGGGAAGGTTGCGGCCAGAATCTGCGACACGGGCTGTCCCGAAAATGAGGTGCCAAGATCGCCGGTGAATATTCCGCGCAGGTAGATCAAGTATTGGATGATGAACGGCTGATCGAGGTGATAGTGGGCTCGAAGCTGGGCGATGACTGCGGGGTTGAGTCCGCGATCGCCGGCAAGAGCGGCGATCGGGTCTCCGGGAAGAGCGAAGACCATGAAATAGATCAGGAGGGTCGCTCCGAAGAAAACGGGAATCAACTGGAGTAGACGTCGAAGAATGTACCAAACCATGGCGACTAGTCTTCAGATTTCGCGAACGTGCGCATAGTTGAGCGTAATGACCTTAGGGTTGCGGATCGTCGAAGGAACGGGTTGGGATTGCCTCCACCGAGTCTTCGGCGAAGAACACGCCCGTGGGGCAGTAGCGATGAGCTGCCGCCCCACGAGCCGACCATGGCGAACTGGCCGGAACTAGCGCGCTATCCCTTGGAGATGTCCGTGTAGATCGGCACGGAGTTCCACCCGAATTTAACGTTCGACACCGTCTTGCCGTAGGCGCCGGTGACATTCGAGTACCAGAGCGGAACCACCGGCAAGTCGGCGAGAAGAACGCCCTGTGCCTTCTGGAACAGCTTGTTCGCCGACGCGACATCCGTCTGCGCCTGGCCCTGCTTGAGCAGCGCATCGAAAGCCGCGCTCGAGTAGTCGCCATCGTTAGAGCCGGCCTTGGTTGCGTAGAGCGGGCCGAGGAAGTTGAACAGCGCCGGATAGTCGGCCTGCCACCCCGTGCGGAACGCGGTCTTGATCGTACGGTTGGTGATCACCGTTCGGAACTGCGCGAATGTCGGGTACGGGGCTCCGGAGGAGTCGATACCCAGCGTGTTCTTAATCGAGTTCGTCACCGCGTCGACCCAGGCCTGGTGGCCACCGTCTGCGTTGTAGGCGATCTGGAACGATCCGGTCCATGGCGAGATAGCGTCCGCAGCAGCCCAGGCCTTTTTCGCCTCGGTCGGGTTGTACTTCAGAACGCCAGAACCCGGAAGGTTCTTGGAATATCCCGCGATGACCGGAGACGTGAAGTCCGTAGCCGGCGTACGGGTGCCCTGGAAGATGACCTTGGTGATCTGATCGCGATTGACGGCCATCGAGATCGCCTGACGGCGCAACTTGCCCTCTGCACCGGTGAAGTGCGCAAGGTTCGACGGGATCGTGAACGACTGGAAGATCGCAGCCGGCTGGTTGACCGTGCGACCAGGGAAGTCGGTCGTGTAGTTGGCGAGATCAGTGTTCGGAACGGAATCGAGGACGTCCAACGAGCCGCTCTGCAGTTCGGCGTACGCCGCATCCTCTGTCGCGTAGAAGATGATGCTCAGGCCGCCATTCTTCGGCTTGCGGGGACCCGTGTAGGCGGGATTCACCACGAGATCGATCTTCACGTTGTGCTGCCAGGCTGTCGGGCTCTTGATCTTGTACGGGCCGTTCCCGATCGGGCTGGCTCCAAACGCCGTCATGTCCTTGAACGCAACGGCCGGAAGCGGCATGAACGCCGTGTAACCGAGCCTCAGGGGGAAGTCGGCCTCCTTGTCAACGAGTGCGACAGTGAAAGTCGTACTGTCCACCACCTTCAGACCTGTCAGAGGACTGTCCTTGTCGTAACTGAAGCCTTGGATGGACTCGAAGAAATAGCTGTTCAACTGCTTGTTGCTAAAGAGCGCACCGTACTGCCACGCGTCGACGAACGACTTCGCCGTGACTGCCTCGCCATTGGTGAACTTAAGCCCCGGCTTGATCTTGATGGTGTAGTTCTGCGCGTCGGTGGTCTTGATCGACTCCGCGACGTCATTCACTGGAGAGCCGTCCGCCTTGTAATAAACGAGGCCGGCGAAGATGTTGTCGGTGATCTTGCCACCGCCGGTCTCATTCGTGTTGGTCGGAATAAGTGGATTCTGTGGTTCCGATCCATTGACCGTGATGACTGCGGTACTCGAAGTCGATGTGGGCGTGGGACTGGCTCCGGCTGAACACCCGGCGAGTACCATGGCGCCCGCCGCGACGACTGCGCTTATGGCGACCCATCGTTTGATTTTCAATTTTCCTCCTGTGCACGATGCGCTAACGGCAGCACAATTCGTCGCGTGCTGCCGCGCTAGATAAGAGAACATTAGGTAGGGCACGCTCCCCTCGCCAAACTGTAGGGGCAAACGTTACACAGTGGTAACAGTCACAAAGGATCGTTGCGCCTCGTAAGGAATCATTGCGTCGAAACACGGGGTTTCACAAGATACTTGCGTTTCGCGATGATCTTGTGGTCTGAACCGTCGCATACAACGGCGTACCATCGAAACCGTGACGATCTCCTCTTTGTCGAAAACCACCAAAGAAGCCCTGCTTGTGTTCGACGGAGACTGCGGCTTCTGCACCACGGCCGTGCGATGGCTCGAGCGCAATCTCCCGGTCATGCCGGTGGCGAAGCCATACCAGTGGACCGATCTCGATGCACTCGGGCTGACGACGGCCGAGGCATCCGCCAGAGTCTGGCTCATCACGGACAGCCACCAGTACGGCGGTCATCTCGCGGTGTCCGCGCTGCTCCGGCACCAGCCGAGCCTGCTGTGGCGCTTCGCCGGATGGATGCTGGCGACACCCCCGTTCTCCCTTGCGGCGGCGGCAGGCTACTCGCTCATCGCCCGCTATCGACACCTGCTCCCCGGTGGAACTCCCGCCTGCGCCGTGCGAACGGCGAAATGAGCGCACCCGCGAACATCTCATTCGCTAGCGGGCTCTCTGAACCGCCGTCGCGACGGCGGATCATCGCCGAGATTCTCATCGTGCTCGGGGTATCGCTCGGAGCATCCGCGGTCTACTCAGTTGTATCAATCGTCAATAGCGTCACTCTGACCAAGCCGCTTTCCAGTCAGACGGCGACGCTCAACGGTTCGCTCAGCAACCGGCAGGTCTTCGACTTCATCTATCAATTCCTTGCGATCTTCTTCGACCTCGTGCCCGTCGCCCTGGTCGCCTTCCTGCTCTGGCAGGCCGCGCGGCCGCACCTCGGGCGCCTCGGGATCGACTTCCGACGGCCGGGACGCGACGCCATCCTCGGGCTGGCCCTCGCCCTCGCGATCGGCATACCCGGCATCGGCGTGTATCTCGGCAGCAAGGCGATCGGGATCGGCGTGACCGTGGTCCCCTCCGCCATCGATACCTACTGGTGGACGGTGCCGATCCTCGTGCTGTCGGCGTTGCGGTCCGCCCTGCAGGAGGAGGTCATCGTCATCGGGTACCTGTTCGCCCGGTTGCGCGACCTCGGCTGGAAGACCTGGCCCATCATCTTCCTGGCTGCCGGTCTCCGCGGCAGCTATCACCTCTACCAGGGCTTCGGAGCCTTCGCGGGTAACTTCGCCATGGGGTTGCTCTTCGGATGGCTCTACGCCCGGTATGGGCGCGTCGTTCCCCTGGTCATCGCGCACTTCTTGATCGACGCGGCCATCTTCGTCGGATACCCGTGGGCGGCATCCGCGTTTCCCGCGTTGTTCGGGGTGCCGCACTGACCGTGCGCGGCGGTGGAGGTCTCACTCCGCGTGGCGGAGACACCTCTCGCGGCGGAGAAAAGTCGTCGCGGCGGAGATAGCACCCTCGGCGGCGGACAAACTTTCTCGCGGAGGGAGGTATACCTCTGTCCGCGAGGTCTTTTCTCCGCCGCCGAGGGAGTTTCTCTGCCGGGAGGGCGGAGCGCAACCGTTGTACGCGGGCGCGGATGCATGGTTCCGCGAGCGCGGGAGGCGCGGGCGCGCCGATGCGGGAGGCGAACTCAGTCGGCGAAGGCCTCCGGCGGCGGACAGGCACACACCAGGTTGCGATCTCCGAAGGCGTTGTCGATGCGACGCACCGGCGGCCAGTACTTGTTCCGGATGAGGCTCCGCACCGGGTAGACGGCCAGCTCGCGGCTGTAGGCGTGTGTCCACTCCCCCTCCACGACGGACTGCGCCGTGTGCGGAGCGTGATGGAGCGGGTTGTCGTCGAGGGTCCAGGTGCCGGCCTTGACGGCATCCGCCTCGCCCCTGATCGCGATCATGGCTTCGATGAAGCGGTCGATCTCACCGAGATCCTCACTCTCGGTCGGCTCCACCATCAGGGTTCCAGCCACGGGAAAGGACATCGTCGGAGCGTGGAAGCCGTAGTCGATGAGACGCTTGGCAACGTCGTCAACTGTCACTCCGGTCGACTCGGTGAGCGGACGCAGATCCAGGATGCACTCGTGCGCAACGAGACCGTTGTCGCCGGAATAGAGCACCGGATAGTACTCGCGCAACCGCACGGCGACGTAGTTGGCGGCGAGCACGGCGGCTCCGGTGGCCTGCTTGAGCCCGTCGGCGCCCATCATACGAACGTAGGCCCAGCTGATCGGCAGGATGCTCGGAGAGCCATAGGGAGCGGCGCTGACGATGTTCTGGTGCGCCGGCTTTGCGGCGGCGGGCGTGAAGTCACGCTGCGCCAGCGGATGCCCCGGCAGGAAGGCCGCGAGGTGCGCCTTCGCCGCGACCGGTCCAACACCCGGTCCGCCACCGCCGTGCGGGATGCAGAAGGTCTTGTGCAGGTTGAGATGTGAGACGTCGCCGCCGAAGTCGCCGAAGCGGGCGAACCCGAGGAGCGCGTTGAGGTTGGCCCCGTCGACGTAGACCTGGCCGCCCGCATCGTGGACGGCCTTGCAGATCGCCCCCACCTCGTGCTCATAGACGCCATGGGTGGAC
>JAODMH010000118.1 GCA_025465035.1 Microbacteriaceae bacterium | reverse complement strand
TCGACGCTGTCGTACTCATCGGATGCAGCACGCGCCTGATCGATTCCGTCGCTGTTTTCCGCCAGCGCGGCATCCCTCTGGTAGCGATCGAGGCCGAGCCGATGGATGACGTGGTCGCCATCGATCTCGACAACCGCGAGGCTTCGCATGCGCTCGCCGCCCACCTGGCCGACCTGGGGCACACCCGTGTCGCCATGGTCACGCTGCCACTCGATCCCGACCACAGCAGGGGCGGCTTGACGGCCCAGAGGGAGTCGGCCAGCACGGGATTCACCGCCTCGGAGCGCATCCGCGGCGTGCGTGAGGTCTTTCCGCAGGCGAGCGGCCTGAGCACGGCGGGCAGCCTCATCGAGGAGGGCACGATCGCCGGGCGTTCGCTTCTCGGCAATGCGGCGACCAGACCGACGGCGGTGATCGCGCAGAGCGACCTGCTGGCTGTTGGCGTTCTCCGTGCGGCAGAAGAGTTGGGCTTACGAGTGCCAGAAGATCTGAGTATTGTGGGTTTCGACGGCGTGCGGCTCGACGGAATCGCCCCGCATGACCTCACGACGATGGTGCAGCCCGCGGTCGACAAGGGTCGCGCCGCGGGCCGGGCGGTCATCGCGATGCTGAACGGCGGGCTTGCGGAACCCGTGGCCTTCACGAGCACTTTCCACAAGGGAAACACGGTCGGCCCGCCTCCGCGCGAGTCCTAACATTTTTCTAATTCACAAATTTGTGAATTGAGCGTAGGGTCATGCTTCATGACTGCACTCATCGAGACCGCTGGCCTCGTCAAGACGTTCGGACGCCTGCGAGCCCTCGACGGGCTCGACCTCTCCGTTACCGCGGGGGAGGTGCACGGATTTCTCGGCCCGAACGGTTCTGGCAAGTCCACCACCATTCGCGTGCTGCTCGGGCTGATCCGGGCGAGCGGCGGCGACGTCTCCATCCTGGGGCTCGATCCATGGGCGGATGCGGTGCGAGCGCACCGCGATATCGCCTACGTTCCCGGCGACGTCAACCTCTGGCCCACCCTCACCGGCGGCGAGGCGATCGACCTCCTCACCGCGCTGCGTGGTGGCGCGGATGCTCGACTGCGCGCCGACCTCATCGAGGAGTTCGAGTTCGATCCGCGCAAGAAGGCGCGCAGCTATTCGAAGGGCAACCGGCAGAAGGTCGCGCTGATCGCGGCGTTCGCGCGTCCGGCATCCGTCTACATCCTCGACGAACCCACCAGCGGCCTCGACCCGGTGATGGAGGCGGTTTTCCGTAGGCAGATCACCCGCGTGCAGAAGGAGGGCGCCACCGTTCTGCTGTCGAGCCACATCCTCAGCGAGGTCGAGGAACTGTGCGATCGCGTCACCATCATCCGTTCGGGAAAGACCGTCGAAACCGGCGCGCTCTCCGACCTCAGACACCTGACCCGCACAAGCTTCGCCGTCATTACGGGTGCGGATGCCGCGACCATCGAGTCGCTGCCTGGCGTGCACGACGTGCATACCGAGGCCGACAGGCTCGTCTTCGATGTCGACACCGACTCCCTCCAACCAGTACTGGCCGCGCTCGCGAGCTCTGGCGTGCGGGGCCTCACGGTCGCGCCGCCCTCCCTCGAAGACCTGTTCCTGCGGCACTACGATTCACGGCAGCAGGTGGCGTGATGATCCACCTGTTCCGTGCTCAACTGCGCCGGGATCGATGGCAGCTGCTCTACTGGATCCTCGGAAACGGCCTCTTCGCGATGGCGGGCACCGCGGCGCTCGCGCAGGAATTCGGCAGTGTCGCCGAGCGGGCAGCGATTCTGAGGCTGGCGTCCGGAAATCCGGCCCTTCTCGCGATCCGCGGCATTCCGGCTGGCGCCTCGGCCGGTGCGACAGTGTACTTCGAGGTCTTCACCTACCTCGCCCTTGTCGCGGCGCTCATGAGCACCTTCCTCACCGTGCGGCACAGCCGCGGCGACGAGGAGGCGGGGCGCACGGAGCTCATCGGATCGACCCCGGTCGGACGCTCATCCGCGCTCGCGGCGACGCTTCTCCTCGGCGTGCTCGCGAACGTCGCCATGGCGATTCTCGTGACCGCTGGTTTCGGCGTCATGGGGCTCCCGATCGGAGGCGCGGTGCTCGCCGGGCTCGCGACGGGAGCGGCCGGACTCGCCTTCTGCGGTGTGGCCGCCCTCGCCGCCCAGCTCGCACGGACGTCGCGCGCGGCCAACACCATCGCCGGCGGCCTGGTGGGCGTTGCGTTCCTCCTGCGGGCGCTCGGCGATGCCCTCGGCACGAAGTCCGCCGATGGGCTCGAGGTCACGAGTGCCTGGCCGTCCTGGCTGTCGCCGATCGGCTGGAGTCAGCAGGTACGAGCGTGGGGTCCCGACGAATCGCCGCTGCCGCTCCTGCTCAGCATGGCACTGGCCGTCGTGACCGGTGCCGTGGCCGTCGGGCTCGTGCGTCGCCGCGATCTCGGGTCCGGGCTCGTCGGCGAGCGTCCCGGCCGCGCGACCGCCGGCCGCACCCTGCGCGGCTCCTTCGGACTCGCCTGGCGCCTGCAGCGCAATGGCGTCGTCGGCTGGGCGGTCGGCGGAGTGCTGCTCGGACTCTTCGCCGGCGGACTCGCCGATCCCGCCATCGCCGCCGTCAAGGACAACAGCGGCCTCGCCGCCGCGGTGCAGGGACTGGTCGGCGGCGGTACTGCGGGGCTCTTCGATACCTTCGTGGCGGCGATCATGGCCTTCCTCGGCATCCTCGCGGCGGGAGCTGCGATCCAGGCCGTGCTTCGCGCGCGGTCGGAGGAGGTCGAGGGGCATTCCGAGCTGCTGCTTTCCGGGCCTGTCGGCAAGGCGCGTGCGCTCCTCGACTCGATCCTCGTGGCGCTGCTGTCGATCGTGGCGGTGCTGCTCGCCGGCGGCCTCGCCGCTGGACTGACCTTCATCGCCGTCGGACATCCGGATCGTTTCGGAAGCTCCCTCGCCGCCGCCTTCGTGCAACTCCCCGCGGCGCTCGTCTTCGTTGCTGCCGCGGCGCTCGCCTTTGCTCTTCTTCCTCGGCTCACTGTCGGCCTCGGGTGGGGTCTGCTCGCCCTCGGCTTCGTGCTCGGCCAGTTCGGCGGGCTGCTCAAGGTCCCCGATTGGCTGCGCGACGTGAGCCCATTCACGCACACTCCGGTTGTACCGGGTAACGACGTCGACTGGACCCCGCTGCTGGTCATGGCGACCATCTCGATCGTGGCCGCCGCGGTGAGTATTCTGCTGGCTCGCAGGAGAGACTTGGTGACATGAATCGTTCGGCAGAGGTGGACGAGTTCGCGGAACAGATGGCCGCCACGTTGGCCTCTGCCGGTTTTCCGCGGATGGCGGCGCGCGTCATGATGGCGCTCATGGTCACGGAGTCCGGGCGTCTAACCGCGGACGAGCTCATGGACCGGCTCGGTGTGAGCGCGGCCGCGGTCTCTGGAGCGGTGCGGTTTCTGCAGAGTCTCACCATCATCCGTCGCCGGACGATCCCCGGCACCAGACGCCATCAGTACGAGTTGCCGGAGCACCCCTGGTACGACGCGGCGAGCGCGCAGGGACCGCTTTACACGCAGCTCATCGGGCTCTCCGAGAAGGGACTGACGGCAATGCCGGATGGGTCGAACGTCGCGCATCGCACCTCTGAGATGGTCGACTATTTCCGCTTTCTCCGTGAGCGGATGCCGCAATTGGGCGAAGAGTGGCGGGCGTCGCGGGAG
>JAODMH010000089.1 GCA_025465035.1 Microbacteriaceae bacterium | reverse complement strand
ACCGCGTTCTACCGCTACACCCGGCTCGGCTCGCTCACCGAGGTTGGCGCCGACCCGAGCGAGTTCTCGATCGGCATCGACGAATTCCACCGGCGCCAGCAGCTGCGCCAGGCCGCCTTCCCGGCGTCGCTCACCACCCTGTCGACCCACGACACGAAACGCGGCGAGGACGTGCGGGCGCGCATCACGGTGCTGTCCGAGATCCCCGAGGAGTGGGAGGCCGCGCTCGAGCAGCTTCGCGCTCTCGTGCCGCTCGGCGACGGGCCGCTCGAAGCACTGCTCTGGGAGGCGATCATCGGCGCCTGGCCGGCCAGCCGCGAGCGCCTCCACGCCTACGCCGAGAAGGCGGCGCGCGAGGCGGGCGACTCCACCGGTTGGAGCGAACCGCGCGAGAGCTTCGAAGGTCGGATGCACGCGCTCGTCGACGCCGCCTTCGACGACGAGCGGGTGGCCGGCGTCATTCGCTCGGTACTGGACCTGGTCGAGCAGCCGGGCTGGTCGAACTCGCTGAGCGCCAAGCTCATCCAGCTCACCGCGCCGGGAGTCCCGGATGTGTACCAGGGCAGCGAGCTATGGGAGACGTCGCTGGTCGATCCAGACAACCGACGGCTGGTGGACTTCGACATCCGCCGCCTCTACCTGGCCGCCGTGGATGCCGGCGCGCATCCTCCCGTCGACGAGACGGGTGCGGCGAAACTTCTCGTGACCACGCGCGCGCTGCGGCTTCGGCGCGATCATCCGGAGTTCTTCAGTCGATACGCACCGATCACCGCGTTGGGTTCCGCCGCGCGGCACGTCGTCGCCTTCGACCGTGGCGAGGCCGTGACCGTGGCGACACGGCTTCCCCTCGGCCTGCGGCGGCGAGGCGGATGGGGCGATACCTCGATCGTGCTCGCCGGCCGCCCGATGACCGACCTGATCGCCGACCGACAGTTCGACGGAGGAAGCCTCCAGCTGGTGGAACTGTTCCAGCGGTACCCAGTGGCGCTGCTCGTTCCGACCGAGACGTCCGAATCGTGAGTTTCGAACTGTGGGCGCCGAAAGCCGGAACCGTGACGCTGCTGCTCGATGGGTCCCAGCATCCGATGATCGAGATCGGCAACGGCTGGTGGGCCGCCCCCGATGGGCTGACGGGCGACGACTACGGCTATCTGCTGGATGACGACCGGACGCCACTGCCTGATCCGCGCTCCCGGCGACAGCCCGAATCGGTGCACGGCCTCTCTCGGACCGTCGATCCGGCGCGATTCGCCTGGACCGACGATCGCTGGACGGGCCGCCAACTCGCCGGCGGGGTGATCTACGAGTTGCACCTGGGCACCTTCACCCCTGACGGAACTCTCGGCAGCGCGATCGAGAAGCTCGACCACCTGGTCTCGATCGGTGTGGATTTCGTCGAGCTCCTGCCGGTCAACGGCTTCAACGGCGACCACAACTGGGGCTACGACGGCGTGCTCTGGTACGCGGTCGACGAGACCTACGGCGGCCCGGATGCCTACCAACGCTTCGTCGACGCCTGTCACGAGCGTGGCCTGGCCGTGATCCAGGACGTGGTCTACAACCATCTCGGCCCGAGCGGCAACTACCTGCCGCGCTTCGGTCCCTACCTGCACGATCAGAGCGCGAACACCTGGGGTTCTTCCGTCAATCTGGACGCCAGACAGGTGCGCGATTTCGTGGTCGACAACGCCATGATGTGGCTGCGTGACTACCACGTCGACGGGCTGCGTCTCGATGCTGTGCATGCCATGGTCGACGATTCGCCGAAGCACATCCTGCAGGAGCTGTCGGAGGAGGTCGACGCGCTTTCCGCCTTCCTCGGACGGCCGCTCTCCCTCATCGCCGAGTCCGATCTCAACGAGCCACGCCTGATCACGCCACGTGAGGGCGGCGGTTACGGTCTCACCGGGCAGTGGAGCGACGATTTCCATCACGCTGTCCATGTGGCACTCACCGGTGAGACAACCGGCTACTACGCCGACTTCGAGCACCTCGAGTCCCTCGCCAAGGTGCTGACCCGTGGCTTCTACCACGACGGCACGTACTCGTCGTTCCGCGGAGGCGAGCACGGGCATCCGATCGACGTCGAGAACATGCCGGGCTGGCGCCTTGTCGTCGCGAACCAGAATCACGATCAGATCGGCAACCGCGCGACAGGCGATCGTCTCGCCGCGACGCTCGACTACGGCCAGCTGGCCATCGCGGCCGTGCTGACCCTCGCGGGTCCGTTCACGCCCATGCTGTTCATGGGCGAGGAATGGGGTGCGTCGACACCCTGGCAGTTCTTCACCGCGCACCAGGAGGCGGAACTCGGGCGCGCCACCGCCGAGGGCCGCATCAGGGAATTCGAGCGGATGGGCTGGGATCCGGATGTCGTGCCAGACCCCCAGGATCCCGCCACCTTCCACAATTCCAAACTCGACTGGTCGGAGACCGCGGACGCCGACCACGCCAGGCTGCTCGACCTCTACCGGCAACTCGCCGAGCTGCGCCGCACGCGCCCGGAACTCACGGACCCCCGGCTGATCCGTGTGTCCTGCGACTTCGACGATGCCGAGAAATGGTTCGTGCTGCACCGGGCGGAAACGAGCGTCGTCGTGAACTTCGCCGCACATCCGACCACCCTGCCGGTCGGCGGTTCTGTGCTGCTCGCCTCGCACGACGACGTCGGGGCGACCGCCACGGCCGTCGTGTTGCCTGCCCGGTCGGCGGCGATCCTCGCACGCTGACCGGGTCCTCGGGTCGTCTTGACGACTATTCCGGCGCCAGTCCCTCGAGCACCTCGATCGACGGCACGAAGAAGGTGACACCAGTGGTCGCCGTCGAGAAATCCAAGATTCTGTCGTACTGGCCGACGGGTTCGCCGAGGAACATACGGTGCAACATCTGCTCGATCACCCAGAGCTCACGTGCATAGCCGATGAAGTAGGTGCCGAACTCCGCGCTGCCCGGTCGGCCGAAGGGCATGTTGTCACGCAAGATGTCGTGCTCGACCCCGTTCGCGTCCACGATCGTGTTCAACGACTTGTGCGACGGGCGTTGCCCTGGCGCCTCGTTGAGCTCGACGTTGTCGACCTTGGTGCGGCCGATCACCAGCTCCTGCTGCTCGGTGGTGAGCGTGGCCCAGGCCGCGAGATCGTGCAGGTACTTCTGTACGATCACATAGCTGCCGCCAGAGAACTCCGCGTCTTCCTCGCCGACGAGAGAAGACTCGGCCATCGCGAGTCCCGTCGGGTTTTCCGTGCCGTCCACGAAACCGAGGAGGTCGCGAGAGTCGAAATACCGAAAGCCGTGTACCTCGTCGACGACGGTCACGGACTCGCCGAGCTTCCCCAGCAGCAGGCGCTCGAGCTCGAAACACATGTCCACACGCTCCGCCCTGATGTGGAAGAGCAGGTCGCCGGGCGTCGAGACTGCGGTGTGCACGGGCCCACGGATCTCGGAGAAGCGGCGCAGCTGTTTCGGTCGTGACGCGGTGCCCAAACGATCCCAGGCGTCGGCGCCGATTCCTACGTTGCAGGAGAGATGCCCGCCCAGATCGCGGAAGCCCACTGCGCGAACGAGTCCTCCGATGTCCGAGATGACGTCGCGAACCCGCGCGACCGCGTCCGATCCCTCGACCATCGCCACTGTCAGGAACACGGCAGCCGACGACAGCGGTGCGTTGACGCTTTGCGGCTCGATCGGTGTGCGGCCCCAGTTTCCCTCATCCATAGTGCGATCCTAGAGAAAGTGGATGCCGCGGTGGGCGACACCCGAGACGGGAGAAGCATGGCGGGCAGCGCCCCACAGTCAGATCTCACCGGATGGAACCGCGCGCCGTTCACGGGCGCCGGCTTCACCTACGACTGCTACGAGAAGGGCAGCGGACCGGGCGTCGTACTCATCCCCGAGGTCCCTGGCATCACACCGGAGGTCCTCGGGCTCGCCGAACACCTCGTCGAGCAGGGTTTCACCGTCGTCGTCCCGTCGCCGTTCGGCGAACCTGGCAGAGCCGACGGTGTCGGGTACACGCTGCGAGTGCTGTCACGCCTCTGTGTGTCTGCCGAATTCCGCGCCTTCGCCGTTGGCGTCCACCGGCCGATCACCGACTATCTCCGCGCGGTGGCGGCAGACCTCGCCGCGCGCACACCGGGTCCCGGTGTCGGTGTGATCGGCCTGTGTTTCACCGGGGGCTTCGCGCTGGCGACCGCCGTCGACGACTCGGTGCTCGCCTCCATCCTGAGCGAACCCTCGGTGCCGTTCCCGGTCAGCAGGTCGCGACGAATCGATCCAGGCATGTCCCCTGCCGAGTTCGATCGCGTGGCGGAGCGGGCGAACGCCGGTGCCGTCTGCGCGCTGGGCCTGCGATTCAGCGAGGATGCGGCCGCGCCGCGCGCACGCTTCGACACGCTCAAGGCGAGGCTCGGGAACGCCTTCGAGATCATCGAACTCGACTCGTCCGCAGGCAACGCGGGAGAATTCTCCAAGCAGGCACATTCCGTCCTCACGAGCGAGGTACGCGAGACGGCCGGGCACCCGGCGCTGGTCGCGCGCGAGCGGACGGTCGCCTTCCTCCGCGAACGGCTCAGTCCTTCGGCGGCCTGAGCTCCCTCGGCGGCTTGAGCTCCTTCGGCGGCACGGGCTCGTAGTCGATGCGGTGCGCGCTCTGCGGATCGCCCCGTGGGGCCGACGCCTTGAGCAGCGAGGCCGGGCGCAGAAGGCCGCGACCGAAACGGGCGCTCACGGCATCCATCGCGTCCTCCGCCTCGCGCCAGCCCTCATCCTCGTCCCAGAGACCGAACTGCTGATCCTCCCCCGGGCTGAGCTGCTCAACGCGAACGCCGATGAGACGCACCGCGCCGTGGCTGCCGAGCGCCTCGTGAATCGAACGCACCTCTTCGTAGATCCGGCGGCCGAGATCCGTCGATTCGGCGAGGGTGCGCGAGCGGGTAATGGTGCTGAAGTCCGCGTAGCGCAGCTTGAGCACCACGGTGCGCCCCACCCAGCCCGCCGTTCGTAGGCGGACGGCGACGGCGTTCGACTGGCGCAGCAGTTCCCGGCGCAGCAACTCCGGGTCGGCCGTGTCCACCTCGAAGGTGACCTCGTGACCGACGCTCTTCTCGACGGCACGCGGATCGACCGATCGCGGATCGATGCCGTTCGCGAGGTCGTGGAGTTTGCGGCCGGAAGCGTCGCCAACCGCTCGCTGCAGCGCGGCGAGCTCGCTGTGGGCGATGTCGCCGATCGTGCGTAGCCCTCGGCGGGTCAGCGCCTCTTCCGTGGTCGCGCCGACGCCCCAGAGCGCGCTGACCGGAAGCGGATGCAGAAAGGCCAGGGTCTCCGCTGCCGGCACGACGAGCATCCCGTCCGGCTTCGCCCGGCCGGAGGCGAGCTTGGCGACGAACTTGGTGGATGCGGCGCCCACGGAACAGGTGAGGCGCGTCTCCTCCTGCACGCGACGCCGCACGAGCGCGCCGACCTCGGCGGGCGAACCGATCACCCCTCCCGCGCCCGAGACGTCGAGGAAGGCCTCATCGATCCCGAGACGCTCGACGAACGGCGTGACGTCGTCGAAGATCTCCATGACCCTATTGGAGTAGTGGCGGTACTTCTCGAAGTGCGGTTCGAGCACGATGGCCCTGGGGCACAACCGCAGCGCCTGGGACAATGGAATAGCCGAACGCACGCCGAATTTGCGGGCAGGGTAGTTCGCGGCCGTGACGACCGAGCGCGCGGAACGACCGGCCACGACGACCGGCAGGTGCGCGATCTCCGGTCGATCGAGCAGCTCGACGGAGGCGAAGAACGCGTCGAGGTCGACGTGCAGGATCGTGGCGGTGCTGCTGTCCACGGAGGTGGCGCTGACCTGCCGGTTGCTGCCGTCCTGTTTGCTCATCTCGAAGGCAATCTACCCGAGGCTTCCGACACCCTCGGCCGTCGGCAGAAGCCCCAACCGGGTCAGCCGTCGCCTCGCGGCGATCTCGCTCGTCGAACTCGTGCCAAGAATTCTTCCCGCGACGACGAGCACGGCACGCGTCGCGGTGATGGCCGGCCACCACGGTCGCCGGAGGCCGAGAAGTTTGCGGTAGTCGGCCGGAATCGAGGCGACGGCACCGGAGAACAGGATGCGGTAGGCCGGCATCATGCCGCGACTGAGCCCCGGCCTGCGGATGAAGCGCACAGCCTCCGCCACCCGCTCGTCGCTTTTCAGGATCCCCGTCGTGCGGAATGCATCAAGCCGGCCCAGGAGTTCGGCCTCGGACGCCGGCGGATCGACCACGCCGACGAGTTCGCCCGCCTTCGTCCACTCCCGCACGTACTGGTCCGCTCCGCCGGGAATGGGTCCACCCCAGACCCGGTGGCTGCCGAGGAAGGCGTCTGTGAACACCACGTGCACCCAGGACAGCAGCTCCGGATCGCCGGCGGAATACTGTCGCTCGACGCCCCCGGCGTCGAGATAGACGCCCGTCACCCTGTCGTGGAAGTGCCCGACCCTGTCCGACTCCCGGATGGCCATCGCCGTATCGGAGAACGTCACGCCGATGAGCCACTGGATGGTGCCGGAGAGACGCCCGAGCGGGTCCTCCCGGTAGCGCGACCAGTCGTGAACGCCGGCCATCGCCCCCGGGTGCAGCGTTTGCATCAACAGAGCTCTGATGCCCGCAACGAGCGTGGCCATGCCGCCGTGGACGGCCCAGGCTGCGGATCCGACCCCGAAGAACCCGGCGTCCTCGCCCTTCTCGATCTGGTCGACCCAGTCGGGGCGGCCGCTTGCCTCACCCGTGAAAGCGGAGAGCATCCGGGATCTCAACACCCGCGCGATATGGGTCACAGTCCGACGCTAAACCCTCCGGCTGAGAGCGCGGGCCCGATCATTCGCGTTCGGCGACAGCCTGACGACGCTGCCTGATCGCCCACACCGTCTTGATCAGCGGATAGATGGCGAGAAACACCACGATGGGCGCGCGAAGGCCTGGATTCCGGATGCCGTGGCGGGCGTAGGTGCGATCGAACCGCAGGGCGTAGTAGGCGTAGTCCCCTGGCGAATCCTCGAGCCGCCGCGCGGACATCCCGCTCACCATCGACGGCACGTAGACCACTCGGAACGCATGCCGGGCGAGGTGAACCGAGAGATCGATGTCCTCATGCAGTTCGTCATCTTCGTCGCGGCATACCTCGAGCCGAACGGCCTGCCAGGCCTCCCGCCGGATCGCCATGTTGCTGCCGAAGAGGAAGTGGTATTCGCGGCTCAGTTTGAGCACGAGCTGGCGGAGGGCGTCATCGGCCTTGAGCCCGAAGCGGCGCAGTGGCATGTCGTAGTAGAGCACCGGGCCGGTCGAGGCGGCGACGGAGGGTTCCCGGAAGGTCTTTTGCACCTCTTCCACCCAGTTCGGTTCGAGGATCGAGTCGGCGTCGATGCGGCCGATCACATCGCCCTTCGCGTGGTCGAGTCCGAAATTGCGGGTGGGGACGAGACCCTGCTCTTCGTTCTGCTGCAGATAGACGATGGGAGCATTCGGATACTCCGCCTGTACGGCCCGCACCACGTCGGCCGTCGCATCCGTCGACCTGTTGTCCACCACCACGATCTCGCTGGCGGGAACGGTCTGAAGCATGGCGGCGAGAAGACACGACCTGATCGTGTTCTCTTCGTTGTAGGCGGGTATAACGATCGATACCGTTGCGCCACTGCTCACCATTGGTGATAAATCTATCCGGCCAGCGGATTTCCGCCAGTGCAGATCTCCAGCCGGACAGCCGCGACGCCTAGCCCAGGTGCGCGTGCATCCAGGCGAGCGGGTCGACGGGAGTAGTCCCGCCGACCCGGATCTCGAAGTGCAGGTGTGCCCCCGTGCTGGCGCCGGTGCTGCCAACGAGGCCGATGACCTCGCCGGCATAGACGTGGTCGCCGACCTTGAGCTTCATCGAGCCGACCTGCATGTGTCCGTAGGCGCTCGTGACGACCTGGCCGCCGATCACGTGCTGGATCGCCGCGTGGATGCCGAGAGCGGTCCAGCCCGGGTCGTTCGTCTCCACCACGACGCCGGCCGCGATTACATGCACCTGTGCACCGTAGCCGGGATCGAAGTCGGCACCCTCATGAAAGCTCGAGCAGCCGCTGCACGGCGAGACCCGTGGGCCGAATCCGTCGCTGATCGGACTGTTCCTATCGACCGGCCACTGCAGCGGTGGTGGCGACGTCACCGCGTAGCCGTCCCTGGCGATCACGGATTCCGCCACCTTCGCCGACACGGCAGCGGCGACGGATGCCGAGGTGGTGTCCGGGACGGAAAAGGCCTGAAGCACCGGTACCGGCGGAGTCTCGACGGAGTGGGCATAGGCGGGAACAGCGAAACCACCGATCAGGGCAGCCACGAAAACGGCGGCCACGATGGCGACATTCCGTCGGATCGACCGCACGAGCGAGAGGTGCCGCAGGTTGCGAACCGACCGGCGGTTGAGTCCGGGAAGGGTTGCCAGAACCTGATCGGCATGGGTGGGCGCGTGCGCAGACGCAGGCGTAGTAGTGGCGGGCACGAAAATTCTCCAGGGTTACTGCGGAGCGCTAGGACGCTGATGCAGACGGGCGCTCACGACAGTGGAGCTGGGGGCGGGCTCCCGATACGGGAAGCCGAGGCCGATCTGGGTTATCACGGCGGAAATACTCGCACCGATGAAACCTCGTACCGATGGCTCTCTCCGACCACCCTTGAGTACGAACCTCGGCGTTCCCTGGGAAGGAGAGGAGGATGCCTCGCCAAGCGACCCGATACCGCTCAGGTTTCGAGCAGCACCAGGATCTTCTGGACGGTGTTCCCATTGCGCGCGGTGACGGGAGAATCGAACTGTTTCCAGAAGGATTTCGGCACCTTCGTCTGCTGGCTGCCGTCCGGCATCCACTGGTAGACGGCCGCGGTGCCGACCGCCAGGGTCTCGGGGGCGAGCGCGGCGGCATCCGGAATCTCGAGGCCGCTGGGCAGGGCGGTGACGAAGGTCACGAACGACTTCGATCCGTCGGTCGCGATGTCGAGCAGCGGGTTCGCCTCGGCGATCGCGGCGAAGTCGCGCGCCGCGAGGAGAAGCACGCTGGACTGCACGCCGGTCGCGGCGAGAACCGCCGATTCTATGGATGCCGCGGCGTCGGCCTGCAACTTGTGCGACGAAGAGAACACGACGTTGCCACTGCGCAGCACCGTCGTCACCCGGTCGAAGCCGAGGCCCTCGAAGACCTTCGCGAGTTCGGCCATGGACACAGACTTCGCCGTGCCGACATTGATCCCACGCAGGAGTGCGACGTACATCACCATTCCCCGAGGGTAGCGTCGGCATCCATCTGTGTCGCGTAGCGTTGGAGGTATGGAATTCAGGTATCTCGGAAACAGCGGCCTCAAAGTCTCGGAGCTCGTCTACGGCAACTGGTTGACCCATGCATCGCAGGTCGATAACGACATTGCCATCGCGTGTGTCTCGGCCGCCCTCGACGTTGGCATCACGAGTTTCGACACCGCCGACACCTACGCCAACACCGGGGCGGAGAAGGTGCTCGGCAAGGCGCTGAAGGGCCAGCGCCGCGAATCGCTCGAGATCTTCACCAAGGTGTACTGGCCGACCGGACCGAAGGGTCCGAACGACGGCGGCCTGTCCCGCAAGCACATTCTCGAATCGATCGACGGCTCACTGCGACGCCTGAAGACCGGCTATGTCGACCTGTACCAGGCGCACCGCTACGATGTCGAGACCCCGCTCGAAGAGACCATGCAGGCCTTCGCCGATGTCGTGCGGCAGGGCAAGGCGCTCTACATCGGCGTCTCGGAGTGGAACGCCAGGCAGCTGCGGGCCGGACACGCGCTCGCAAAGGAACTCGGCATCCAGCTGATCTCCAACCAGCCCCAATATTCGATGCTGTGGCGTGTGATCGAGGCGGAGGTCGTGCCCGCTTCCGAAGACCTCGGAATCTCTCAGATCGTCTGGTCTCCCGTCGCCCAGGGCGCGCTCAGTGGCAAATATCTGCCGGGTGCCCCCCTGCCAGCGGGCACGCGCGCCACGGACAAGAAGGGCGGCGAGAACATCATCAGACACTTCCTGACCGATGACGTACTGACGGCGGTGCAGAACCTCAAACCGGTCGCTGACGAGGCTGGACTCGACCTCGCCCAGCTTGCCATCGCCTGGGTACTGGCCAACCCGAACGTGTCTGCGGCCATCATCGGCGCGTCGCGGCCAGAGCAGGTCGTCTCGAACGCGAAGGCGTCCGGCGTTGCCCTCTCCCCCGAGATCCTCGCCAAGGTCGACGCCGTGATCGGCGGGCTGGCCGAGCGGAACCCCGCCAGAACGGTCTCACCGGAGGCGCGTCCGGCGTGATCCCGGGCCTCTCAGGTTAACAATTCGTAAAATTTGTGACACGTCACCAATTTTCGGAATAGTTCGCGGGACTATGCGCTTGCATAGGATCATGACCAATCTCATAGATACTCGCCCCGACTACCGCGTCGGCACCTGGAAACTCGACCCCAACCACTCTGAGGTCTCCTTCACCGTCAAGCACCTCAAGATCAGCAAGGTGCGCGGCACCTTCGAGACCTTCGATGTGACTGTTGTCACGGCCGAGGATCCCAAGGACAGCACGATCGAGGCGACCATCGATGTCGCTTCGGTCAACACCAACCAAAAGGATCGTGACGCGCATCTCCGCACGAGCGACTTCTTCCTGGCCGATGAGCACCCCACGATCACGTTCACGTCGACCGGCATCGACACCGACGACAACGACTTCACGATCAAGGGCAACCTCACGATGCGCGGCGTCACCCTCCCGGTGACGCTCAAGGGCGAGTTCGGTGGCATCGTCACCGACGACTACGGCCAGACCAAGGCCGGCGCGACCGCCAGCACCACGATCAATCGCCACGACTTCGGCGTGAGCTGGAACGCAGCCCTCGAGGCCGGCGGTTTCACACTCGGCGACGACGTGAAGATCACACTCGACCTCCAGGTCGTTCTGCAGAAGTAGATTCCGTCATCGAGTTGTCGCATATCGACGTAACAGGTCCTCCATAGGTCGATACGTGACAACTCGACGCGGCCGGCGCCCCGAGGCGCGCTAGCGGTGCTGCTCGAGTTCGTGGTCGGCGTGCTCCTCCGGCTCGAGCTGGAATGTCGAGTGCTCCACGTCGAAATGTTTCGAGAGACACTCGCTCAGCGAGTCGAGCAGGCGGTCCGTGCGATTCTCGCTGAAGACCTGCCGCTCGACGACCACATGGGCCGAGAAGACGTTCGAGCCGGGCGTTATCGACCAGACATGCACGTCGTGAACCGAGACGACGCCCGCCGTTGCGAGGACATGTTCACGGATGAGCGCGACATCCGTCCCCCGTGGTGTGCCCTGGCTGAGCACCCGCATGACGTCCCTGAGCAGGCTCAGTGCGCGCGGCAGGATCAGCACGGCGATCACGAGCGAGGCGATGGCGTCAGCACGCTCGAAGCCGGTCAGCAGGATGACGAGGGCCGCCAGGATGACGGCCAGCGATCCGAACAGGTCGCCGAGCACCTCGAGATAGGCACCGCGCATGTTGATGGAGTCCTTAGCGCCGCCGCGCAGCACGAGCAGGCTCGCCGTGTTGGCGACCGCGCCCACGACGGCCACGACGAGCATCAGGGGCGCCTGTACGGCGACCGAGCCAGGGCTGGCGAGCCGACCGACGGCTTCGGCCACGACGAAGGCGACGACCGCGAGCAGAATGGCGGCGTTGACGAAGGCCGCGAACACCTCGGAGCGGCGATGGCCGAAGGTCTGGGCGTCGGTCGCCGGGCGGGCGGCGATGACCGTCGCGACGAGCGCGACTACGAGCCCGGTGAGGTCGGAGAGCATATGGCCGGCATCGGCGAACAGGGCGAGCGATCCGGAGATCAGGCCGCCGACGACCTCGACCACCAGCACGACGGAGACGATGCCGATCGCGATGCCGAGGCGCGATCGATTGACGCTCATCGCGGCCCCGTCGAGACCGTGTGAATGCGCGTGATCATGCCGGTGCGATTCGCTCATCACTACAACTCTAGGAATGCCGGCGCACTCCGGCCAGCATTTCGGCTAGTCGGGAATGAGCACCGTTCTCAGCAGGACGTTCCTGGTCCGCGCGATCGGCTCAGAGGGGAAAGACCAGCAGAGTACTGCTCGCCGTCGCGACGAGTTTGCCGCTCGAGTCGTGTACGGTTCCCTCGGCGAATGCTGCCCGACTGCCCGGTTTCGTGACGATGCCCACGGCGGTGAGCTGGCCGGTATCCGCCATGACGGGTCGCAGGTAGTTGACCTTGATCTCGAGCGACGTGTAGGCCTGCCCATGAGGAAGGGTGGTCTGCACGGCGCAGCCGAGAACGGAGTCGAGCAGGGTGCAGACCAGACCACCGTGGACGGTGCCGATCGGGTTGTAGTGTGATTCGTCCGGATCGCAGGTGAAGGTGACCTTGCCCACCTCGGCTGCGACAGGGCGCATGCGCATCAGGTTGACGATGGGTGGTGGTGGAACCGTGCCGTCGATGAGCGCCCTGATGTATTCCAGCCCGGACATGGTCTTCGCCAGGGCCGCGCCGATGAGCGGATCCTCCCAGGTGACGGTCCTGCTGCGCTCGATATCGGACGTCTGTGCGTCGTTGTCCATTGGCGGTCCTTTCCGGGAGTTCCAGCCTAAGAGGTTCGTGGTCGTGGGAATGCGAGACCCCGACGTCGACGTTGGCACAGACACACGCACGACGATGGGAACACGACCATGCCACAGAACCACGAGTGGTTGACTCTGCTGAAGCAGGCCCACCGCGAGTTCGCGACACGACTCGACGTGATCGCCGACTGGGATGCGCCGACGCCCGACAGCGAATGGACCGTCGGCGACCTGGTCCGCCATGTGATCGAGGGACAACAGCAGGTGCCACACCTGCTCGCCGGACGCACGCTAGCGCAGGCACGGAACGCGGTAGAGCCACTCGGTGACGACCTGCGGGCGGAGTGGCGACTCTACTCGCTCGCCGCGACCGCGGCGTGGGAGGCGACGCCCCTCGATGCCACCGTGACGCTCTCCTTCGACAGGGTGACCGTCGCCGACTTCCTGCGCGAACAGGTCAGCGAGGTGGCCATCCACTCGTGGGACCTCGCCCGCGCGATCGGCGCCACCGAGGAGCTGGACGAAACCCTCGTGCGGGCGGTCTGGACGGTGTTCGAGCCCCAGGGCGCGACGCTCGCCGCGAGCGGACTGTACGCCCCGCCGATTCCGCTCCCGGACGACGCTCCTCTGCAGTCCCGACTGCTCGCCATCACGGGCCGGGACGATCGGCAGCGGATGTCGGTCTCCTGAGGCTCAGAAACCCGCTACGGCATGGGGCACGTACGGCGCCTCGAGTCGTTGGAGTTCCGCCTCGGTGAGCTCCAGTTCGAGAGACGCCACGGCATCCTCGAGGTGCGAGAGCTTGGTGGCTCCCACGATCGGCGAGGTCACTGCCTCCTGTTGCGCGACCCAGGCGAGCGCGACCTGGGCGCGCGGAACGCCACGTTCGGCGGCGATGGATGCCACGGCTTCGGCCACCCGGCGGTCGGCGTCCTCGGCCTGGGCGTACAGGGTGCTGCCGAACTCGTCGGTCTGCGAGCGGTTGGTCGTGGCATCCCAGTCCCGCGTGAGCCTCCCGCGGGCCAGCGGACTCCAGGGCAGCACGCCGACGCCCTGGTCGCGACAGAACGGATGCATCTCGCGCTCCTCCTCGCGGTTCACGAGGTTGTAGTGGTCCTGCATCGATACGAACCGCGTCCATCCGCCCAGGTCCGCCGTGTACTGCGCCTGGGCGAACTGCCAGGCGAACATGGACGATGCCCCGATGTAGCGTGCCTTGCCCGCCTTCACGACATCGTGCAGTGCCTCCATCGTCTCTTCGATCGGAGTGAGGTCCGACCAGCGATGGATCTGGTAGAGGTCGACGTAGTCGGTGCCGAGGCGGCGCAGGCTCGCATCGATCTCGTGCATGATGGCTGCGCGCGACAGACCCGCGCCGTTCGGCCCGGGGCGCATCCGCCCATGTACCTTGGTCGCGATGACGACCTCGTCGCGTTTCGCGAACTCGTTGAGGGCGCGACCCACGATCTCCTCACTCGAGCCGGCTGAGTAGACGTTGGCGGTGTCGAAGGTCGTGATTCCCAGTTCGAGCGCACGGCGGATGAACGGACGGCTCTGCTCCTCAGGCAGACTCCACTCGTGATTGCCCCGTGACGGTTCACCGTAGCTCATGCAGCCGAGGGTGATCGCCGAGATTTCGAGGCCGCTGTTTCCCAATCGCTTGTAATCCATGACTCCAATTCTGCGCCTCCCCGGACGGTGCGGAGCACACGGCCCCCGCTTGGGGACTGATGTCCGGCCAAGAACTGAGGTTGGCTTTGCCCCGTGCGACGACGTGCATTCCTCATGACCCTTGCCACGGGCGTCCTCGTCGCCGGCGGCAGCGTCGTGGCGGGCGCCGCGGAGTCCGGCGAGTTCGCACCACCTCCGCTCGCCCGCCCGGTTAGTGGGCCGAGCTTCGTGCCCAGACCCACCCCGGCGCATCCGGCAGAACCCATTGCCCTGCCGCGGCGCTTCTCACCGCCGCGGTTGACGAAGGTGCCGCTCCGGCACGGCGCGATCTATGGCCTTCCCGGTCCGGGCAACAGCGTCGCCCTCACGGTCGATGATGGCGCGAGCAGCGAGGTCGTGAAGCTGTATGCCGAGTTCGCGCGCCGCACCGGAATGCGCATCACGTTCTTCCTCAACGGCTCTCGGCCGTCGTGGACCGACAACGCGCCGGCCCTACGTCCGCTCGTCGAGAGCGGGCAGGTGCAACTGGCCAATCACACCTGGTCCCACCCCGATCTGCGCACGCTCAGCGATGCCGGGATCGTCAACGAGCTCGGCAAGAACCATGACTTCATCCGCAACGTCTACGGCCTCGATGCACGCCCGTACTTCCGCCCGCCCTTCGGATACCACAACCCACGCGTGGACGCGGCGGCGACCGGTATCGGCTACAGCACTCCGGTGCTCTGGTACGGCAGCCTCAGCGACAGCGGCCTCATCACCCCGGACCAGCTCAAGAGCTTCGCCGACCGGTGGATGCTGGCGCAGCGCATCGTGATCGGCCACGCGAACTTCCTGCCGGTCACCGACTGCTTCGACTATCTCGTCGATCTCATCCACAGCCGCAATCTGCAGCCGGTGACGCTGAACGACTACTTCGCGCATTAACCCAGAAGGTCCCGGCCGGCAACCCCTTGAAGCCGGCGCGTACGGTGGAAGGTATGAAGGCAAACAAGGAACTCTCCGACAATCTCCAGGCCGTACTGGTCGACCTGATCGAACTGCACATTCAGGGCAAACAGGCTCACTGGAACGTCGTCGGCACCAACTTTCGCGACACCCACCTGATCCTCGATGAGATCATCGAAGCCGCCAGGACTCTCTCCGATGAAATCGCCGAACGCATGCGTGCGCTGCACGCCCTCCCTGATGGCCGTTCGGAAACGGTGAGCGCAACCACCACGCTTCCGAAATTCCCCGGGGACCAGGTCGACACGACCGAGGTGGTCGGTCTCATCACGGAACGTCTGGATGCCGCGGCCAGCACCTGCCGCCGGGTACATGACGACGTCGACGAGGCGGACCCGACCTCGGCGGACATCCTGCACACCGTTATCGAAACCCTCGAGCAGTACGCCTGGATGGTCAGTGCGGAGAACATGAAGCCCCGCAAGCGGAGCGCACAGAGCGGCCTCTAAGCAATCGACAGGTCCGCACCGACCTCGCGACGGGCACCGAGCCGTCCGGCGCTACTTCTCCGCGGGCACCAGCAGCCAGAGGACGACATAGATCAGGAACTGCGGGCCCGGCAGGATGCAGGAGAGAACGAAGACCAGTCGCACGACGTTCGGCCTCCAGCCGTAGCGATGCGCGATTCCGGCACACACCCCGGCGATCACCCGTCCTGAACGCGGTCGTCTCAATTCAGCCATGGCCCAAGGCTGCCAGCCCAATGTGTGGCGCGCGATGGGGTTATCCCCCGAATCGCGGACGAGGTGATCTAATCGGCTCATGCGCGCTCGCCACACCACCGTCCGTCTTGTCATCATGCTCGTGCTCGGGGTGATCGCGACTCTGATCACAGGAAGCCTCGGCCAATGGGCCTACGCGCCGACGGTCGGCTGGTGCCTTGCCTGCCTCGTCTACTCGAGCTGGGTGTGGATCGTCATCGGCCGACAGGATCCCGCGCAGACCGCGGCGCATGCGAGTCGTGAAGAGCCCGCGCGCGGCGTCGCTGATCTTCTCGTGCTCCTGCTCAGCATCGCCAGCCTGTTCTCGGTGGCCTTCGTGCTGGCAAACGCCTCGAACGCGACCGGTGCGGCGAAGGGCGTCCTGGCTGGCCTCGCTTTGGTCAGCGTCGCGCTGTCCTGGATCCTGCTGCACACGCTCTACACACTCCGATACGCGCGCCTGTACTACACGGCCGATAAGGGCATCGACTTCAACCAGTCGGACCCGCCGCAGTACACCGACTTCGCCTACCTGTCCTTCACCCTCGGGATGACCTTCCAGGTCTCCGACACGAACATCACCGGCCATCGGATCCGCGTGACCGCGCTGCGCCACTCACTGCTGTCCTTCGTCTTCGGCTCCATCATCCTGGCCTCGACGGTGAACCTGATCGCCGGCCTCACCAGCCAAGGGAACTAGGCAGGCGCTGTCACGAAGTCGATGAGCTGCTCCACTCGTCCGAGCAGCACGGGCTCCAGATCGGCGTAGCTGCGCACCTGTCCGAGGATCCGCTGCCAGGCCCTGGCGATGTCCGCCTGCTCTTCGTGCGGCCAGCCGAGCGCTTCGCAGATCCCGTGTTTCCACTCGATGTTCCGCGGGATCACCGGCCATTCGTCGAGCCCGACCCTGCCAGGCTTCACTCCCTGCCAGACGTCGACGAACGGATGCCCCACCACGAGAACATGGGCTCCGAACGGCCCGCGGGTCACGGCATCCGCGATCCTGCTCTCCTTCGATCCTCGGACGAGATGATCGACGAGCACCCCGACCCTGCGCCCGGGCCCCGGAGCGAAGCGCTTCACGATCGCCTCGAGGTCGTCTACTCCCTCGAGGTATTCGACCACGACGCCTTCGACCCGGAGATCGGCACCCCACACCTTCTCGACCAGCTCGGCATCGTGACGACCCTCGACGAAGATCCTGCCGGGAAGCGCAACCCTGGCCCGCTGCCCGCTTACCGCGAAAGAACCGGAAGCCGTGCGCGCTGTCCCCAATTTCGGCGCGGCTGGGGCACGCAAGATGACCGGCTTGCCCTCGAGCAGGAAACCCGCACCGAGCGGGAAGACCCGCACCTTGCCGTGATAGTCCTCGAGTTGCACAAGTTTGCCCTCGATCCTCAGCACGGCACCGCAGAAGCCGGTTGCCGCCTCTTCGACCACCAGGTCCTTCTCGGCGGCGACGGCGGGGACCACAACGCGGCCGACCTCACGCCAATTACCGGCGAGCGGATCGCTGTCGTATCGATCGAAAGTCACTCGGCGAGGGTAGCCGCTGGCATTCGCCGAATCGCGACGACGCGCTCAATCCGTCTCGACCGGAGGGGCGAGTTCGAGGTATTTCTCGTGGACCTGGGCCGTCGTGAATGGACCGTCACCCTCCGCGTTCGATTGCGGCTCGTCGAACTCGACCCACCACATCCTTCCGCCGCCCCCGCGACCCCAGACGCCCGCCAGCGCCGAGCCGCCTGCGCGCACGATCACACCAGACGGCTCGGCGGGCCAGGCCGCGCGATCGGTGCCCGACGCGTCGTGCACGAACACCTGTGCGCCGATGCCGAAGTCGCTCACGAGGCGACGATCAGCCGTCGAGCCGCTTGAGCAGGTGGAACGGGACGGCGATCGCCAGCGCGATCGCCAGGAGACCGGCGAAGAACGTCAGGCCCTCGCCGCTACCCGGTTCGAAGGCATAGCCCATTAGCAGCAGACCGCCGAGGAACAGGACCATCGAGACGACAAAGGCGATGAACTTCACGGTTCCTCCAGGATTCGGCTGCTGTGCCTCTCATTCTACGGAACCGGCCGGGAGCGAGGCATGATGGTAATCGTGAAAGAAATCCTGGATGCCGGCGGCCAATACGAGCTCAGAATCGACGGCGAACGCACCGGTGTCTCTGTCTATCGCGATGCGGGCGAGCGACGGATCTTTCTGCACACTGAGATCGACGCGGACTATGCCGGGCAGGGGCTGGCCACCGAACTCGTCGCGTGGGCGCTCGCGGATGTGCGTAGCAAGGGCAAACGGATCGTCGCACGCTGCCCGATGGTCGCCGCCTACCTCGGGAAGCACCACGACTTCGACGACATCGTGGATCACCCCGCCGGGGTCGGCGACTAGTCGGCCGAGCCCTGGGCCTCGATCGAGACGTCGTTCCACTGTTCCCAAAGGGCCAGACGGCTGGCATAGTCGGCCTTCGCCGTGCCGAGGGGTGACTCACCAAAGAAGATCCTCAGCGGCGGCCGGTCGGCGTCCACCACCTTGAGGATCGCGCTCCGGGTCGCGACGGGGTCGCCCGGGTTCGCGTTACGCAGCTGCCGCACCTCCTGCACCTGCGTGCGGAAATCGTCATATGCGGGGTTCGGCTCGGAATGCACCGAGGACGACCCGCTCCAGTCCGTGGAGAACCCACCCGGCTCAACCAGCGTGACATTGATGCCGAAGCCCGCGACCTCCTGAGCCAGGGCCTGGGAGAAGCCCTCCAGTGCCCATTTGGAAGCGTGATACAGGCCGACGATCGGGAATGCGCTGATGCCGCCGATCGAGGACACCTGGATGATGTGCCCGCCGCCCTGCTCACGCATGATCGGAATGGCGGCCTGCGTGACCCACAGCGCGCCGAAGAGATTGGTCTCGATCTGGGCTCGCGCCTCATCCTCCGCGACCTCCTCGATGAATCCGAAGTGGCCATAGCCCGCGTTGTTGATGACGACGTCGAGGCGGCCGAAATGATCGCGCGCCCTGCCCACCGCCGCCGTCGCGGCGGCGCGGTCCGTGACGTCGAGCTCGATCGGCAACACCGCGTCGCCGTACTGCTCGACGAGCGCTGTCAAACTGTCGATGTTGCGCGCTGTCGCTGCGACTCGATCGCCGCGATCGAGTGCGGCGATCGTCCATTCCCGCCCAAAACCGCGCGATGTTCCCGTGATGAACCAAACTTTGCCTGCCATGCGGCCTCCTTCGACGACAGGTTAACGTCGACAGGCCACATCGGCATTCCCTCGTCTCCCCGATCCGCCGACATCGGCGCGGCTCGCAACGAAGTCGCTAATCGGCCTTGAGCACCGACAGCACGTTTCCGGCCGGGTCGCGGAACCAGGCGATGTCCGGCCCGTTGCCGCGCATTATCCCTTTGTGATCGGCGGGCATCTGACCGTCGTCATAGATCTTGGTCGTGACCCCGCGCGAATTGAGGTCATCCACCGCCGCATCCACATCGTCGACGGGAAAGTTCATGATCGTGTAGCTCGCGGGCTCGTGGTTGCCTTTCACGTAGGCGAGCACCGTCGCACCGCTGTCGAGGTGGATGTTGAGGAATCCCATCCCGTCCTTGGACACTCGGAGGCCGAGTGTCTCGCCATAGAATTTTCTCGCAGCCTCGAAATCGTCGATCGAGAAACCGCTGAAGGCCCTGTCTGTCGTGAACATCGCTGTTCTCCTCGGATCATCGGAATGTGTACACTGTCCACAATGACACGGATTCGTTCCGCCGTCCAGGCTTCTACCGTCAGAGGGGTGGGATGCGATGAGTGCGGTCGGCCGTGGGACCTACCGGCACGGTGACCTCAGGGGCACCCTGCTGTCGGCCGGCATCGAGATGGCGCGGGACGGCGGCCCGGATGCCGTGGTGCTGCGGGAGGCGACGAGGCGCGCCGGGGTGTCCCCTAACGCGGCCTACCGCCACTTCGCCGACCGTCGGGCGCTACTCCTCGCGGTGTCCGCGACCGCCCAGGGACTCGCGGCCGACAGCATGGAGGCCGCGATCGCGTCCGTTCCCGACTCCGGCGATCCGAAGAACGATGCACGCCAAGAGCTGCGGGCCGTCGGCCTCGGCTATCTCGCCTTTGCCCGCGAGGAACCGGGGCTCTTCAGGACAGCGTTCTCGGTGCCCGACGACCTCGGCAATGCCGAGTCGCCCACGAAGGCCGGGGAGGGTGGCCGCACCCCGTTTCAGCTGCTCGCCGGAGTGCTCGACCACCTCGTGGAGGTCGGAGCCATGCCAGAGGAACGTCGGAGGGGCGCAGAGTTGCTGGCCTGGTCATCCGTTCACGGTCTCGGCATGCTCATGATCGACGGACCACTGCGTGGTCTCACCCCGGAGATGATCGAGGAGGCGAGCGAGCGTCTCGTCGACATGGTGGCGCGCGGACTCTAGCCGGTCGCAACGGCCCGCGACTCGGCGCTGATCCTTTCGACGCCCACGGTCACCATCTCGACCAGGAGCGCGAAGCTGCGGTCGAGGTCGTCCGGCAGACCGAACCCGCCGCCGACCTCGAGCAGGATGAACCCGTGCAGCGAGGAGCGGATGACGCGGATGGCATCGATCGTCAGTTCCGGCGGCAACTCGAACCCTCGAAGCACGGCTGCGATCACCTCGATCGTGCGCGCACCCGCCGCGGCCAGCGCACGATCGAGAGGCTCGTCCGGGCGCGGGGCGACCTGGGTCGCGGCATAGCGACCGGGATGGGCGTGTGCGAAGGCGCGCACCGCATCTGCCATCGCCCGCACCGCATCCCGACCCGCGAGGCCCGTCGAGGCCGCCGAGATCACGCTGGTGAGCTGGTTCACCGAGTCGATGGCGATCTCGCGACGGAGATCGGCGAACGATGTCACATGTTTGTAGAGGCTCGGAACGGCGATCCCCGCGCGGGCGGCGAGCGCGGCGAACGTGAGGTCAGCGAATCCCGAAGCGCCACCCTCATCGACGAGGTCGATCGCCGTCGCGACAACAGCGGCGCGGTTGAGGCCGACCCTAGGCACGATCGGCCCACTCCCCCGTGGTCGTGTCGCGCAGACCGGCCAGGAAGTCGAGCGTCGCGGGGATCACGACCTCCGGACGCTGTGCGTGCGGGTAGTGGCCGGACTCGGGAACGAGCTCCGCGCGTGCACCCAGCGTCGCGATCCATTCGCGCTCGGCTCGTGGGTCGGGATAGTCGGGGTCGAGATCCCCGACGAAGGCGCGGATGGGGGCGCGCACCTGTTCGAGTCGGGACTCGACCACAGAATGGTCGAGTTGTAGCGCGAGATCGCGGAACGAACGAAGGCGTCCCGGCTCGCCCAGGCTCGCCCTGATCGATGCCACCTGCTCCTCCAGCCACGGCGCGCGGGTTCCCCTGTTGATCGAGCGGTAGTACCCGGACCAGAATCGGGCGCCCCATGGGCGAGCGAGCGCGAACCTGTAGAGCAGCCGATTGGCTGCCCTCGCGAACATGGACGCCGTCGCGTCACGCAGCAGCGGACCGTAGAACACGAGGCCCGCGATCAGCTCCGCCCGCTCGGCGGCCGCCCAGGCAGCCGAGGCGGCGCCCATCGAATTGCCGAGCACGGTGGCCGGCCCGCCCAGCTCCTCGATGAGGGCGAGCAGATCCTGTGCGGTGGCGACGTCCCCGTGCGTGGTGAACGTCGTATCGCTCTGCCCGTGACCGCGCAGGTCCATCACCGCGACACGGTAGCCGGCCTCGAGAAGCGGGGGAAGGAGTTCACGATAGCTGGAGCGAAGATCACCCATGCCGGGAACCGCGATCACCAGCGGGCCGGAGCCCTCGACGGTGTAGGAGATGCGCCCTTCCGGGCGAACCAGAAACCGGACATCCTGCGAGGTAGAAGTATTCATAGCCACAAAGCTAATGCCATTAGCTTTGTGGCGCAAGTCTCATTGTGATCGGCCCAGGCATTCAACCGGCGGCACTCGACCCTACGCGGTGCTAACCCTGCACCGTAGCGGGATCCATCCAGAGGATCTCCCACAGGTGCCCGTCGAGGTCCTGAAAACTGCGCTGGTACATGAAGCCGTGATCCTGCGGTTCGGCGTAGTTGACGGCCCCGCGGCAACCGCCTTGTCGACGAGCGCGTCTACTTCTTCCCTGCTCTCCGCACTTAACGCGATGAGCACTTCAGTCGCGGACGTCGCATCCACGATCGGTTTCGGGGTAAATCCCTGAAAGAACGGCTCGACCAGCAGCATCGCGAAGATGTCGTCGGCGATGACCATACTCGCGGCATTCTCGTCGGTGAACTGCGGATTGAAGCTATAGCCGAGCGCGCCGAAGAAGGCCTTCGACCGATCGAGGTCTTTCACGGGCAGGTTGACGAAGATCTTGGTGGACATCGTTATCTCTCCTGTTGGGCCACGGGCAGCGGTGACACGATCTTCCGGCACCGGAACGCCGTAGGTTAAGTGAGAAAACCGGTCTCGATGAGTTCGCGGATGCTCGGCAGCAGCTCGTCGCTGAGGGTGAGCTCATCGACCTCGAGCAGCTGCGCGATCGCTGCGATGATCGCGCGGACGCTGAGCTCGCCGTCGCAGGCACCGACGAGAGCCGCCAGACCGGTGACGATGCCGATCGACCGGCCGAACCCACTGCCCTGTCGGAGCATCATGACCGTGGGATCTTCGGCGCCCGGCCAGTAGTGACGCTCCTCCGTGACATCCTGTGCGACCGTCAACACGAGCCGGGAGAGTTCGTCATCGGTCAGGGCGGACTGCCGGTCATGGGCCTCGAGCGTCGCCGCGAGGTGCGGGCCGAGGCCGGAACCGATCGGCCCATCGAGCCGTTCCAGTCGGTGCAGCGTTGCCACGCGGTCAGGAGCGCGCAGCGTCAGGTAACCGAAACCGACCCGCGTGACACCGCGGGCCTCGAAATCGTCGAGCCACGCACCGTCCAGCCGATCGAACTCTGGCCCCGGGCGAGTGCCCCCATCCCGGATCCAGGTTTCCGAGTACAGCGCGACATCCTGCACCTCCCGCTCGACCACCCAGGCGTCGAGGCCGGTCGCATCGATCCACGCACCGACCCGCTCCAGCCCGTCCTCGCCCGACCGGTACTCCCAGTTGCCGAGCAGTTGCGCGACGCCGCCGGACTCGAGGTGGTCTGCGGCGTCCGCGACGACCGCAGCGACGAGCGCATCGCCGACGAGTCCGCCGTCCCGGTATTCGTAGGCAGGCACCCCCGCGACGCGCGGGGTGATCACGAACGGCGGGTTCGAGACGATATGCCCGAAGCGCTCCCCCGACACCGGTTCGAAGAGGCTGCCGAGCCGAAACTCGATGTTGTCGATTCCGTTGAGGTGGGCGTTGAACCGCGCGAGGTCGAGTGCACGCCGGGAGATATCGGTCGCGACGACCCGCCTCGCGTGCCGGGCCGCGTGCATGGCCTGGATGCCGCATCCTGTTCCCAGGTCCAGGGCGTTCTCCACGGGCGTGCCGATCATCAGGCCGCTGAGCGTGGTCGACGCGCCGCCGACGCCCAGGACGTGGTCTTCACGCAGGGCGCCTCCCACCGAAAGTTCACCGAGGTCGCTCGCGATCCACCAGCTCACGACGCCGTGCGCATCGACGAAGCTGTACGGGCGCAGGTCGAGGAGCGGCCGGATGATTCCGTTCGCCTGCTCCACCAGCCCGAGCGAGATCGCACCATCTATTCCGAGGTCGAGGACCGCCGCGGCGAACTCCCGCTCAGCGACCGGGACTCCGAGCACGAACAGGGTCGCGAGGGTTGCCGCGGGCGACACCCGGTCTGCCCTGGCGAGTGCTCGCAGCGCCGGAACGCGATGCGCCCGATGCAGCGCAGCGTCAGCCTGCTCGCCCCACAGCTTCGTAAGCGCTTCGACAGTGAAGTTGGCGGCGATCAGGTCGTTTCGCAGCTGGGCTATGCGGTCGGAGGTCACCCCGCAATTCAACTGCATTCGTCGGCGTGCCATCGTCGGCCCCTCGTCGCGCCTCAGCAACCGTGATCACCCGACCCGCTGCTCGACAAGCAGGTCGCCCAGTGCGGAGCTTTTCGATGGCAGCGGTATCGGGGTGCGCGACGCATCTATGCTGTCCGGCGGAACCAGAAGGTATTCCGCACCGCGCCGCACGATCTGCCAATGGTTGTCGTGCAACAGCATGTGATGATGCCGGCAGAGGAGTACCCCGTCGGCAACGTTTGTCTCTCCGTGATCTCGATGCCAGTGGTCGATGTGATGTGCCTCGCACCAGGAGGGCGGCCGTCGGCACTCCGGCCAGAGGCATCCGCCGTCGCGAGCGCCGAGGGCCATCCGCTGCCGGGCCGTGAACAACCGTTGTTCGCGACCCACGTTGAGGCATGCGCCATCATCGTCGAACGCGATGGGCACGATACCGGCGTCGCAGGCATATCGTTCGACTGTCTCTATCGAGACCGGATCGGACCGGCCTTCGATTCGCCCATGACCCGACGGGCGCTCGAGTGCTCGTGCGCTGACCAGCACGCGAACACCGGGACGCCTGTTGCCGAAGACCGTGCCAGCATCGGCATCACCCGCGATCTTCACCATGCCGACGAGAGCGTCGAGCGTGATCTGGTCCGTTGTCCGCTCATCTGCGAGCAGTTCCTCCGCGCGCGACTTCTCGGCTCGAGCAACAAATCGCGGACCTCCCCGGCGCGGGGAAGTCACGAGGTCTACGGCATCCGTCACCAGCGCGGCGGATTCCGGATCGAGCAGGACGGTCAGCCTGACCATTCCGTCAGCCAATGGGGCCAGTCGAAGATAGCGGCGGGCGCGACGTTCCGCCTCGCGGTCGGCAATGCCCGCGGCATCCAACTGGTCCCTGAGGGCGCGGGCTTTAGTGAAGAGCACGTCAGCATCGAGTGTCTGTGCAGAAGTCACGAGAACCCGAGTCGCTTCGCGCAATGACTCCGTGCCGACCCGATCGCCTGGCATGCCGAGGCCAGTGCGAATTGCGTCGGCTGCCGCGAGGCTGAGATCGCCTCGGGCGACAGCTTCGCCGATGTTGCCGAACCACAGCTGGGGCGAATCGGCTTCGACCTGTGATTCACGCAGGACCGCACCGACCCTCATGAGAGCACGGGCATCCTGACGAGTCGAACGCGTGACGCTCTGGATCAGAGCATCCGCCGTGCGATGACCTCTTCGCTGGGCGAGCCCGCCGTACCCGAGTTCGCGCCGTGAGCGGTGAGCGATGTGCGCGGCGGCCGCGGCCGAGCGGGCGTCGACAAGACGACGCAATTCGGCAAGCTTCGCCTGCACCAGGACAAGGTCGTCATCGGACAGCCTGGGAAATATCGACGCCTCGACGGGCACATCGGCGACTGCCGTGAGGGCGGTCGCAATGTTTTCGAGGATCGAGGACATGCCTCAATGTTGCCAGATTCGAACATAGATTCGAAGGTCTGGATCAGATCTGTGAGAAAAACTTTTCCACAAATTCGATGCGGAGAGGAACCGCCTGGCGATGGGCAATGGGGAGCTCATATGCCCCCTCAACGTCGCCGCATGCCGATTCCCCTGGCGGCGCCCGGTCTTGCGTGACGAGGGCGATCGGCATCGAGCGGTTGGCCGATCAGGATCGTCGATGCCGCGCTGGGCCTGACCATCGGATTCGGGATGTGGTGGGTGTACTTCGACTTCATCGCCAGACGCCCGACCAAACCCGATTTCTTCGCGGCGCTGAGCCCTGGTCGCACTCGCTATCCCCGCGACCTACGGAGCTTTTGTCTACCACTGGCCAGCGAAGGGCGCGTAATCGGCGTCGCTACTCGACTTCCCGAGCCAGTCCCTCAACGACCTGCGCCCCGGGAATCCGAGCCAGCAGCGCACCCGGTAACAGGATCTTCGACGGCCGCACCCCCGATCCGATGATCACGACCCCCGCCTCGATCACGCGGCTGTCCACGAGCACCGGCCAGGCATCCGGCAGGCCGATCGGCGTGATGCCGCCGTACTCCATACCGGTGAGCTCGACGGCCTGCTCCATCGGCAGGAAGGAGGCCTTGCGCACATCGAGCAGCCGCTTGACGGTGTTGTTGACGTCCGCCCGAGTGCTTGCGAGCACCACGCAGGCGGCAATCTTCTCGACCCCCTCGCGCCTACCGCCGACGATCACGCAATTGGCGAGCGACTCGGATGCCAGGCCGAATTCGGAGCGCGTAGCGGCGGTGTCCGAAAGAGCGCCATCGATCTCCGCGACGCCCACCTCGTCGAGCAGGTCGAGCGAGATCAGCATCGCGAGCGTGGCCGGAGCGAGGAGCTCGGGGCGTGCAGCGGCGGAAACGGAGGTCAGGGTACCGAGCGTGAACACTCGATCATCTAATCAGAGTGCGGGCTACGCTTTTAAGCATCAGACCCCCGGCGAGGAGAACGTGAAACCGCTTAGCGAAACCGAGATCCGGTCCAGCATCGTGAATGCGACCCATGGCGAGATCGAGCGGATGCCGCTCCCTGGCCTGCATGAGGTGCTCTGGGAGGAACGCGAGTACCTCGGGTGGCGTGACCACCGGGCACCCCTGCGCGGCTATCTCGTCCACTGGGTGCAGGACCAGCCCGTCGGCGTGGTGCTCAGAGCATCCGGCGCGAGCATGCGTCCGGGAATCTCGGCGATGTGCTCGCTGTGCCACACCCCTCAACCCTCCGACCAGGTTGCGCTGTTCGTCGCGGCCAGGGCAGGGCAGGCCGGCCGCGACGGCAACACCGTTGGCATGTATATCTGTGCGGACCTCGCCTGCTCCCTCATCATCCGCATCGTTCCGCCGAAACTGCCGATGCAGCCCGACCCATCCGAGATCGTCGCCCGCCGAGCCGAGGGGCTGCTCAACCGGGTGCAGTCTTTCACTGCCGACGTCATGAAAACCGTCTGAACGACCGCGAGCTGTCGATCGGGGCGCCTGCCATTCGACGTCACAGCAAAGCACAAACGCTTTCTCACCGGGAGGATCCCCATGAAGTACATGCTGCTGATCACGTCCGACGCCGCCAGCGAAGCCGGCGTTCCCCCCAGCCGGGAGCTCATCGCAGCGATGGGCGGCTACAACGACGAGCTCATCAAGGCGGGAGTGTTCCTCGGCGCCGAGGGTCTGCGCGCCAGCTCGTCGGGCGCCCGTGTCGCCTTCCACGGTGACGAGCACGAGATCATCGACGGTCCGTTCACGGAGACGAAGGAGCTCATCGCAGGCTTCTGGATCATCCAGGCGTCGTCGAAGGAGGAGGCAGTCGCCTGGGCGGAGCGGGTTCCGATCGGGAGCGGCACCATCGAGGTGCGCCGGGTCGTGGACCCGAGCGACTTCGACCGGGACGACGAGCACGTCCAGCGCGAGGTCGCCTGGCGCACCGAGAATGAACCGGGATTCGCCTCCTGAGGCCGCGACAGTGAACACCGCCACCACGCACCGGGCGATCGAGGCCGTCTGGCGGATCGAGTCCGCCAGACTCATCGCCACCCTCGCGAGAATGGTCCGCGACGTCGGGCTCGCCGAAGAGCTCGCCCAGGACGCTCTCGTCGCGGCCCTCGAGCAGTGGCCGGAGTCTGGCGTCCCGCGTAATGCGGGCGCCTGGCTTACCGCCATCGCCAAGAGACGCGCCATCGACAACTGGCGGCGGCAGGAGAACCTGCAGAAGAAGTACGCCATGCTCGCCCACGATCTGGAACAGGCACCGGATGAGCCGGATCCGGATGCCGCCATCGACGACGACCTCCTGCGCCTCATTTTCATTTCCTGTCATCCGGTTCTCGCCAAGCCGGCGAGGGTGGCCATGACCCTGCGCCTGCTCTGTGGTCTCTCGACGGATGAAATCGCGCGCGCTTTTCTCGTGCCGACCGCGACGATCGCCCAGCGGATCGTCCGCGCCAAGCGCACTCTCTCCGCTGCCAATGTGCCATTCGAGGTACCGTCCCGCTCCGAGTTCCCGGAGCGGCTGGGCTCGGTGCTCGAGGCGGTCTACCTCGTCTTCAACGAAGGGTATTCGGCCACCACGGGCGACGACTGGATGCGGCCGGCGCTCTGTCAGGAGGCTCTGCGACTCGGGCGCATCCTCGCGGAGCTCGTGCCGAAAGAGTCTGAGGTGCACGGTCTCGTCGCACTCATGGAACTGCAGGCGTCGCGCATCGGAGCGCGAACCACGGCAGTCGGCCTGCCGATCCTGCTACTCGATCAGGACCGGGCGCGCTGGGATCATCTGCAGATCCAGCGTGGCCTCGCCGCTCTCAGCCGGTCGACGTCGCTGGGAGCGCTCGGTCCATATGCACTGCAGGCCGCCATCGCCGCCTGCCACGCCAGCGCACGAATCCCCGACGAGACCGACTGGGGACAGATCGCGGCGCTCTACGAGGCACTCAGCCAGCTAGCACCATCGCCGGTCGTCGAGCTGAACCGTGCCGTCGCAGTATCGATGGCGTTCGGGCCGGCGGCCGGGCTCGACATCGTGGACGAACTCGTCGCCGGCGGAACGCTCGCCAACTATCACCTGCTGCCGAGCGTGCGTGGCGACTTTCTCGCCAAGCTCGGCCGACACGCCGAGGCGCGCGTCGAGTTCGAGCGCGCAGCATCCCTCACACGCAATGCGCGCGAGCGTACGCTACTGCTCGAACGAGCTGTGGAGCTCGGCTAGCTGTTCGACTTCGATGCTGCCTTCGACTTCTTGTCGGCGCGCTTTTCCTTGAGGGACTTCGACGCGGCGGTCTTCGAGGTGGACTTTTTCGGTGACTTGTCGGCCATGGTGAGCTCCCTCGGAACGGGAGCCCGAATGGCTCCCCGTCTGCCTGAGAATACGCGCATTGCTCGGGCGCCGCATCCGCCGTTGACATCCGGCGACGCGATGCTAATCTAAAACCAATTGCTTCTAGAACGAAAAGGTTATGAACTTGACCGACACCCTCACCAGCGTCTTCGCGGCTCTCGCCGATCCGACGAGGCGCGCCATCCTGCACCGGCTCACCGATGGCGACGCGAACGTCGCCGAACTCGCCGAACCGTTCGAGATGAGTCAGCCCGCGATCTCGAAACACCTCAAGGTGCTCGAGAACGCGGGACTCATCTCCCGCAGCCGGGTGGCGACAGCGCGGTTCAGCCACCTGGAAGCCGAGCCCCTCAAGGAGGCGACCGAATACATGGAGAAGTATCGACGCTTCTGGGGAAGTACCTTCGACCGGCTGGACGTGGCCCTCGCGGCTTACCGGGCAGAGAACACCGATGAAACAGGAGAAAACGATGAGTGACCTCACTCCCCCCGCCGTGACCGATCGCGATGTCTACATCACGCGCACCTTCGCCGCGCCGCGCACGGTCGTCTGGAAGTTCTGGACGTCACCCGAACAGCTGGCCGTCTGGTTCGGCCCGGACGGCTTCCACGTTCCCGTCGAGACCGTGGCCGTCGAACTACGCGAAGGGGGCCGTTGGGATCTGTCCATGGTCGACGAGGCAGGTAACGCGTTCCCCATCCGCGGACGCATCGCCGCGTTTATCGAGTTCGAATACCTCGAGATCGTTCTCGATGCGGACTCGGGAGCCGGACCGCTCGAAGACATCCTGCTCCGGGTGCAGTTCCACGACCACGGTGACCGCACGCGGATGACGCTGCACCAGGGTCCATTCACAGACGAGCAGCGCGAGATGACGGCGGAGGGCTGGGAACTCTCGTTCGTCAAGCTCGACGCGATCTTCGAGGAATCCATCACAGAGGAGCAGAACTCATGAGCCAGGACACCATCACCCGCACCACCCATACGATCACCTCATCCGACGGAACCACGATCGCCTACGAGAAGACGGGCACCGGTCCCGCGGTCGTCATCGTGGACGGCGCTCTCTGCTACCGCGAATTCGGCCCGGCGCGCGCCCTCGCGGAGGCGCTGGCTCCCAACTACACCGCGTATTTCTATGACCGTCGTGGTCGCGGTGAGAGCGGTGATACCCAGCCCTATGCCGTCCAGCGCGAGATCGAGGACCTCGCCGCGATCATCGCCGCGGCCGGTGGCGATGCCTACGTGTTCGGCCAGTCATCCGGTGCGGGCATCGCACTTGAGGCCGCAGCATCCGGAGTACGGATGCGCAAGCTCGCGGTCTACGAGGCGCCATACGTCGGCCTCGCTGGCGATGTCGATCACGTCGCCAAGCTGCAGTCCTATCTCACCGACGACAAGCGTGGGGCCGCGGTAGGCCACTTCATGGTGAAGATGGTCGGCGCCCCGGCGTTCGTCCCGCTGATGATGCGGCTCATGCCGAAAGTCTGGAAGCAACTCAGGGGGGTCGCGCATACCCTCCCGAACGACGCGATGGTCATGGACGGGTTCAACGTGCCGACAGCGCGCCTCGGCACGATCACGGTGCCGACCCTGGTCATGGGTGGCAGCAAGGGCGCGGAGAACATGAAGGCCGCGGTGCGGGGCGTCGCGGAGGCCGTTCCCGGATCACAGCAGCGGACCCTCGACGGCCAGACCCACCAGGTCTCGGAGCAGGCGCTCCTCCCCGAACTCCGCGAGTTCTTCAGGTAGGCCGCCGCATCCCGTCGGCGGATCGGGCTGGCCGCCGGTCAGGGGCGGCTGCGCACCCGCATGACGAGGGCCGCGATCGTGCGCCAGCCGAGTAGGAAGACCGCCAGCACGATCGTCGCGACGATCACGAAGCTGAGCTGGATGCCCTGGCCGCTGGCCACCCGCAACAGCATGCCGATGAGCACTGTCGCTATCCAGATTCCGATGCCTGTCCAGACGACGCGGCGCGGCGAGAACCACGCGCGCATTCCCAGCCAGCCCACCACGAGGCCGACAACGAACGGCCAGAGCGTGTTGAGAGTGCCGAGCACATCCTCGCCGTGACTCGCCCGGCCGATGAGCACGAAAGCGACCACGAGCACCAGGTCGATGGCCGCGGAAAGGACGACGGATGCTGGACGAGAGACTGCCACGCCGCTCAGCCTACGGGCCTGGCTCGACACGCTGACACGCGAAGCCTGATCTGCGTAGTGTGGAGCAATGGAAACAGGCAGCCCCCTGGGTGAGTATCTCCGCGCCCGCCGAGAAGTCCTCACTCCCGAAGCCGTGGGGTTGCCAAGCGCCGGCCACCGACGAGTGCGTGGCCTCCGCAGGGAGGAGGCGGCCCTGCTGGCCGGCATCAGCGCCGACCGCTACCTCCGCCTCGAACAGGGCCGCGATCGGAACCCCTCTGATCAGGTGCTCGACGGGCTCGCCAGGGCGCTCCAGCTCGATACGGATGCCACGGCCCACCTGCACCGCATCGCACACGCGGCGACCGGCCGACGACGCGCCGACCCCGGTCCGGAGTACGTCTCGCCGAGCCTCGAGTACCTGGTGTCATCGTGGACGGACCAGGCAGCCATCGTGCATGGCCGGCTGATGAACGTGTTGGCGTCGAACGCCCTCGCGGTCGCCCTGTCGCCGATCTACACGGTTGGATCCAACGGGCTGCGTTCCGCGTTCCTGGACCCGAGCATGCGCGAGTTCAACCGAGACTGGGAGGCGATGACCGAGAGGACCGTCGCCGGTCTGCGGGCGATGGTCGGCTCGGAGTTGGACGACCAGGAGCTCGCCCAGCTCGTCGGCGAACTGTCCCTGCGCAGCGAGCGCTTCCGCCAGCTCTGGGCACGGCAGGAGTCGCGGCCCAAGGGCAGCGGGGTCGCGCTCATCCGGCATCCAGAGGTGGGCACCCTCGATCTCCACTACGAGAAGTTCGCCATCGATGGGACCGGCGGCCAGGTCCTCGTGGTCTTCCACGCCGAGCCGGGAACCCCCTCCGAGGCGGGGCTCAAGCGGCTCGCACGAATAGCCGCCGGTGATGAGGAAGAGGAGGCGCCCCTGCCAGCGCCAGTGCGCATCGAGTCGAGGCGACGGGCCACCTGAGCCGGCGGTAGATTCAGTCGCCGAAGGGCCAGAACGCCCGCAATTCCAGACGTCCGAACCGCGCCATGGGATGCTTCGCCGCCACGGCGATCGCCTCCTCGAGGTCGGCGCATTCGAGGATGTCGTACCCCGCGATCCACTCCTTGGTCTCGGCGAACGGGCCGTCGGTGACAAGCAGCTCGTCGTTACGCACCCTGACGGTCGTCGCGTCGGCGGCGGGACGCAGGCGTTCGCCGCTGAGGCGCACGCCCCGGCGATCCATCTCCTCCACCCACTCCTCCACGTTGTCTTTGTCGGCCGAATACGGCTCGGCCTCGGGGTCTGTCGCAACGAACATCATGAAATGCATCGTGTCCTCCTCAGTTCACGTTATGCAATTACGTCGAACAGGAGAAGGCGAGATCGACAATTGCTGCCGATCGTCGCGACGTGGTCGCTATTCGTCGCCGCTCTTCGGCACGAGCGTGCGGATCGCGATCTCCTCTGCGTCGATAGCGGCCAGGATGGCGCGCACCGCCGGCTCCTGATAGCGGCCGTCCGCCCGTGCCGCGAGCACGGCCTGCCGCTCGGCGAGGATCATGGCGAGTCGCAGCCGGCCGAAAGCGACCTGCGTCGGCTCGGAGTCATCCGGCTCAGGGCTGTCGAGGGGCTGGCCGAGCAGCGCCGCATCCGCTCGCAGCCTCTCGACAACGGCCTCGCTGTCAGCCTCGGAGACCTCCAGATCGAGCTGAACGATACCCGCGGCCTTCGCCTCCGCCATGAGCATCTGTGCCTCGACCAGTTCCTGGTCGCCATTGGGCGGTGGAAGCTTGAGGCGGCGCACGACCCATGGCAGCGCGAGTCCCTGCAGGAGGGTGCCGACCACGACCACGAAGGCCAGAAACTGCAAGAACGAGCGTTGAGGAGTCTCCTGCGGCAGCAGGAAGACCGCCGCGAGAGTGACGACGCCGCGCAGACCTGCGAAGCCGATGGCGATGGTGTTACCCCAGCTCCATGAGCGTGCGCGGAGTCGAGCGGGTCCGAAACGGAAGATCAGACTGAGGAGGGAGATCCAACCGAAGCGTGCGGTGGCCAGAAACACCAGGGTGCCGACGCAGATCAGGATCGTCTGCAAGACGCCGAGACCGGAGGTTGTGACTCCGCGCAGGATGCCGTAGAGATTGAGCCCGATGAAGAGGAAAACCGAATTCTCGAGGAGAAAGCGGATGGTGCGCCAGTTGAGAGTCTCGGCGATGCGCGCTCGCGCCGACTGCACGACGGGAGCGCTCTGCCCGACGATGAGGCCCGCGATCACGACGGACAGCACCCCTGAGCCATGCAGAAGCTGCGCCGGGATGAAGGCGACGAATGGCGTAACGAGCGACAGGCTGGTGTCGAGCACCGGCGCATGCAGCATCCTGCGAATGGCGGTGAGTGCGTAGCCGACGGCGAACCCGAATGCGACCCCGACCACGACGGCGAGTACGAAGTCGCCGACGACGGCGATCGGATTGATGGTGCCGACGATCGCGGTGATCGCGGCGGCGAGCGCGACCAACGCCGTCGCGTCGTTGAACAGGCTCTCCCCCTCGAGGATCGTCACGACGCGGCGGGGAAGGCGGAGCCGACCAGAAATCGCCGTTATGGCCACCGCATCGGTTGGCGCGACGACCGCGGCGAAGGCGAAGCCGGTCGCCAGTGTGATCGCAGGTACGACAAGCCAGGTGAAGAAGCCAACCGCGACGACAGTGAATGCCACGAGCCCGACCGAGAGGGCGAGGATGCTGTCGCCGCGCGCGCGCACGTCGACGAACGACGTGCGGATGGCCGCCGCGAAGAGCAGGGGCGGCAGCAGTCCGTAGAGGATCAGGTCAGGGTCGATCACGACCTGGGGCACGCCGGGAATGAACGAGACGATCGCTCCAACCGCGACCAGTGCGATCGGAGCGGACCAGCCGACTCGGCGGGAAAATCCCGTGACCGCGACGGTGACCAGCACGAAAGAGACGATCCAGACGATGGTCAGAACCGAAGGATTCATGCTGTCGCCACTCCCTTCCACGCCATTCGAGAGTAGACGAATCCCGCTCAGGGCGCCGGATAGCCGCGAAAGCGGACAGCGCGGTGTTCCGTTGTCAGTGCGGCCCCCCTAGAGGCCGCAGTGACAACGAACTGTCGCACCGACCGGACGAGGGGCGAGCGTCAGACCGAAACGGTGGAGAGAACCTCGTCCAGCACGGCGGACGCCTCTTCGTCGCTGGAGTTCTGCGCGAGCGCGAGTTCCGAGATGAGAATCTGGCGCGCCTTGAGCAGCATGCGCTTCTCACCGGCGGATACACCGTGGTCCTGGTCACGACGCCACAGGTCGCGAACGACCTCGCTCACCCGGTAGACGCTTCCGCTGCCCATCTTCTCCGTGTTGGCCTTGAACCGGCGAGACCAGTTGCCGGGCTCCTCAACGATGTCGCTGCGCAGCACCTCGAAGACGGCCTCGACGCCGGCGCTGTCGATGACGTCGCGCACGCCGATGAGTTCAACATTCTCGACCGGGAGTTCGATCGTCAGGTCACTCGCATGTACGTTCAGCGTGATGTACTGCTTGTCATCGCCCTTGATGGTGCGCGTCTTCACCGCGGTAATCGTAGCTGCGCCGTGATGGGGGTACACGACTGTCTCGCCAACCTGGAAAATCATGCGTTACTGCCTTCAATCATTGAGTTGTGTGTCGATAGCGGTTTTCCCGCTAGTCGAGGCCTAAAACCGGACCGCATCGGATGCCGCACTCGCGACCGTGCAAAAGAAAACAGGCAGAAACGCGAGCGGTCGGGGATCTACCGCTCGAAGGTGGACAGCCTCTTCGGCCCCTGTTTCAGACCGCAACTGATTCAACGTTTCGTCCGCCCATTAAATTGCACAGACAATAAGGATACAGGGTTATGATGCGCGGTTTTGCTCAGGGCGGCCGACGACGTCTGCGCCGCGGATCGACAGCCCAGCTGCTCGACCGATCGGCTGGACATTCGAATATATATTCGAATATCATCGGAGCATGACCCTCGCATTCCAGCCGTCGCTCTTCGACGAACTCGGGGCGGAACCCCGGCTGCAGCCGCTCGCCGGCTCCGTCCGCCGCATCCCGCTCGGCCATGGAGCCTGGGTCGACCTCAGACCGGAGTGGCTGCTCAACTCAGACCTACTGTTCGAGCGGTTGGCGCAGCGGGTGCCATGGAAGGCCGACAAGCGGGAGATGTACGAGCGTGTCGTCGACGTTCCGCGGCTGGTCTCCTGGTTCGGATCCGAGGCGCCACTGCCCGACCCGGTTCTCTCCACCGCGAAGGGCGACCTGAACCGGTACTACCGACCGAGCAAGGAACAGGCCTTCATGACT
>JAODMH010000060.1 GCA_025465035.1 Microbacteriaceae bacterium | reverse complement strand
CCACGATGACGGACATGCTGCCCACCTACCGCGGAGAGGGCCGGGTGTTCCTGTGACGATCGACACCGTTCCCGCTGAACTCCAGCCCGGTACGACCTGGAGGAACTGGGGCCGCACCGAACGCGTGCGCCCGATCTTCGCCTCGCGGCCGTCCAGCGTCGACGAGGTCGTGGAGGTCGTCCGTTTCGCGGGCGACCGTGGCCTCACCGTCAAGGCGATCGGGGCAGGCCACAGCTTCACGGCGATCGCGGCCGCGGCAGGCATCCAGCTGGACCTCTCCGCCATCGACGGCCTGGTAGACGTGGACCTGGCGCGCGGTCGGGTGACGCTCGGTGCGGGCACGAAACTGCATCAGTTGCCCGCCGTGCTCGCGCCTTTCGGGCTCGCCCTCGAGAACATGGGCGACATCGATCGACAGACCGTCGCCGGTGCGATGTCGACCGGCACCCACGGCACCGGTGCGCGGTTCGGCGGGCTGGCCACCCAGGTCGTCGCGGTCACTCTGGTGACGGCGGATGCCACCGTGCTGCGGATCAGCGAGACCGAGAACCCTGAGCTACTCCCGGCCGCCCGGCTCGGACTCGGCGCGCTCGGGGTCATGGTCGAGGTGACGCTGCAGTGCGTGCCAGCCTTCCTGCTCGACGCTGTGGAGCGTCCTGCCGGATTTGAGGAGGTACTCGACGGCTTCGAGCAGCGCGCCACGGCGGTGGACCACTTCGAGTTCTACTGGTGGCCGCATACCGACGGTGTGATGACGAAGAGCAACTCCCGCCTGCCCGGCGACGCCGAGCGCAGGCCGATCGGTGCGGTCTCCGGGTGGCTCGAGGACCGCGTCATGAGCAACACGCTTCTCGCGCTCGTCTGCACTGTCGGACGGATCGCGCCGGCGGCTACCCCGTCGATCAATCGCTTCGCGACGCGGGTCTACGGCAATCGTTCCTACCGAGATCACTCGCACGAGGTCTTCGTGAGCCGGCGCACCACGCGCTTCCGGGAGATGGAGTACGCCATTCCCCGCGAGGCGGTGCCGGATGCCCTGCGCGACATCCGCAGACTCATCGATTCCCGGGGCTGGCGGATCTCCTTTCCCATCGAGGTCCGCGTCGCGGCCTCCGACGACAACTGGCTCTCGACAGCCCAGGGCAGGGAGTCCGGCTACATCGCCGTGCATCGCTACTTCCGCGACGACCACGAAGAGTACTTCCGCGCGGTCGAGCAGGTCATGCGCGCATACCGCGGCAGGCCGCACTGGGGCAAGATCCACTATCAGGATGCCGCCTCACTCGCCGACCTCTACCCACACCACGGTGACTTCGTCGGTGTGCGCGATCGGCTCGACCCGCAGCGGCTCTTCACCAACCCGTACCTGGACCGGGTGCTCGGCGCCTGACCCGGCTGACCTAGCTGACGTGCACGGCGGGACGCCGCTTGACGTCCTTCTCCGACTCGCGCAGCACCTCACGGGTGACCGGCGCGACCTCCCCACCACCCGTGACGAGGAACTTGAACATATTCGAGATGGGATTACCCTCCGTCCACTCGAAGTAGATGGTCGGCACGATGCCCGTCGCGTCCCTGATCGCGAGCAGCACCGCGGCGAGGGTGTTCGGAACGTTGCCGCTGCGGACCTCGAGCACGCGATATCCGTGCTTCATCACGCCCCGCACGACGAGATCTTCCTCGAAGTCTGAGGAGTCGGCGTGGTGAACTTCGAGGAAGATGGTGCGCGAGCGCTGCGGAATGTGGCTGAAGCGCCGTTCGTCGACGTTCTTCTCGTGGTACTCCTTTGCGCTTCCGTCATCCGGCTCGTTCGCGATGATCCGGATGACGCCGTGCTCGGCGTCCTCACGCAAGAAGGCCAGCGCCGACTCGTCCAGTTCGACCGAGGTCGCCCGCAGCTGGAAGGAGCGCTGCACGCGGGACACGATGGAGATCACGATGATCCCCAGGATGAAGAGGGCCGCGATTCTCAGGCCGTCCGGCCGCTCGATGACGTTGACGATCGTCGTGTAGAGGAACACGAAGGAGATCACCGCGAATCCGATGGTCCGTTTGAGCTGCTTCTTGCGGCGCGCGGAGAGGGTGACGGCGACGGATGCCGAGGTGATGAGGACGAGCACACCGGTTGCGTATGCGCCGCCTTGGGCATCCACGTTGGCCTGGAAGACCAGCGTGATGAGGAAGGCGATCGCGGTGAACACGACGACGAGCGGACGCACCGCGCGGGCCCAGTTGGGTGCCATCCCGTAGCGCGGGAGATAGCGCGGCACGAGGTTGAGCAGTCCGGCCATCGCGGAAGCACCGGCGAACCAGAGGATGCAGATGGTGCTGATGTCGTAGGCGGTGCCGAAGATCGGGCCGAGATATTCGTGTGCGAGATAGGCGAGAGCGCGGCCGTTCGCGGCGCCGCCCGGCAGGAACGCGCGCTGAGGAATGAGGAATGTCGTCACGAGGCTCGAGGTGATGAGGAAGGCGCTCATGATGAATGCGGCGGTGGTGAGCAATCGCCCGGCACCACGGATGCGACCCGTCGGCTTATCGGGCGTGTCGCCAGCCTTTCCGGTGATCTGGGGCATGACGGCAACGCCGGTCTCGAAGCCGGACAGGCCGAGGGCGAGCTTGGGAAAGACGATGAGCGCGATTCCGACCATGATGAGCGGATTGCCATGCTGGGCGTTCAGTGCCGCCCACCAGTCGGTGATGACCACCGAGTGTTCGACGACGTGCCCAATCGACACGACGATCACGACGACGTTGAGTACGAGATAGACGGCGACGAGCACCACGGCGATGCCGATCGCCTCCTTGAACCCACGCAGGAACACGGCGCCGAGCAGTGCGACGAGCACGAGGGTAATCAGGACCTCGTTGCCGTGGAACCAGGAGGGTGCGTATGGGTTCTCGATGGCGTGCGCCGAGGCATCCGCGGCCGACAGAGTGATGGTGATCATGAAGTCCGTCGCGGCGAAGCCCAGCAACACCAGCACGAAGAGCTTTCCTGCCCACCACGGCAGCAGCTTCTCGAGCATCGCGATCGAGCCGGAGCCCCTGAAGCTCTCTCGTGCGACGCGGCGATAGACGGGGAGCGCTCCGAGCAGGGTGAGCAGCACCAGCACAATGGTGGCGAAGGGGGAGAGGAGGCCGGCGGCGAGCGCCGCGATCGCCGGCTGGTAGCCGAGCGTGGAGAAATAGTCGACGCCGGTAAGGCACATGACACGCCACCAGGAGTGGGTCTTCTCCGCGCTCTCGGCATGTGGTCCCTGATGCGTGCCCCTCCGGTCGACCAGCCCCCGTAGGAACCAGCGGCGAAAACTACCGGATGTCGTGGTCATCACAATCCAATCCTGTCGGTCAGTCAGATGGTGAACAGCGAGTGAAGAAACCGGCCGGGCAGCTTCGTCCGACCGTGGAGCGCGGCGATCTCGAGCGCGACGGCGATCCCGGCGATGGACCAGCCGGCTCGCTCGACAAGCGAGCAGCTCGCCGCGAGGGTTCCGCCGGTCGCGAGAACATCGTCGATGAGGAGCACCCGTGCACCGGGTGCCAGTTCGTCCGGGTGCAGCTGCAGTGTCGTGCTGCCGTACTCGAGGTCGTAGTCCTGCGAGAGAACGGCGCGGGGGAGCTTTCCCGGCTTGCGGATCATGGCGATGCCCTGGCCGCTCGCGTATGCAGCGCTCGCCGCGAGGACGAAGCCGCGGGCCTCGACCCCGGCGATCGCGTCAAAGGTGCCCGCAAATGGTTCGATGAGCGAATCGGTGATGGTGCGCAGCGCCGCACCATCGGCGAAGACCGGAGTCAGGTCGCGGAAGATCACGCCGTCCCGGGGAAAGTCGGGAACGACCCGGCTCAGCCGCGCGATCGCGTCCTGCGCTGTCTCAGACGGCATCTCGGCTCACGCGGTCTTTCTCCGAAGCGTGATCGAGCCGAGAACGACCGCGCCGATCGCGTAGGCCGCGATGATGAGGAGCTTGCCGCCGACATAGCCGGCGCCCTCCGAATCGGTGGCTACCGCGTTCAGCGCATCGATCGCATGGGAGAGCGGAAGCCAATCCGAGATGGCGTGGAGCACGTCCGGAAGCTGGTCGCGCGGAAGGAAAACGCCGCCGAGCAGCACCTGCGGAAAAACGAAGATCGGCATGAACTGCACGACCTGGAATTCGGTGCGGGCGAATGCGCTCGCGAGCAGGCCGAGGGTCGTGCCGAGCACGGCATCCGCGAGCGCGACGGCGAGGAGAAGCCATACCGAGCCCTCGATCGTGAGACCGCACACCCAGATCGAGAAGCCGACCGCGATGCCGGCCTGCAGGATGGCGAGCAGGCCGAAGGCGAGCGTGTAGCCGAGGATGAAATCGGCCTTGTCGAGGGGCATCGTGAGCAGGCGCTCGAGAGTGCCGGACCGGCGTTCCCGCAGCGTCGTGATGCTCGTGACGAGGAACATGATCACGAAGGGGAAGAGGGCCAGCATCGCGGGTCCCACTTTTTCGAACACCGGCGTATCGACGAACAGCCACGACATGAGCCCGATGAGCAGGCTCGGCACGATGAGAAGGAGCCCGATCGTGCGCGGGTCGTGTGCGATCTGGGCGAGAACGCGTCCGGTGGTGGCAAGGGTTCGGCCGAGACTCATGATGCCTCCCCCGCGCTGTGCCGGGGATGATGCTCCACGAGATGCAGGAATGCGTCTTCCGCGTCCTGTGCCCCCGTGAGTGCGAGGAGCCCTTCCGGCGTCTCGTCGGCCAGCAGCATTCCGTCGCGCATGAGCAGCAGGCGGTCGCAGCGCGTCGCCTCGTCCATGACGTGGCTCGAAATGAGCAGAGACGTGCCCTGCTCGGCCAGGCCATGGAACAGTCCCCACAGTTCGACCCTGAGCACGGGGTCGAGTCCGACGGTCGGTTCGTCGAGCACGAGGAGTTCAGGCGAGCCGATGAGCGCGGCCGCGAGCGAAACGCGGCTTTGCTCGCCGCCGGAGAGGGAACCGACCAGCCGATTCGCCTGCGGGACGAGGTCGGTCGCATCCATCACCCGATCGACCTCGGATCGGTCGGCACCCATCACCGCACGGAAGTACCTGAGATTCTGCCGAACGCTGAGATCGTCGTAGACGCTCGCCGACTGGGTGACATAGCCGACCCTGCGACGCAGGCTGGCGGTCCCGGCCGGACTGCCGAGCACCTCGATCGAACCGGATGCGATCCTTTG
>JAODMH010000030.1 GCA_025465035.1 Microbacteriaceae bacterium | reverse complement strand
CATCGGGACCATGCAGGTGTTCACCGAGCCATACCTCTTCACCGGCGGCGGACCACAGAACGCGACCACCACGATCCTTCTCATGATCTACAACTACGCGTTCGTCAACGGGGACATCAGCGCCGCGACCGCGTTGAGTGTGCTCCTCGCCCTCGTCCTCGGGATTTTCTCGCTCGTGTATCAACTCGTCACCCGCCGTTGGAGCACCGACTGATGGCCCTCCCCCTCATTACCACCACTGATCTACGCGCGAACCCCGGGACGGCGCCGTCGTCAGGACGCCGCGGACTCCGCCGGATCGCCCGAGCCGGGGAGACGCCAGAACGCGGGGTGATCTCGAACGCAGACCGCAAACGGCTCTCGGTCAGGATCCCCCTGATCACCGTGCAGGTTCTGATCTTCGTCGGCCTGGTCGTCGCGGGGTTCGGTCCGCTGGTCTGGCTCTTCAAGGCGGCCATCTCCACAACGCAGGACACCCTTCGTGAACCGTTCGCTCTCTTCCCTTCGGGTGTCGTCCAGTGGGGAAATCTCGCCGCTGCCTGGACCCAGAGCCAAATCGGTCACTATCTCGGCAATACCGGCATCATCGCAGTCGGACAGCTCGTCGCTACGCTGATCGTGTGCACGACCATCGCCTATGTGCTGAGCGTCCTCCGCCCGAAGTGGGGGCCGGTGCTCTCCGGTGCGATCCTCGCCACACTGTTCGTTCCTGGAATCGTCATCCTCGTGCCGCTGTACCTGACGATCCTGCACCTGCCGGGAACGGGAGGGAGTCTCCTGAACAGCTACTGGGCGATCTGGTTGCCAGGAGCCGCCAATGCGTTCAACATCCTCGTCATCAAGCGTTTCTTCGACGCGATACCGCGCGAACTCTTCGAAGCGGCGAGGATCGACGGCGCCGGTCCGATGCGCGTGTTCCTCCTCGTCGTGATACCGCTCTCTCGTCCCATCCTCGGGGTCGTCGCCCTACTGACGGTGATGGCATCGTGGAAGGACTACCTGTGGCCGCTCCTCGTGCTGCAGGATCCCGACATCCAGCCCATCTCGGTCGCGTTGCCTCGCGTCGCAAAGACCTCAGAGGTGAGCATCCAGATGGCCGCGCTCTTTCTCGCCCTTCTCATCCCCGTGATCCTGTTCCTCATCTTCCAGCGCCAGTTCCTTCGTGGTGTCGGGATGTCCGGCGGGGTCAAGGGTTAGGAACGATAGGGAAAAAAATGACTGACCACACTATCCGTCCGCTCAAGCGCGTCCTCGTGACGGGCGCATCCGGGGAGATTGGCTCTGCGACCACCGCGTACCTGGTCGACAAGGGCATCACCGTGACGGCTCTCTCGCTCGCCGCGCCATTCCCGCCCGGGGCCGATCGTGTCGTCGCCGGCGACGCGACCGTCCCCGGCGACGTCGCGGCCGCTCTCGATGATGTCGACGCTGTCGTGCACCTGGCGGCGATACCGCATCCCAGACTGGGCACTCCGTACAACGTGTACCGCACGAATGTCACCGCGACGTTCAACGTGCTCGCCCAGGCGGGCGAACGCGGCGTGCGCCGCGCCGTCATCGCCAGCAGCATCAATGCGCTCGGCATCCCCATGAACAGGCACGGCGTGATGCCGGCCTACTTCCCTCTCGACGAGGATCTGCCGGTCGACCTGGAGGATGCGTATTCGCTCTCCAAGTTCTCCGACGAGGTCACCAGCACGATGGCCTGGCGCCGGTGGGGCATTGATGTCGTCGCGTTCCGCTTCCCCCTGGTCAAGGCGCAGCCGGTGCTTCGTGAGGTCGCCAAGGCGTCCGAGGCGGACCCGATGCGCGCCGTGCGCGAGGGATGGAGCTACCTGGATACCCGGGATGCCGCACGTGCCATCCATCTCGCGCTGACCCGACCGGTCAGCGGATCGCGCGTCATCGGGCTCAGCGCTGCGGACACCCTGATGATTCGCCCCACCGCAGAGCTGCTCGCCGAGTTCGCCCCCGGCGTTCCCCTCCGCCGACCGATAGTGGCTTTCGATTCGGCGATTGACACCACGCGGGCGCGCGAGCTCCTGGGATTCCGCGCCGAATATTCCGTCCACGATCGACTCGACGTCATCCAATTGGCCACAGAAACCGGAGATGCCCTCAATGCCTGATTCGATTCCACCCACCTTCGGGCAGCCGTGGCCCGCCCGCGATGCCACCCGCATCACCGCTGTGCGCACGATCGTCACCGCGCCGGAGGGAACGCCGCTCGTCGTCGTCCGGGTGGACACGAACGTCGACGGTCTCTACGGTCTCGGCTGCGCAACGTTCACCCAGCGCTGGCACTCCGTGGTCAGCTATGTCGAGGACCACCTCGAGCGGCTTGTCGTCGGCCGCTACCCAGGAGACATCGAGGACCTCACTCGCCTCGCGCGCCTCTCCAGCTACTGGCGGGATGGCGCGGTGGCCAACAACGCGCTCTCCGGTCTCGACATGGCGCTCTGGGACATCGCGGGGAAACGCGCCGGGCTTCCCGTCCACGAACTGGTCGGTGGGAAGGTGCGCGCCGCCGCGGACACCTACATCCACGCTGGCGGTGCTTCCGTCGAGGAGACCATCGAGCAGGCGCGCGGATTCATCGAGGCTGGCTGGCGGAACATCCGCCTGCAGGTCGGCCAACCGGGTATCGGCTCCTACGGTGCGGCCGGCGTCGGTGGGGGTTATCCGACGAGCCCATACCCCGATGGCTGGCGGGTCGAGGAGTACCTCAGGAACACACCAAGACTGTTCGAGAGCGCCCGTGAGGCACTCGGTTCTGAGGTCGAGCTCCTCCACGATGCGCATTCGCGGCTGACAGCGAAACAGGCGGTGACGCTGGCACGATCCCTCGAACCATATGGGCTGTTCTTTCTCGAAGACGTGCTCGGGCCGGAGGACTGGGGCCAGCTACCCGGTGTCCGCGAACTGTCGCCGGTGCCGATCGCCGTCGGCGAGCTGGCGACGTCGGCAACGACGGCGGCCCAGCTCATCCTGGGCGGCGGGGTCGACTTCATCCGATGCCACATCTCCGCCATCGGTGGGTTCACTCCGGCGCGGAAGCTCGCGACCCTCGCCGAGTTCTCCGGCGTGAAGACCGCCTGGCACGCGCCAGGAGACACCTCGCCGATCGGGGCCGCCGCGAATGTGGCACTCGACCTCACCTCGCCGGCCTTCGGCATTCAGGAGGGGCACGTCTACAACGACGCGACCTACGAAGTCTTCCCCGGCACACTCCCGATCGTCGACGGGTGGATCAGGGCGAATGAGACTCCGGGCTGGGGAATCGGCATCGACGAAAAGGCAGCAGCGCGCTATCCGGCGGGACTCTCCGGCCACGATGCCTGGGCCGCCGGCGTGCGCTCGCCCGACGGAGCGCTCCGCTACCCCTGATGCGAATCACCGGGGTCGAGAGACCTTCGTTCTCAGCAGCCGTCGCGCTCTCGTGAAGGTGAGCACGGACGATGGCCTGAGCGGATGGGGAGAACCTGTCCGCGCAACCCGACCTCTCTTCTCCTGCCGGCAGCTTCGCCGAGTGGTGATCGGCGGTCAGATGAGCCCTTCCGGATCGGTCGCGGTGCGTATCCCCGACCCCATCGTCGTTTCGCCGAGAACCAGCGTGCAGGCCTCGTAGTGGGCCCCCGGCTCGTAGCGGCCCTCGGTCGCCGCCGTGAGGTACAGGGCGGCGGATCGTCCGACGTTGAAGAGATTCGGCTCGATGGTCGTCAACAGGTTGTCTCCGTTGCCCACGAGTCCCTCCCAGTTGTCCACCCCGACCAGCGCGACATCGTCGGGAACCCGCACGCCGGCGGCGCGGAGAACGCCGTAGGCGCCGAGCGCGATCTGGTCGTTTCCGCAAAAGATCGCGTCGACCGAGGCCTTCTGTTCGAGGATCTGGGTGGCGGCCTCCGCGCCCCAGCGCCGCGTCCAGTTGCCCCTGAGCGGTTTACCGAGGGCGAGCGGCACCTTCGCCGCCTTCAGCGCCTGCATGAGTCCCGTTTCCCGGTCTCTCGCCCCGATGTCGCTCTTCGAGGTGATGTGCGCGATGTGTCTTCTGCCGATGCCGAGCAGGTGCTCCCCCGCCATCCGGCCGGCCATTACGCCGTCCGGCATGAACCAGACATCTTTCGGATCATCAGAGGTCGCATAGGCATAGGCGACGGGGATGTCAAAGCCCGCGCTGATCGAGTGCAACGGCGAACGGAGTACGCCCGCGCCGAGCACCAGCAGCCCGTCGATGCGCCGAGCATGGAGTTTTCGGACGCTCTCCTGCAGGACGGCGCTGTCGGTGCGCGCGTCGTACAGCAGTGTGGCGATATCCAGCTGCCCCAGTGCCGTGTTCACTCCTGTCAGGACCGGCATCGCGAAAATCGCCGGCGCGTTCAGGGTCAGCACGCCGACGGTCTTGCTGACGCCGTTCGCCAGGAACTGTGCCTGGGCGTTGGGACGGAAGTCGAGTTCCGCGGCGGCGTCGATGATCCGCTGCCTGGTGGCCGGGGAGACCCTGCCCTCTCCGCGAAGCGCCCTCGAAGCTGTCGACAGATCGACCCTGGCGGCGGCGGCAACGTCGCTGAGCGTTACCGTCTTGCCCACATCCGCTCCCGTCGTTTCGTGCCCGGTGGGCCGCGAACTGAGCATATCGCCGAAGCAAGCGCTTGTCCTGACGACCTCACCATGGCGGAACTTTGCCCACACAGTAGAGTTAGTGCCTCGACGGGCTCGCTGAAGACCAGGAGGACTCATGGAGAAGGGGCGACAGAGCGAGCCTCACTCCGGCCGGTCCGGAACCAACCTCCCACAGCTGGCCGATCTGAACGAGGCGGTGGTCCTCGGCTGGATCCGCCGTACGCCGGGCGGCCTCTCCCGGGTCGAGCTGACGCGAGCGACCGATCTGTCCCCGCAAGCGGTCTCCAACATCTGTCAGCGACTCCTCGACGAGGGCGTCATCATGGAAGCCGGCAAGGCCAGTTCCGGCTTCGGTAAACCACGGACGCTGCTCACTCTCGACCCGACCGGCTGCTATGCCGTCGGGGTGCACCTGGACCCGACAGTGGTGACGATGGTGCTGCTCGATTTTCTGGGCGTGGTCTGCGCACACACCTCCTTCCTCACGGCGGCCGCCGATGCTCCGGACGAACTCCTCGCGAAGATCGGCGAGCGCGTCAACGGATTGATCGACGGTGCCGGGATCGATCGCGATCGAGTCCTGGGTGTCGGCATCGCCTCGCCGGGACCGATCGACCAGGACACCGGATCCGTTCTGGATCCGCCCCTACTCACCGAATGGCATCATGTCGCCGTGCGAGACCAGCTCGGCGCCGCGACCGGCCTGCCGACCCTGCTCGATAAGGATGTCATCGCGGCGGCCATCGCCGAACGCTGGGCCGGGGAGGCCGCGCAGTCGCGTAACTTCGCTTTCATCTATCTGGGAGCGGGAATCGGCGCCGGGGTCGTGGTCGAGGACGTTGTGGTCCGTGGGGTTTCCGGCAACGCCGGCGACATCGGGATGTTCGAGGTTTCCGCATCGGACGGCCCGGGAACACGCGACCTCGGCGAGATGACGAACCCGGATTCGCTCCTGAGACAGGCCGTGCGCGCAGGGGTCTTTCCGAATGCCCCCGGACCCGAGGATCCGCTCGCGGTCGACGAAGGCTTCACGGAACTCTGCAGGCGTGCGGATGCCGGGGACGGGCGGGCCAGCGCCATCCTCGATCAGGCGGCCGCGCGAATTGGTGGGGCCGTGTCGCGCATCGCCAATCTTCTCGACGTCGACACGATCATCTTCGGTGGCACCACTTGGTCGAGGGTGGCAGACCGCTATCTCGGGACGATGACCCACATCATCCAGGCGACCTCGATCACGCGCGACATCCATCCGATCCGGGTCGTCGGCACCGCTCTCGGAGAGGATGTCGGCGCAATCGGAGCGGCCTGCCTGGTGCTCGACAACAAGACATCAGCACATCCCCGGAGAATGCTGCAGTCCTTCTGACGCCGACGCGGGGCCGGACCGCGATGGCCCGACCCCGCGCGCGGATGACGTCAGCCCTGCTGCAGCGCCACGTAGAAGATGTCTTCGTTCTCTGTCTGGTTGAGCGCGTGCACCGTCGGGTCGGCGTCGATGATCGGCACCTGCACCTGGATCCGGCCGCCGCCGAGGCTCTTCCAGGTCAGCGGAATCCTGTTGCCGTACAGGTCCACCCGCTCCAGTTTCTTCACGTTGTTGACGTTGTTGAAGGTGACGGTCATCATCGGATTGCCGAAGTCCAGGTGCAGCGTGTCACCCGTGCTCGCGTCCTCGAAGATGTTCGCGTCGTTCTGTCGCTTCAGGTCCAGCGCGAGGACCACCCGCTTGTTGTCGAGCAGGAATCCGTTCGCCGTAGACAGGTTCTCGTTGAGATCGGGCTTGAGCCCCGGCGAGGTCGTGAAGGTGTCATAGGTCTTCGCGGTTGTCCCGCGCAGGAGGCTGGCGAGGGTGGTCAGCGTCTTCCCCTTCGGCGTCAGGTCTGACCCGCCGATCAGCGTTCGGTTGTAGCCGAAGGCTGCGGGATCATTCGGCGACCAGGCGGCGAAGTAGAGCAGCTTGAACTGATCGAGATTGTTTCCCCCCTTGCTGAGTGCGTAGTGGAACACCCGCGGGTAGATGTCGGCGATGAACTTGTTCTGCGTGGTGAAGCCGAGTTCGGTCTGCCAGACAGCGGGATTCGCGATGCCCCTCTTCTTCGCCGTCTGGTAGAGCGTGTCCATCGCACCGACCGGCATGTAGTGCATGTCGAATACATCGATCGTGTTCCACGCCTTGTACCTGTCGAGAAGAGCGGTGTATTCGCTGAGCGGTGCGCCACAGATCCAGCCGCCGTAGACGACCTTCGCTCCGGCGTTGTGGATGACCTTCGCCGCGGGCAGGTGGATCAGGGTCATGTACTGGTCCATGCCGCCGGTCCAGAAGCCGGAGGTCGGGTAAGCCTCGTTCCACACCTGGTAGTAGGTGATCCCGAGCGGCTTCAGCAGGGAGACGACCCTGCTGACGTACGCGGTCCAGTCGGCCGAGTTCGCCGGCGGAGTCCTGCCAGCGCTCGTCTGGACGGTCTGGGTGGAGAGCACGCTGCCAGTCGCGTCCTTCGTGACCAGTTGACGGGTGAGCTGGTCGCCATTCTCAGCGGTGACCGGCCCGTACTCGAAGGTCTGGCCGTGGAAGGTATAGGAGTAGCCGGTGCGGTTGGCCGCCCAGCCGGCGGTGTAGCCGAGTACGGGCAGTATGGTGATGCCGTTGCTCTTCGCCTGGGTGAACTGCCGCGTGTACTCGTCGACCGCTGCCTGGTTGATATGTCCCTTGGTCGGTTCGATCGCGTTCCAGTCGACGTCCATCCTGTCCCACTGACTGTTGCCGACCAGCCCGGTGAGCGACCCCTGGTTCTCGCCGGAGAAGGCGCGGAAGGGCTCACTCAACGTGTAGGCCAGATCGGCGACGGGGCTCGGCTGGGAGTTGTCCGCGACCGCGACCGCCTTGAGGTCGGTATCCGCCGTGATCTTGATCGGCGTGGCGTAGGTTGCCTTGGTCGCCGAAGTCAGTGGATCGGAGCCGTCGGTCGTGTACGAGATACACGCACCCTGGGTGGCGCTCGTGAGGGTGACCGACGTTCCGGTCTTGACGGCACCGGCGCCTGGCGAGGCGCTCACGGGCGCTGTCTGTGGCACGTTCTGGGTGGTAATGGTGGCGTTCAGTTTGCCCGCCACCCACCAGGTGCTCACCTGATCGCTGACGAAGAGCAGGTCGTCACCCGAGGCGACCTTCACGTTCAGGTCGAAGGAAGCGGAAACACCGCTGTAGTCAAATAAAGAGGTATACGGTCCGGCGATCGTGGACGAGTCGCCGTCGGTGGCCTGAAGGATGCGGAACCGGCCGCCCGGCGAACTGAAAGTCCCGTTGATGTGCAACGTCTTGCCGGCTTGCGCGGCGCTCACCGAGTAGGCCTCGGCGATAGGCTTGTAGTCGGTACCGATCGACCCGTCCGCCTTGACGTACCAGGCGTGCTCTGGCTTGGCGAGGTCCGCCGCCCACTCGTCAGTCGCGAACGCGCCGGTTCCACCCTTGACGAGCAGCGACGGGGTGTCTGGCGTGTTGAGGTTCTGGTACGACCAACGACCCGGCGCGACCACATTCGTGTCGAGCCGATAGTCGGTGACGTTGTTCGTAGTCGGATTCTGGGTGCCGATACCGCAGGCTGTCGGCACCGCCGTCGCCGCTGTCGTATTCGCCGTCGCCGAGGCCGACAGCGGGAAACCGGCGAGCAGCGCAACGGTGACCGTGATGGGAAGCCAACGAGCTTTCATGGGTGAACTCCGTCGTTCGAATGAGGATGCCGTGTCGCCAAGGCCGAACCGCGACACCGGTCACAGTAATTCCACAGTGTGGACTTTGTCAACTATTCTGAGTCCACCTGCAAACTGGGGCCCGGCACCGACGTCACCTCCGGCAAGGTATGGCACCTGGCGATCAGGCCCAGGAGCCCGCACCTTCTGGGTGAGACGAAGCCCACGATGGCGTCGATGTCAACCACTGGTTTCGACGACGTGGGCGAGGTGAACTGGTTGTACCGCCCAACGCAGGGCGGCGTGATCGGAGGCTAGATCATCATGACCAGCTACGCTGAGCGGCTCCACGGAGGGCGTCGCGCAGAATCCTTTCCCGCATCGGCGCCCGATGTCGCCATCATTACGGACGACGTGTGTGCAATCCTCGGAGCCGACGAGACCATGGGTTTCGTGCACCATACGGGGAAGGTCTTTGTTGCCCTCAGCGGCAACGAATACGACTACGCCGTCGAGGTGGGCCAATCGCTCTCGTTCGACCAGTCGGTCGCAATGGTGCGACAGTGCTTCGTCCCTCATCGCTGAGCTCGGGATCGGGCATGTCAGTCCGTTGGGCAGCAGGAGTGGGGTGGCTAGGACGCTGGTGAGGGTCGAGGTCGCCGTCTGGCCCGACGATCCGACAGTGCTACCACCGGACGCAGCAGGACCCATCGCGGCTCGCGAGAAACCCTGGGCTGCTGGGCGATGCGTTCACCGGTCGAGACCGCCGTTGTTTGCCAGCACGCCGTTCGCCGCGGACTCGGGAATCAGGCGGCGTTGCGCGAGCTGGCGCCAGAGTTCGCGCGGCGCGGGAACGCTTTCGATGAGATCGAGGTTTGCGCCGACCTGAGCCGCGCTGTCCGCGCCGACCACGACGGTACGGATTGCGGGATGGGATGCGGCGAACTGAAGCGCGATTCGCGGAACCGTAGTACCGAACTCATCGCAGACATCCGCGATGTTGTTTACCCGCCGGATCAACGATTCCGTAGCGGCGCCATAGTCGAAGAGGGATCTTTCGGACGGACGTGGAGACGCGAGAATGCCACTGTTGAAGGCGCCAGCGTTCAACACGTCCACGGAGCGCTCCTCACAGGCTGGCAGCAATTCGTCCAATGCCTCCTGGTTGACGAGGGTGTAACGTCCCGCAGGCATGACCGCATCGATTTCGGTCTCTTCGACGAATCGCAGCAGCGAAGAGCAGGACTTCGTTCCGACCCCGATGGCGCCGATGACGCCCTCCGCCCGCAGCCGTGCGAGTGCGGGATATGCCTCTCGCATTGCCTGCTCAGGGTCGGCAAAGTGCTCCTGCGGATCGTGGAGCAGCACGAGATCGATCCGATCCAGCTTCAGCCTTTGCAGCGAGGATTCTATGGAGCGCCGGACACCATCTGCGCTGAAGTCCCAACGACGGACAACGTGGGCGGGGACATCGAAGCCGCCGGAGTCCCGTTCCCCGGAGAAATGCGGGTTCGGATCGAGCATCCTGCCCACCTTGGTGCTGATGACGAACTCGTCGCGCGGCCGCCCGGCGAGAGCATCGCCGAGGCGCTGCTCGGACAGGCCGAGCCCGTAGTGCGGCGCGGTGTCGAAGTAACGAATGCCCCGCTCCCAGGCGGTGTTGACAATGCCCGTGGCGTCGCTGTCGCGGATCTTGCCGTAGAGATTTCCCAGTTGGGCGCAGCCGAGGGACACCGGACCGAGGTGAATCCCTCTACCGGCTAGTGCGCCGGTCGTTCCCACGTCAGGTCCCCCAGACTCACGGTCGTCAGCCCTTGGTGGATCCGGCGAGCATTCCGGAAACCAGCGCCCGCTGCGAGAACAAGAACACGACGAGGACCGGCAGGATCGCGATGATGATCGAGAGCGCGAGTTCGGGGCTTTGGATGTTGAGGCCAGCGCCCGCGACCGGATTGAATGACGGCGTCGACGACAGAAGCTGATTCAGGCCGACCTGAATCGGGAATTGGTCACTGCTCGGCAGGACGAGGTATGGCAGGAAGAAATTGTTCCAATTGCCCACGAAGCTGAAGAATGCGACAAGCGCGATCACGGGTTTCGCCAGTGGAAGTGCGATCCTGGCGAACAGCTGCCACTCGCTCGCGCCGTCGATCCGCGCCGCCTCGAGCATCTCCGAGGGCAGGCTCGTCGCGAAGTAGATATAGACCAGGTATACCCCGAACGGAAAGAACGAGAACGGCAGGATGATCGACCAGGCGGTTCCGATGAGCCCGAACAGGTTGAGCTCGAGAAACAGCGGCAGCACGAGGGATGCCGACGGCATGATCATCACCAGCAGGGTGATCGTGAGGAGGATTTTGCGTCCGCGGAACCTGGTCAGGGCCAGCGCGTATCCGGCGGGGATGCTGGTGGCAAGCGTCAGAACGAGCGAGCCGCCCGAATAGATGGCGGAGTTCTTCAACCAGACGAACAGGATGCCGTTCTGAAACGAAACGAGGTGACTCCAGGCCATTCCCACGTTGGAGAACGCGCCGAACGAGAGGGGCGACTGACTGAGCAGCTCACCGGCCGTCTTGGTCGGGGCGAGGACGAGCCAGATCACGGGGAGCACGAAGAAGATCAGCAGCAACGCCATGATCAACACGACGACGAGAATGCGGGCAAACCGCGATGCTTGTCCGCGCCGAGCGGTGGAGGGGAGGCGTGTGGATGAGGTGGTCATTCGGTGTCCGCCTTGAATAGTCCTGATCTGGTCACCAGGATGCCGGCCCCGACCAGTCCAATGACGAGCAGGAAGATCGAAACGGCGGCCGCACCATTGAAGTCGCCGAACTGGAAAGCGAGCACGTACGCCAGCTGGTTGGGCGACCAGGTCGGGTTCAGGCGGCCGAGGCTCGCCGACTGCAGCAGTTGTGGCTCGACGAAGAGCTGGGTTCCTGCGGCGAAGGCGAGGATCGTCATGTAGGCGATCCATTTGCTGATCATCGGGATCTGGATGAACCAGGCCGACTTCCACGGTCCCGCTCCGTCCATGCGTGCGGCCTCGAGGATCTCGTCGGGGATGTTGTTGAGTGCGCCGTACATCACCACGATCCATCCGCCCGCCCCGGTCCAAAAGGCGATGAGCACGAAGATCACGGGAAGGTTCTGGGGCGCGATGACCTGCGAGAACGTGCCGAATCCGAGGGCGTTGACGAGTCCGGATGCCGGGCTCACGCCGGGGTCGAGCATGAACAGCCAGACCAGCACGCTGGCGACCCCCGCGAGAGCGCCAGGGATGTAGAAGAGAAAGCGGAAGATAGACGAGAGGCCCGGCTTCATCCGGCTCCGAAGGATGACGGCCACCACGACCGTAAGCACGACCAGGATGACGAGCCACATGACGAGGTAGATGAGGATGTTCGTAAAGGCGGGCCCGAACCGGTAGTCCTGAACGACCTTGACGAACTGGTTGAGGCCGGTGAACTGCCCGCGGTCATTGGTGAGCGCCAGATAGATCGCATAGACGGTCGGAAAGATGCCGAATGCGAGAAGAAGGATGGCGTAACCGGCGACGAACAGGTATCCGGCCAGGCCGGCCCGACGTCGCGGAGTGCGACGCCGAGCCGGCGAGGGTGCGGCAGGCGCTGTGAGGCGCCCGCCGCCGTTCAGTGCAGTCATTTCGTGGTAACCGTGTATCCAACCGCTTTCGCTTCGTCGACGATCGCGGCCTGCCATGCCGGCAGTGTCTCGGTGAGCGTCTTACCCGCGGTGAGTGCGGGCAACACTACGCTCGACCATGCCGTCGCGTCGCTGAACTTGGTGTTGGACCAGCCGGTCCAGACCTCATTGGCCGCCGTCGTGAATGCTTCACTCACATCTGAGGCGAAGTACTGGCTGTTGGTCGGGTTGGCCAGCCACACCTTCGCTGCCGGGGTGTAGGCCGGGTAGGTCGGTGCGCTGCCCTGGTTCGCGTCCGAGGTGGTGAGCCACTCGGTGATCGCGGTCGCGGCCGCCAGGTTCTTGCTGTGGGATGAGATCATCCAGACTCCACCTCCGACGTTGCCGGTAGCCCCGGATGATTCACCGCTCCAGGTCATCGGGTTGGCTGCGGCGATCTGGCCGGCCGGAGTCTTGAACCCACCGTTGAAGATGTACTGCCCGTACCACGACGGACCAACCGCCATGAGCACCTTCGGCGCCACGTTCTTGATGAAGTCAGCGTTGTTCGACGCCTGAGTGCTGATCGACTTGTTGGCAATCATCGAGTCGAGGAGCGTCGCCATGCGGGTGCATTCGGGCGCGCTCAGAGCGACTCGAAGCGTGTCCGGCTTGACGAGATTGAAGGCCGGGCACTGGCTCGACCAGAAGTAGGACTCGTGCGAGTTCGAGTCGCCGACCCAGCCGAGCACGTAGCCTGAGTGATCCTTCGCTACCTGGGCGCCGAGGGCCTGGTACTGCTCCCACGTCGTGGGAACGGTGTAGCCGAACTGGTCGAACAGGGTCTTGTTGTACCACGTCACGACCTGCGCAATGTCGTTGCGCAGGCAGTAGGTGTGGCCGTTGTACTCGCACGGAGTCAGCGAACCCTTCGCGAAGTTGCCAATCGTCGATGACGAGACGAGTTGGTCGACGGGTGCCGCGAACGCCTGCGCCGACGGAGTGGTCGGGTTGGATGCCCAGGTGACGTCGGTCGGCGAGGCGAAGACGACGTCAGGCCAGCCCTTGCCGGTGCGGTCGAACAGCTGGATCTTCGTCTGGAGGTAGGTCGATCCGTCCGCGCTGCCGTCGTAGGTGACGATGTTCAGCTTCGCGTTCGGGTGGGACTTTTGGTATGCCTGAACTGCGGGGAGCCTGGTGGAGTCCGCCCAGACGGTGATGGTTGCCTTGCTGTCCTGTGCAGCCTTAGTGAAGCCTGCGGCCCCCGTCGAGGTGGACTGGGTGGCGCTCGCGCAGCCGGCCAATGCGACGACGACGGAGAGTGAAACAGCGGTGAGCGCGGCGCGTAAAACGCGGCGTTGTGAGGTGCCTGAGAGGGGTACCGTTAGTGACTTCATTGTCTTGCCTTTCCTTACTGTGGTTGAGTCGGGATTCGTGCGGGTGGTGCTGCTGTCAGGCGAGCCAGGTCACGGGACCTCGATGAATGCCTGCAGTTCTGGGCCGTACTCGAGCGTCATCGGAAGACCGATGCCGGGACCTCGTGGCGCGTGCACCAGGCCGGCGGCATCGACGTACCGCTCCCTCGTGACTGTGCTCGAGGTGATGAGCGACTCGTAGTACGTGGTGTTGGAAATCGCCATGCAGAGATGATGGTTCGGGATGTCCGAGCCGTGGACTTCGGTGCGAAGCCGGTAGGCATCCGCGAGGTGCGCGGTACGCATCGCACCGGTGATGCCGCCACGAAGGTTGGTGCTCGCTCGGACTCCGAAGGTGGCGGCCCCGGCAGCAATGAAATCGGCCGAATTCATGTGGGCACCGTCGGAGGTTTCCGCGACCAGCAACGGAATATCGACCGCCCTGGCCAGGTGGGCGTATGCGGTGATACTGAACTCGCGCATGGGTTCCTCGTACCAGAGATAACCCTCGTCGCTGAGAGCGCGGCCGAGGTAGATCGCGTCGGGAAGATCGAAACCAGCCGATCCGTCGTACATGAGCGGGATCGAATCACCGACGTGGGCGCGGAGGGCCCGACAGAGTTCCGCGTCACGACGGGCATCGCCCCACGCGTGCAGTTTGATCGCGGAGTAACCCAGCTCGAGGCATTGATCCGCCACATCGAGAAACTCCTCGGTGGTCGCAAATGTCGATGTGGAGGCGTAGGCAGGGATCTCGGTGCGGAAGCCGCCGAGCAGCTGCCAGACCGGCCGATCTGAAGCGCGAGCGGCAAGGTCCCAGAGCGCGGTATCGATGAGTCCTAACGCCGGCAACGGAAGTTCCTGGATGCGGTCCAGCTCCCAGACCCGGTGCCACAGCCATTCCCGCTGGAACGGATCCTGACCGATGAGTTCGTCGCGAAAGACCCGGTCGACGAGGTCCTCGAGGATGACCGCGGCACCGGGCCTGGCAAACAGGGCCACGCCTTCTGCCCCCTCGTCTGTGCCGATCCGAAGTACCGCGCCGTCCCCCGCGGGTGCGCTGCCACCGAGCCCGTTTCGCCATTTGAACGGAGGGTTGGCCGCCGGGACCGTGACTCGGTGAGTTTCGACGTGGGTGATCTTCATTGCGACTTTCTGGGTTCGACGATGAGATCGATCGCTGGGCAGCGTCGATCGTGAGCGCGCGTGGCGCTGAGGCGAGTGAGGTGTTTAGTTGAGCCGGGTGTCGTTTGTGCGGTCGAAGTTGAACATGCGGTCTTTGAGCTTGCGTTCGAATTGGTGGCGCGTCGTGTCGACGTGTTCCTCCATCAACGAGGCGGCCAATTCGGGCTCTCCGTTCGCGATCGCGGTTGCGATGGCGAGATGCTGATTGGCGGCGACCTCGAACGAGCCGGGCACGTCGCCGTGAAAAACGAGGAGATCGGATTGCGCGGCGTAGCGGCGAAGGCTCGTGACGCTGGCTTCCAGGAATACGTTGTGAGCGGCGACGGCGATGGCCTTGTGGAACTGCGCGTCCGCCTCGGCGAATTCGTTCACGTTGTCCACTTGGGATTCAGCGACGGAACGCTGCGCGCCCTCGCGGATCGCGCGAACCTCCCCTGGTGTCGCGAGATTCGCCGCGCGGCGAGCCGTCTCTGCCTCGATCAGCCTGCGGTGATCGAGGAGCATCACCACGTGGTCGATGTCCGTCGGCTGAAAATGGGTGAGGAGCTCTTCAGCGAGGGTGCTTCTGGGTTCGGCCATGAAGATGCCGGCACCCTTGCGCACATTGAGCCGGCCAAGGGCGGCCAGAACCTTGACGGCCTCCCTGGTCACGTTCCGGGTTGCGCCGAGAATCTCGGCGAGCCCCTGTTCGGTGGGAAGCCGGTCGCCGGCCTGGAGGCCTTGCTCAGCGACATAGTGGAGCAGCTGCTCGGCGACGAGTTCGTAACCGGGCCGGTAGCGATCGCCGTTTGACGCGTCCTCGTCTACATCCATGCCAAGCGGGTCTGACGTCATGGTTGCTCCTCTCGTCACTGAGATACATCAGGTCTATTGCGTGA
>JAODMH010000025.1 GCA_025465035.1 Microbacteriaceae bacterium | reverse complement strand
AAGGTTGTACTCACAGGTCTATTGTGCCCTCTGCTAGCTGAAGATGAGGAACAGGATGAACGCGGCGGCGGAACTCGGCAGGATCGAGTCGAGCCTGTCGAGGAGCCCGCCGTGGCCCGGGAGCCAGGTGCTGATGTCCTTGATGCCGAGATCGCGCTTGATGAGCGACTCCGTGAGGTCGCCGATGGTCGCCGTGAAGACCATCACGGCGCCGAAGATGAGGCCGAACCACCATGGTTCGCGCAGCATGAATATCGAGAGCAGCACCCCGGCGACGATCGCGACGACCACCGAGCCGGCGAAGCCCTCCCAGGTCTTCTTCGGGCTGATGCGCGGCGCCATGGGATGTTTTCCGAAGGTGAGCCCGGAAGCGTAGGCCCCGATATCCACGAGGACGACGGTCACGAGAGACGCCAGCGCCCACCATTCCCCGCCGACCTGGGCGGCCAGGAGTACCGCGAAACTGCCCAGGAAGGGCACGTAGACCTGGATGAAGGCACCGGCCGCGATATCCGCCCACAGGTCCCGCGTCATCGAACGATGACTCGGCCTGGCCAGTTCGGCGACGCGCCAGAGCGTGACGAAGAGGATGCCCGCGAGTGTTACGAGCCACTTGCCCTGGTCGCCGAGATAGAACGCCGCCGGAACCGTGGCGACGCCCGCGATCACCGTCGGCCAGCGCGGCACGTCGCGTCCGGCGAACCGCAGGGCGCTGGCGAGCTCAAACACGGTGAACCCGATGAGAGCGCCGGCGAAGATCATGAAGATCGCCTTGACGAAGATGAGGCTGAAGACCAGCGCGAGGCCGAGGCCGATCCCGATCAGGATCGCGAGCGGGAGGTTGCGACCCGTCCGCGCCTCGATCTTGACGTTGGTCGCGTCGATCTGGGCCCGGGTCGCGGCCACCTGCGCCCTGAAATCCTCTTCGAAGGCGTGTGCCCGCGCCTCCAGATCCTCACGCTTGACGCGTCGGAACAGACCACGTCGCTTGGGTGGGACGGGGGGCGGACCCTCGGGAGCGTCAGTCATTTCAGACCTCGAGCAGCTCGGCTTCCTTCTTCTTCAGCGCGTCGTCGATCGCATCGATGTGCGTCTTCGTCACAGCCTCGAGTTCCTTCTCGCCGCGGGCGACCTCATCGTCGCCGACCTCCGTGAGTGCGTCGAGGTCGTCTTTCGCTTTGCGACGGATGTTGCGGATCGAGATCTTCGCATCCTCGCCCTTGGCACGGACGATCTTCACGAACTCGCGACGGCGCTCTTCTGTGAGTTCCGGGAGGGTCGCACGGATGATGGTCCCATCGTTTCCGACATTGGCACCGAGGTTCGGCGCGTTGACGATAGCCCGCTCGATCTCCTTCAGGGCCGCCTTGTCATATGGCGTGATGACCAGGGTGCGCGCCTCTGGGTTGTTCATGCCGGCCAGCTGGCCGAGTGGCGTCGGCGTGCCGTAGTAGTCGACCAGGATCTTCTGAAACAGCGCGGGATTGGCCCGGCCAGTGCGCACACTACTGAAATCGTCTTTCGCGGCTTCGACTGACTTGTGCATCTTGTCTTTGGCTTCGGCCAGGACGTCGGAAATCACGGTTCTCCTTCGTGTCGATATGAGTTTAGTTGGTGAGGCATGCCCCCCGACGAGAGCGACGACCGCCTCAGTTGCTGACGAGGGTGCCGATGCGTTCGCCGCGGATGGCGGCCGTGACATTTCCCTGCGGTTCCATGCCGAAGACGACCATGGGCATCCCGTTGTCCATGCACAGGCTGAACGCTGTCGAGTCGATGACCTTCAGTCCCTGCACGAGGGCCTCCTGATAGGTGACGTGCTCGAGTTTCAGCGCGGCCTCGTTTTTGCGTGGGTCGTCGTCGTAGACGCCATCGACGCCATTCTTGGCCACGAGCACCACATCCGCGCCGATCTCGAGCGCGCGCTGGGCCGCGACAGTGTCCGTCGAGAAGTACGGGAGACCGGCGCCGGCACCGAAGATGACGACGCGACCCTTCTCGAGGTGGCGTTCGGCCCGACGCGGGATGTAGGGCTCCGCGACCTGAGTCATCGAGATGGCCGACTGAACCCGAGTCGCCGCACCCGCCTTTTCGAGGAAGTCCTGTAGGGCGAGAGCATTCATGACCGTGCCGAGCATGCCCATGTAGTCCGCACGCCCGCGGTCCATGCCCCGCTGGCTGAGCTCGGCACCGCGGAAGAAGTTGCCGCCGCCGACGACGATCGCGACCTCGACCTCCTGGCTCGCCAGAGCGATCTCCTTGGCAAGTGCGCTGACCACATCGGGGTTGACGCCGAGTGACCCGCCACCGAATGCTTCACCGGAGAGCTTGAGCAGAACCCGTCTCTTGCGCGCGTCCGTCATGCTCTCTCCCTCGGTTGTGGCTCGTTATAGGGTACCGGGTGCGACAGCGGACGGATGCCGCGTCTCGCCAGCCTCGACATGGCGATGGGCCCGAACCACTGAGGCGATTCGGGCCCATCGACTGATGACTAGGCGCCGACCTTGAAACGGGCGAAGCCGTTCACGGTGAGCCCAGCATCCTTCAGCACCTTGGCGACGGACTGCTTGTTGTCGCGTGCGTAGTCCTGCTCGGGGAGCACGACCTGCTTGAAGAAGCCGTTGACCCGGCCCTCGATGATCTTCGGAAGAGCGGCCTCTGGCTTGCCCTCGTTGCGGCTGATCTCCTCGACGATGCGGCGCTCCGTCTCGACCTGCTCCGCCGGGACCTCGTCACGGCTGAGGTACTGCGGGTCGGCGAAGGAGATGTGCTGCGCGATGCTGCGAGCCGTCTCCGCGTCGTCACCCGAGTATCCGACCACGACGCCGACCTGCGGAGGCAGGTCCTTGTTCGTCTTGTGCAGGTACACGGCGAATCTGTCTCCGGAGACGACGGCGACGCGGCGCAGCACGATCTTCTCGCCGAGGATCGCGGCCTCGTCGCTGATCAGGTCGGCGACGGTCTGACTTCCCGCCGGTGCAGCCAGCCCCTCTTCCGGAGTGGTGGCACCCGCGGCGACGACGGCATCGAGAATCGTCTGGCCGAGGGTCACGAACTTCTCACCCTTGGCCACGAAATCCGTCTCGCAGTCGAGCTCGATGAGCGTCGTCGTCGAGCCGTTCTCCTTGGCGGCGACGTGACCCTCGCTCGTGGAACGGTCGGCGCGCTTTGCGTTGCCTTTCGCCCCTTTGAGGCGCAGGAGCTCGGTGGCCCTGTCAAGGTCACCGCCGGCCTCGACGAGGGCGTTCTTGGTCTCGACCATGCCGGTGCCAAGGCGCTCGCGCAGGATCTTGAGGTCTTCCAGGCTGAAATCTGCCATCGTACGGTTCCTTACTTGGTCTCTGCTGCGGCGGCGGCAGGCTTGGCTACCGGCTTCTTCGCGGCAGGCTTCTTCTCGGCCGGGGTCGCCTCTGCCTCGATCTTGGCCTCCGCCACCTCGTCGGACTCGACGTGGTGCTCGGGGACGATCGTCGCGTCGGCGGCGGCCTCGTTGGCGGCGGCAACGGCATCCGCGTCGTTTTCTTCTGTCGGCGTCTCATCGGCGACGACGGCGGCGACGGCCTCCGCATCGACGGTGGTCGACTCGGCGAGACCGTCGGATGCCTCGATCTTCTCCGCCTCGGTGGATGGAGTCTCCGATGCGGCGAGAAGCTCGGCCTCCCAGGCGGCGAGAGGCTCGACCTCCTTGCCCTCTTCCGGCTTCTGGTGACGCTGGATGAGGCCCTCTGCCGCGGCGTCGGCGATGATGCGGGTCAGGAGGCCAACGGAGCGAATGTCGTCGTCGTTACCCGGGATCGGGTACTGCACCTCGTCGGGGTCGCAGGTGGTGTCGAGGATCGCGATGACCGGGATGCCCAGCTTGTGCGCCTCGTCGATGGCGAGGTGCTCCTTCTTGGTGTCCACGATCCAGATGGCGGACGGGGTCTTCGTCAGGTTGCGGATTCCGCCGAGCGAGCGCTGCAGCTTGACCAGCTCGCGGCGCTGGATGAGCAGCTCCTTCTTGGTGTAGCCGCGGGTGGTGTCGTCGAAGTCGATCTCCTCGAGCTCCTTCATGCGCGCGAGGCGCTTGGAGACCGTCTGGAAGTTCGTGAGCAGGCCACCGAGCCAGCGCTGGTTGACGTAGGGCTGGCCGACGCGCTTTGCCTGCTCCTCGATCGAACCCTGGGCCTGCTTCTTGGTGCCGACGAAGAGGATGGTGCCGCCGTGCGCGACAGTCTCCTTGACGTAGTCGTAGGTCTTGTCGATGTACTGCAGCGACTGCTGCAGATCGATGATGTGGCTGCCGCTTCGCTCGGTCAGGAT
>JAODMH010000024.1 GCA_025465035.1 Microbacteriaceae bacterium | reverse complement strand
GGCCGACCGGGAACTGCCGATAGGCGAAGGCCGGAACCTCGTGCACGGGAAAGCCGGCGAACTCTCGTGGGGCGCCCGCGGACGGACAGATCACGATGGCGTCGTGACCGTGGTCTCTGAGGTGTTCGAGCACGCGACACACGCTCGTGGTCACCCCGTTGAGGGTGGGGAGGAAGCTCTCGCTGACTACTGCAATCCGCATGCTCTCGCTGCTCCGATCCCGTCCGCTACCGCCGAGACTAAGCGGCCAAGATTGACCGTCGGGAAATAGCGGATGAACTCGTCGCCGCTGTTTCATCCGGCCGGTTCGCTAGTCTGATCGACATGGCACAGCAACGAGGACCGCTCGACCGGTTCTACAGTGTGATCCCGGCCGGAGGCATCGGATCGCGGCTGTGGCCGCTGTCCCGTGCGGATGCGCCGAAGTTTCTTCATGACCTGACCGGGTCAGGCAGCACCCTCCTCCGAGCCACCTGGGACCGTCTCGTTCCCCTCTCTGGCAAGGACCGCGTCATGGTCGTGACCGGTCGCGCTCACCGGGCGGCGGTCGAAGCCCAGTTGCCCGACCTCATCGACCTCAACGTCGTGCTCGAAAGCGAGCCGAAGGACTCGTCGGCAGCCATCGGGCTCGCCGCGGCGATCCTCCACCACCGCGAGCCGGACGTGATCATCGGATCGTTCGCCGCCGACCACGTGATCTCCGACATCCGTGGTTTCCGGCGCGCAGTGACCGAGGCGGTTGCCGCAGCGGATGCGGGCTACATCGCGACGATCGGCATTACGCCAACCGACCCTGCGATCGGTTTCGGGTACATCCACTGCGGAGCCGCCCTGGCGATCGTCGCTGCTCCGAGCGCAGTCGCCGTCGACTCGTTCGTCGAGAAACCCGACCTGGAGACCGCGGAGGCCTATCTCGCCGACGGCAACTATCTCTGGAACGGCGGGATGTTCATCTCGCGAGCGGATGTGTTGCTCAAACAGCTCGGCGAGACAGAGCCGGAGCTGCTGGCCGGCCTCACTGAACTGGCCGAGGCCTGGGATACCCCTGGCCGCGGCGCCGTCGTTGACAGGGTCTGGCCCGGGCTCAGGAAGATCGCGATCGACTACACCGTCGCGGAGCCCGCAGCGCGGGCAGGGCGTCTGGCGGTGATTCCCGGCGATTTCGACTGGGATGACATCGGCGATTTCGCCGCGATCGCCAAACTGCACGCGGGCGGTCGCAAGTCCGACCTTGCGATCCTCGGCGAGAATGCGCGTGTGCTCGCCGATGCCTCGAGCGGAGTGGTCATCAGTCAGACCGGCCGGCTCATCTCCCTGATCGGAGTGACCGACATCGTCGTCGTCGACACCCCCGACGCCCTGCTCGTCACCACGAGCGCGAACGCCCAGCGGGTCAAGGCCGTCGTCGATGCGCTCAAGCTCTCTGGTCGCAACGACGTGCTCTAGTGCAGAATCGATTCATGTCGAGAATCGGTGCACTTCGCGCGTTCGCTGTGCTCGGCGCCACTGCAGTCGTGCTCGCCGGATGCGCGGCCGCGCCGGCGCCGACCGCAGCGCCGACCTCCCATTTCTGCGCGCGCATGGTGACGAACTCGGGCGGCCTGCAGGATCGCTCGTTCAACCAGGCCAGCTGGGCCGGCCTGCAGAAGGCGAAGAAGAGTCTCGGCATCGGTGCCGAGGTGCTCGTCTCCAATTCGGAGACAGACCTCCAGCCGAACGTCGACCAGGCGGTCGCGAGCGGCTGTGGTTTCGTTCTCACCGTCGGCTATGAGCTGACGCCGGCCACGACGGCCGCGGCAAAGGCCAACCCGGGCATCGACTTCTCGATCGTCGACGACACAGCCGTAGCGCCCAATATCAAGCCGATCGTCTTCGACACGGCTCAGGCTGCTTACCTGGCTGGGTACCTGGCCGCCGGAGTCACGAAGACCGGCAAGGTCGCCACCTTCGGCGGAGGAAACCAGCCGCCGGTCACCCTATTCATGGACGGCTTCGTCGACGGCGTCGCGCACTACAACACCGTTCACGGCACCTCGGTCGTGGCCCTGGGCTGGAACAAGACGACCCAAGACGGCGTCTTCACGGGCGACTTCGAAGACACGGCGAAAGGTCTCACCGTCACCAACGGTTTCATCGACCAGGGAGCGGATGTCATCCTGCCGGTCGCCGGCCAGGTCGGCGAAGGTGCCGCCGCCGCGGCGCTGCAGGCGGGCCACGTCTCGCTCATCTGGGTGGACTCCGACGGCTACAACACGCTCCCCGCGGAGTACCGGCCGATCCTGCTGACCTCGGTGCTCAAGAACACCGGCAACGCGGTGGTCGAGATCGTCGGCCAGAGCCTCAGCAAGAGGTTCGACAACAGCCCATACGTCGGCACTCTCAAGAACGACGGGGTGGGCATCGCGCCGTTCCACGATCTCGCGTCGAAGGTCAGCACGAATCTGGACAAGGAGCTCACTCAGCTGCGTGCGGACATCGTTGCGGGAACGATCAGCGTGACCTCTTCCAGCACGCCGAAATAGCTCGGAATGGCCGCGTTTGGCGCGCCGGGCTTCGCTGATCATTTCTGCAACATTTCGTCACCGTCGCATCTTTGTAACCATTGGGCGAAGGGGTACAGGGCGCGGCTCCCGACGTCGTAACATTCGGTAACCTGTACACCACATATGCCCCGGCAACCGCTGTCGGGGCAGCACCTTGGAGGACAACTTGAGAATCACCTCGCGTAAGGCCGCGCTCGGCGGTCTTGCAATGATCGGCATTGTGGCAGTGCTTGCCGGTTGTGCAGCAGCACCCAAAGCCAGCTCCTCGCCCGTCGCCAAATCCAAATTTCTTCCCTGCATGGTCTCGGACAGCGGTGGGTTCGACGACAAGTCGTTCAACCAACTGGGCCTCGAGGGCCTCCAGGCGGCGGCCAAGGCGCTCAATGCCGACTACAAGAAGGCCGAGTCGAACGCCGACACCGACTACGCCCCGAACATCGACAGCATGGTTGCGGCGAACTGCAACCTGATCATCACCGTCGGCTTCAACCTCTCCGCAGCCACGTTGGCCGCCGCAAAGGCCAACCCCAACATCCAGTTCGCGATCATCGATGACGCGGCGGACGCCAACTTCGACGGCAAGGTCGACGAGCCCAACATCAAGCCGATCCTGTTCGACACCGCGCAGGCGGCGTACTTGGCAGGCTATGCATCCGCGAGCTACAGCAAATCTGGCACCGTCGGAACCTTCGGCGGCATGCAGTTCCCGACTGTCACCATCTTCATGGACGGCTTCGCCGACGGCGTCGCTGCGTACAACAAGGCCAAGGGCAAGAGCGTAAAGCTCGTCGGCTGGGACGTCGCCTCGCAGAAGGGGTCGTTCACGGGCGGCTTCGCGGCGAACGACACCGCGAAGAGCACGGCGCAGAACCTGATCGACCAGGGCGCTGACGTGATCTTCCCGGTCGGCGGTCCGATCTTCCAGAGCGCAGGAGCTGCGATCACCGACTCCGGTAAAAACATCGCCCTGCTCGGTGCGGACGCTGACGTGTTCAACACCTTCCCGACCTACGACAAGCTCTATCTGACCTCGGTGCTGAAGGGTATCGACCCGGCGACGCAGGCCGTCGTCAAGGCGAGCGCCAAGCAGGCCGCTGGAACGTTCGACAACGTCGCGTATGTCGGAACGCTCAAGAACGACGGTGTCGGCATCGCCCCATTCCACGACTTCAAGTCGAAGGTGGACCCGGGCCTGCAGGGTGAGCTGGATGCCCTCAAGGCGGACATCATCAGTGGCAAGCTCACGGTGAAGTCTTACCTCTCGGGCAGCTAGTCACCACACCGAACACCGGGTCGGGGGGACCAGCGTTGCTGGCCCTCCCGACCTTCGTTAACGTCAGGTATGCAGTACCGCCCTGCCCGCGCAGTGTGGCCGGATAGATTGGGAAGCATGAAGCTCGAACTTCGTGGAATCACCAAGAGGTTTGGCGCCCTGGTCGCCAACGATCACATCGACCTCGACGTTGAGCCTGGCGAAATCCATTGCCTTCTCGGCGAGAACGGCGCCGGAAAATCGACGCTCATGAACGTGCTCTATGGCCTCTACCAGGCCGACGAGGGTGAAATCCTGCTCGACGGTGTCGTCCAGCACTTCGCCGGACCAGGCGACGCCATGAAGTCGGGCATCGGCATGGTGCACCAGCACTTCATGCTCATTCCGGTGTTCACGGTCGCCGAGAACGTCATGCTCGGCCACGAGCAGACGAAATTCGGCGGACGCCTCGATCTCGCGGCCGCCCGAGAGCAGGTGCGCGAGATCTCCAGTCGATTCGGCTTCGACATCGATCCGGATGCGCTGATCGAAGACCTCCCCGTCGGTGTGCAGCAGCGAGTCGAGATCATCAAGGCGCTGTCACGCGACGCCAAAGTGCTCGTCTTCGATGAGCCGACCGCCGTTCTCACGCCCCAGGAGACCGACGAACTCATGGTGATCATGCGCCAGCTCAAAGAGGCAGGGACCTCGATCGTCTTCATCACGCACAAGTTGCGCGAGGTGCGTGAAGTCGCGGACCGCATAACCGTGATCAGGCTTGGCAGGGTGGTCGGAGAGGCGAGTCCTACGGCGACGAACACCGAGCTCGCTTCCCTGATGGTCGGTCGAGCGGTCGAACTGACGGTGCACAAAGACCCAGCACGGCCGGGGCCAGCGGCCCTGGTCGTCACGAATCTCTCGGTGATCGATCCGCGCGGTCAGCTCGTCGTCAACGATGTCAGCTTCGAGGTGCGTGCCGGAGAGATCCTGGCGATAGCGGGAGTGCAGGGCAACGGCCAGACCGAGCTCACCGAGGCGATCATGGGCCTGCAGCCGCGGGTCACGGGATCCATCACCCTCGACGGTGTGGAACTCCGTCACGCGAGTGTGCGTACCGTGCTCGACGCCGGTGTTGGTTTCGTGCCGGAGGATCGCTCGGAAGACGGACTCATCGCCGAGTTCACGATCGCCGAAAATCTCATGCTCGATCGCTCAGACGGAACCCCGTTCGTCAAGTCCGGCAACCTGCAGCTCGGGGTTCTCGCGGACTTCGCGGAGGAGAAGGTCGTCGAATTCGACATCCGGGCCCAGGGAATCGGCACCCATGCCGGGCGTCTGTCCGGCGGAAACCAGCAGAAGTTAGTACTAGCCAGAGAGCTCAGTCGCAGCCTCAGGCTTTTTGTCGCCGCCCAGCCGACGCGCGGCCTCGATGTCGGATCGATCGAGTTCGTCCACACTCGCCTCGTGGCGACGAGGGATGCTGGGACCCCGGTCGTTGTCGTGTCGACGGAACTCGACGAGGTCGTGGCGCTCGCCGACAGGATAGCGGTCATGTATCGGGGGGGAATCGTGGGGATCGTGCCTGGGAACACCCCGCGTGATGTACTCGGCCTCATGATGGCGGGCGAAGTTCCCGTCGGAACGGAGGTCGCCGCGTGAGCGACGCCCAGATCCCTCAGACGCGACAGACACCATCAGAGGAGACGGCCCTCGAGCCGGGCCAGACTCCGGCGACCGTTCCTCCCGTCGAACCGCCGTCACGCTTCAGCGGGGTCCTTCGCGAGATAGCGACCGGCAACGCGGTGATCTCGATCCTCGCCGTCGTGCTCGCCCTCGTCGCGGGCGGCGTCCTCATCGCCATCACCGACGAAGGGGTGCGTTCGGCATCCGTCTACTTCTTCTCACGGCCTGCCGACACGTTCAGGGCGATTTGGGATTCCGTCTCTGGGGCGTACACGGCTCTCTTCCAGGGCTCGATCTACAATTTCAGCCGCCCTGGATTCCTCAACGGAATCAAGCCGTTCACCGAGACGCTGAGCTTCGCAACGCCGCTCATTGCGGCCGGTCTCGGTGTCGCCCTGGCCTTCCGCGTCGGGCTCTTCAATATCGGCGGTCGCGGGCAGATGCTGATCGCCGCCGCCATCGCCGGTTGGGTCGGATTCTCCTTCGACCTGCCATGGGGAGTACACCTCGTGATCGCGCTTGCCGCGGGAATCGCCGGGGGTGCTCTCTGGGGCGGCCTCGTCGGATTACTTAAGGCCAGGACGGGTGCGCACGAGGTCATCGTCACGATCATGCTCAACTACGTGGCGTACTACCTGATCGCCTACATGCTCCGTACTCCTGGACTGCTCCAGGCGCCCGGGTCGAACAATCCGAAGTCGCCGCCGATGAAGCCGACGGCGATCTTCCCCGATCTGCTCGGACCCCAGTACAACCTCACGCTCGGGTTCATCTTCGTGATAGTCGCGACCGTCTTCGTCTGGTATCTCCTGACCAGGTCGAGTCTCGGCTTCAAATTCCGCGCGATCGGTGAGAATCCGCACGCCGCACGGGTGGCGGGGATCAATGTCAAGAACATGTACGTCTACGCGATGCTCATCTCCGGCGGTCTCATCGGGCTGGCGGGCGCCAACCAGGTGCAGGGTTCCATCACAACCGGATTCGGATCCGGCATCGACGCCGGCATCGGATTCGACGCGATCACCGTCGCTCTGCTCGGCCGGTCGAAGCCGTGGGGGGTCTTCGTGGCTGGCATCCTCTTCGGCGCGTTCAAGGCCGGTGGATTCACGATGCAGGCCTCTCAGGGCGTGCCGATCGACATTGTGCTCGTCGTGCAATCCCTTATCGTGCTGTTCATCGCCGCGCCGCCGCTTGTGCGTGCGGTATTCCGACTGCCCACGCCGTCGCTTGTGCCGCGCGTGAAACCGACCAGGCTCTCAGGAAAGAAGGCGGTGGTGACCAAGTGACCACGATATCTGAAAGCCCTGCCGCGTCTTCGGCGAAGGTCGTGTTGCAGACGACGGTCGTGAAGAGCTGGAAGACGCCGATCGCGCTAGCCTTCTTCTCGATCGTTTCGCTCATCGCCTTCGGCATCATCGGCCGTGACGGGACGAGCAGCTTCCGCCTGTCGACCGACACGGATTTCTTTCAGTTGCCCGTGTTGCATGCTCCGACGAGGGCCACCGCGATCGTCATCTCGATCGTGCTGGTGCTGATCGCGGCCTCTAGCGCATGGCTCGTCCGCAGCGGGCGAAAGGTCCCGATCTGGATCGTCGCCGTGTTCGCGGTCCTTCTTCTCATCACCTTCCTCACCTGGGCGTCCGCCAACCACACGATTCCGGTTCCCGGATTGCTGATCGGCGCCGTCGGACTCAGCGTGCCACTCATCTTCGGGGCCCTGGGCGGCGTGATCTCGGAGCGTGTCGGCGTCGTCAACGTCGCGATCGAGGGCCAACTACTGGCCGGCGCGTTCGTCTCGGCTCTTGTCGCATCCGTCACCCATGTGCCGGTGCTCGGCCTATTCGCGGCGATGATCGCCGGCATGCTCGTGTCGTTCGTGCTCGCGGCCTTTTCGATCAAATACATCGTCGACCAGGTGATCGTCGGAGTGGTGCTCAACGTGCTGGTCACCGGGCTCACCAGCTTTCTCTACTCGACGGTGTTGAGCCCGAACAACGAGAGCCTCAACACTCCGCAGCGATTCGAGCGGATCGATATTCCGGGATTGAGCGAGATTCCGATCATCGGGCCGGTGCTGTTCAGGCAGACCATCATCATCTACATCATGTACGTCGCCGTCATCGCGGTCTGGTACTGCCTGTTCCACACACGGTGGGGTCTCCGGTTGCGATCGTCCGGTGAACATCCGCAGGCGGCAGACACCGTCGGCATCAACGTCAATCGCACGCGGTTCTGGAACGTGTCGCTCGCCGGCGCGATCGCGGGCCTCGGCGGGGCATACTTCACTCTCGGATCCGTCGGCGGGTTCACCAAGGAGATGACGGCGGGCGCAGGGTTCATCGCCCTCGCCGCGGTGATCTTCGGTCGCTGGGATCCGATCAGGGCGACGATGGCCGCCCTGCTCTTCGGGTTCGCGACGAACCTGCAGAACGTGCTCGGCATCATCGGTTCGCCGGTGCCGAGCGAGTTCATGCTGATGCTGCCCTATATCGTCACGATCTTCGCGGTGGCCGGGCTCGTCGGCCAGGTACGCGGTCCGGCGGCTTCCGGGAAGGCGTACGTGAAATCGTGAACGAGATCGACTGGGAGGCGCTGCGCGCCGTCGCTAACGAGGCGAATACCCATGCCTACGTGCCGTATTCCAAGTTCCCCGTCGGGGTGGCAGCGATCGTCGACGATGGCCGGGTGATCTCGGGGGCCAATGTCGAGAACGCGTCCTATGGTCTCACCCTGTGCGCCGAGTGCGCGCTCGTATCGATTCTGCACATGACCGGTGGTGGTCGCCTCGTCGCCTTCACCTGCGTGGACGGCCACGGCAATATCCTGATGCCCTGCGGGCGCTGCCGGCAGCTGCTCTACGAACATTCCGCGCCTGGCATGCTTCTCGAGACGATTTCCGGGGTGAAGACGATCGACGAAGTGATCCCGGATGCCTTCGGCCCTCGCACTCTCGAGGAATACGCCCCGTGACAATCGAGGCATTCGACGTCGTCGACCTGATCCGTGCCAAGCGCGACCGCAACGTCCTCTCGATGGAGCAGATCAACTGGCTCATCGATGCATACACGCGCGGTTACGTCGCCGACGAGCAGATGGCGGCGATGACGATGGCGATCTTTCTCAACGGCATGGAGCGCCGGGAGATCCGCGACCTGACGCTCGCGATGATCGCCAGCGGAGAGACGATGGACTTCTCCGCCCTCTCGAAGAGGACCACTGACAAGCACTCGACAGGGGGAGTGGGCGACAAGATCACCCTCCCGCTCGCGCCGCTCGTGGCATCCTTCGGCGTGGCGGTTCCGCAGCTCTCGGGCCGCGGTCTCGGGCACACCGGCGGAACGCTCGATAAGCTGGAAAGCATTCCGGGCTGGCGGGCGTCCCTCTCCAATGCCGAATTCTTCGAGCAACTCGAGAGCGTTGGCGCCGTCATCAGTGCCGCCGGGTCCGGCCTCGCCCCCGCGGACGGCAAACTGTACGCGCTGCGCGACATCACCGGCACCGTCGAGGCCATCCCGCTCATCGCCTCATCCATCATGAGCAAGAAGATCGCTGAGGGCACCTCTGCGCTGGTGCTCGACGTGAAATTCGGCTCCGGCGCCTTCCTGAAAGACATCGAGCAGTCGCGGGAACTCGCACGGACGATGGTGGCGCTCGGAGAGGACGCAGGGGTCGCGACATCCGCGCTGCTCACCAACATGAACGTTCCCCTTGGTCTCGCCATCGGAAATGCCAACGAGGTGCGGGAGTCGGTCGAGGTGCTCGCGGGAGGCGGCCCGTCTGACGTGCGCGCGCTGACCGTCGCGCTCGCACGCGAGATGCTCTCGCTTGCCGGCATCGTCGACGTCGATGTCGAGGGAGCCCTCGACGACGGGCGTGCCATGGACACCTGGCGCGCGATGATCATTGCGCAGGGCGGGGATCCGGATGCTGCCCTCCCTGCACCCCGCGAGACTCAGGTCGTGACTGCCGGGCGTTCTGGCGTCCTCGTCGAACAGCAGGCGCTGCCCTTCGGTGTCGCGGCCTGGCGGCTGGGTGCCGGTCGCGCACGCAAACAGGATCCCGTGCAGCACGCGGCCGGCATCGACCTGCACGCCAAGCCGGGTGACATCGTGACAGAGGGCCAGCCGCTCTTCACCCTCAGCACGGATGAACCGGAGCGATTCGCGCGGGCGCTCGAGGCGCTCGAGGCCGCGTATCGCATCGGCCAGGCGGGTGACGAGATTCTGACCGGTGGTCCACTCATCGTCGAGCGGATCGGGTCCTGACAGGTCGGCCCCCGCCCGCAGCTCAGCGCTGCCGCCCGCGTGCTGCCGCGAGGGGACACGAACGCACCCTCCACACGCTCGCGAGTGTGCAGACGTGTCCCCTGCGGGATCACCCGGTCCAGCCACGCGCCCTCAGAAGCCGCTTGAGCCGATCGATCAGCTCCGTCGAGTCGCGGATGTCGTCAGCGCTGATCCGCGTCGAGTGCCAACCGGCGTCCTCGAGCCTCGGCACCCGCTTAAGGTCTTTGCGCCACTGTTCTTTGCTGGAACGGTGATGATCGCCCTCGTAGTCGAGCACCATTTTGTAGCGGATGAAGGCCAGGTCAGGCATGGCGAGGAAGATGCCGGACGGGTCGTAAATCAAGGGATTGATCGCGAGTTCGGGCAGACCTGCACGCCGGAGGCGAAAGCGGATCTTCGACTCGGGTGGAGAATCCGCGCGGTCTGAGAGTTCCGGTAGGGCCTCCTCGAGCTTGGCGCGCCCGAGTCGGCCCTCATACCGCGTCAGCGCTTGCCGCAGTTCCTTGGGCGAGGCTTTCGGCTGACGGTACCAGAGGAGGTAATCGCCTGCGCAGATGAGATCCTCCAGGGAGAGCAGGCCCGCCAGCTCGCAGAACAGGTGGGCCGGAGAGGACACCGCGACGCCGTTCATCACGATCCTGTCCGACTCCTCGACTCGTAGCTTGTGTCCGCGAATGCCGGCTGCCCGCACGGCACGGGTGGGAGAAGGAACGCTGACATCGAGCATGGTGTCGAGCCGGAAGCGCGCAGGCAGCGGAACCCCGTACAGGCGTGCGGCGGTGACGTGCGAGAAGAACTGGTCCGTCGCCATCCGCACCGAGTATGCGCCGCACAACGCTGCGGTTTGTCCTTCGGTGACAGCATCGGCGAGTTCGTCCTCGCCAAGGGGATTCACCGCCGTAGGTGACGGTTTCCTCGGAGGAACACGCACGCCCCAGAATGGATGCTCGAGATCGCGCCCGCGAAGCCGGCCGCGGCCGATCCCCGCCTCATTGGCTGCGCGCACCGAAAAGGGACCGCTGTCGAAAGGGGCCGGCAGAGATATCCGAACTGACATGGGTCGAGGATGCCGCACCCGAGGGTGGCCGAACCGGAACGAGCACAGGGATGTGCAGAAATGGACCAGCTCGGGAAGGTGAACGAGAGGTCGAGGGGCTGGAACGCACCCTCGCGCGCTCCACGCGCAGCAGATCTTGTCCCTCGGGCAAGTTCGTCCGCGCCGAGGGACCCGAAAGCACTGTGCCACGACCGCGCGGGAGCCAAACGCGTCCCCCGAAGTCGAATCCCGGGGGCGGGACGTGCGGGGCGGGACGTGCGGGGGCGGGGGGTGCGGGGCGGACGTGCGGCCAGCGGGGCGGTCGAGCGGTTACCCGGCGGAGCGCGGCTAGAACGCGGGCTCGCCGATCCGCTCCAGCGCGTCGACGATCAGTGCCCAGAACTTCGCGTGGTCGAGGTCGGTCGCGGCGTGGGTCGTGCAATCGGCGGGCGCGGGAGATCGGAAGTCGGCCACGGTCATCCCCAGCGTGAGCGAACCGGTCAGCTCGACATCCAGCGGCACCTTGACGACCGTCATCACTGTCGGATCGATCACGAGCGCGACGGCACAGGGGTCGTGCACGGGCGGATGCTCGAACCCCTGGGCGTCCCTGTAGGTCTGGCCGAAGAAGTCGAGCAGCTCGACGACGAAACGCGCGGGGCCGGTGCCGACGGCGCCGATCGCGGCAACGACATCCGGGGTAGCGAGGGCCTGATGAGTGAGGTCAAGCCCCACCATCGTGAGTTTCCACTTCTCGTTGAACACGATGTGGGCGGCCTCAGGATCGATCACGATGTTGAACTCGGCCGCCGCGCTCCAGTTGCCGACGTGATATCCGCCGCCCATGAGCACGACCTCTTTGACCCGCTCGACGATGCGCGGCTCCTTGCGCACGGCGATGGCGATGTTGGTGAGCGCGCCGGTCGGCACCAGCGTGATGGTGCCGGGGGGAGACTGCATGACCGTGTCGATGATGAGATCAACGGCGTGCCGCGGGTCGGCGGAAAGCGTGGGCGGCGGCAGAACCGGCCCGTCCATCCCTGATTCACCGTGAATGGATTCGGCGACCTGCTGCGCGCGCACGAGCGGGCGATGTGCGCCGGCGGCGAAGGGAACGCCCGTGATCCCGGCGATGCGCGCGACCGCGAGCGCATTGCGGGTGACCTTCTCGATCGTCTGATTGCCGTGCACCGTCGTGACGGCGACGAGTTCGATCGACGGATTCCCATGGGCCAGGATCATCGCGATCGCATCGTCGTGTCCGGGATCGCAGTCCAGGATGATCTTGTTCACCATATCCATCAGGTTAGCGGTCGCCGCCAGCCGATAGATTTGGCGCATGAACACTGTTCCCAACGACTTTCTCCTGCCCGGCGGCGGAGCGAACATCAGCACGCTGCCCAAGGTGTCACTGCACGACCACCTCGACGGTGGCCTGCGTCCGCAGACGATCATCGAACTGGCCGAAACCGTCGGCCTCGACCTGCCGGAGAATGATGCGGATGCCCTGGGCGGATGGTTCGCCGAGAAATCCGATTCCGGCTCCCTCGTCGAGTACCTCACGACCTTCGATCTCACGACTGGCGTAATGCAGACCAGGGAGGGACTCATCCGCGTCGCCCGCGAGTTCGTGCAGGACCTCGGTGCCGATGGTGTGATCTACGGCGAGATCCGCTGGGCGCCCGAGCAGCATCTGAGCCGCGGCCTGAGTCTCGACGAGGTGGTCGAGGCCGTGCAGGAGGGCATCGACGAGGGCGTGCAGGAGGTGGCGCACGCCGGCGGGCGCATCAGAATCGGCCAGCTCGTGAGCGCCATGCGCCACGCCGATCGCGGCCTCGAGATCGCCGAACTCGCCGTGCGTCATCGCAACAACGGCGTTGTCGGTTTCGACATCGCCGGTGCAGAGGCCGGTTTTCCCGCCGGCAAGCTGAAATCCGCCTTCGACTATCTCGCCCAGCACTTCCTCCCCACCACGGTTCATGCCGGCGAGGCGGATGGGCTGGACAGCATCCGTGGCGCCCTGTTCGACGGTCGCGCCCTGCGTCTCGGCCATGGCGTGCGCATCGCTCAGGACATCACCGTCGACCGCGAGGACGAGGAGAACACCTACGTGGAGCTCGGCAGGCTGTCGCAGTGGGTCAAGGACCGCGAGATCGCGCTCGAGTTGAGCCCGTCGTCCAACCTGCAGACGGGTGCGATCGCCCAGTGGGGCGACGAACTGATCGACCACCCGTTCGACCTGCTGTACCAGCTGGGTTTCCGCGTGACGGTGAACACCGACAACAGACTGATGAGCGACACGTCGTTGAGCCGCGAGCTTGCGCTGCTGAGCGAGACCTTCGACTATGACCTCAGCGACCTGGAGGTGTTCCAACTGAACGCCGCCGCGGCTGCGTTCCTACCCGTCGAGGATCGTGAGGAACTCGCCGACCAGATCATCGATGGGTTTGGAAGCGCCTGAGGATGACCCTTCCACCGCTCGCCGAGACGGCGATCATCATCGGCGCGCACGCCGAAGACTGGCGTGCGGCGGTGCGATTGGCCGGCCTCGCGTTGGCACGATCCGGAGCGGCACGCCAGGGCTACGCCGACGAGATGATTCGGATGATCGAGGAACACGGGCCGTACGTTGTGATCGCGCCCGGTCTGGTGCTCGCGCATGCCCGGCCGGGACCCGAGGTGCTGGCGGACGGGATCGCTGTCGTGACGCTGGCGACACCCGTGCCATTCGGGCATCCGCACAACGATCCGGTTCGGGTGGTACTGGGGCTGGCGACCGAGTCGTCGGACGGCCATCTCGAATCGGTCGCGGAGCTCGCCAACGTGTTCAACGACTCGAGTGCGATCGCGGACCTGGCTGCGGCCACCACGATCGCCGAAGTCCAGAAAATCATGGAGGGAACGGCATGAAGATCGTCGCCATCTGCGGGGCCGGAATCGGAAGCTCCGGCATACTGAAGATCAACGCCGAACGGGTGCTCAAACGACTGGGCCTGGAAGCGGACGTGACGGCCGCCCACCTCGGGAGCGTCGTCAGCGACGCGGCCGATGCCCAGATCATCCTGACCTCGGCCGAGTTCGTCGACGCGATCGGCAAGACCTATGCCGATGTGATCGTGATCGAGAACTATTTCGACACCGCGGAACTCGCCACGAAGCTGCAAGCCGCGCTCGGCAGCTAACTTTCATATATAAAAGTTAGATTCGCTGGTGTAGTCTGAGCTCGCGGAGGTGCCGCGCGGGAGACAGACATGAGCACAGAGATCGACCTGATCGCGCACGGTGAGCGACGGCTCGAGTGGATCAGGTCCAGGATGCGGCTGCTCGCTGTCGCACGTGAGACCTTCGCCGCGACCGCCCCCTTCGCCGGACATCGGATCGGAGTCTCGATCCACCTCGATCCGAAGACCGCCGTGCTGCTCGAGGTGCTCGCCGCCGGAGGAGCCGAGATCGTGGCGACCGGGAACCACGGCTCGACACAGGACGACATCGTCGCGGTGTTGCGGCGACAGGGGATGACGGTCTTCGGCGCCCGCGCCGACAGCATCGAGCAGCACCGTGACAACCTCGCCGGCGTGCTCGACGCGCGGCCAGACATGATCCTCGACAATGGCGCGGACCTCATCGCCGGCGTGGTCGAGCGCGGCACCGCCGGCGCGGTGCTCGGCGGCACGGAGGAGACCACATCGGGCGGCGACCGGCTGCGGCGCGAACTGCTCGGTCGGGTGCCGTTCCCCGTCATCGTGATCAACGACAGCCCCCTCAAGGCGATCGGCGAGAACCGTCACGCCGTTGGCCAGTCGGTCGTCGAGAGTCTCATGCGAATCACTGGGCTGATGATCCCTGGTCGCCGTTTCGTCGTTGTGGGATACGGATGGTGCGGCCGGGGCATCGCTCAATACCTGCGATCATTCGGCGGTCGGGTCGCCATCGCGGAGATCGACGAACTCAAGGCATTCGAGGCCGCATTCGACGGCTACCGCGTCGCCCCGATCGCCGAACTCGCCGGCTGGGGCGAGACCTTCGTGACGGCGACAGGACGCCCCGGCGTCCTTGGTGCCGCGGAATTCGCGGCGATGGAATCCGGCACGGTGCTCGCCAACAGCGGCCACTTCGCCTGGGAGATCGACGTGCCAGTGCTCAAGGCGACGGCGTCCCGCGTGGTCGAGGTCGACGATGCCATCGAGCGGATCGAGTTCGCGGATGGGCGCCACGTCATCCTTCTCGCCGACGGACGGATGGTCAACCTCGCTGGGCGCGATCCGAGGGGCAATTCGCTCGAATCGATGGACCTCGGGTTCCTGCTTCAGGCGCTGTCTCTCGAGCGCGTCGCCTCCAGCGCGTCGAGCCTCGTGGCCGGAGCGCAGCCGGTTCCCGACGACCTCAATCGTGAGATCGCCCGCCGGATGGTGACGGCGATGGCCGCTTCGCGGTGACGCAGCAAAAGGAGGCGCCTGATTACTCGGTGCCGGCCATCGACAAGGCGCTCGACATCCTCGAGCTGCTCGCCGGGGAATCGGGCGGTCTCGGCCAGGCGGCTATCGCGGAGGCGGTGGGACGCACCGTCGGCCAGGTCTTCCGCGTGCTGCAGACTCTGGAGGCGCGCGGTTATCTCTACCGTGACGGCCGGTCGGGACTGTACTTCCTCTCGGTGCGGATGTTCGAGCTGGCCCACCGCCAGGAACCACTGCGTGGGCTCAGGGAGGCGGCGCTCGGGCCGATGCGCCTGCTCTCCGAGGAGGTGCGGCAATCCTGCAATCTGGGGGTGCTCGACGCCGGTCGCATCCTGATCCTCGCGCAGGTCGAGACGCCGTCGAGTTTTGGCTTCCGCGTCCGGGTGGGCGCCGAGTTCCCCATCGAGAGCACGGCGACGGGCGCGGTGCTTCTCGCCTTCACCGGGGACGGAACGCCGGATGACGCGGCTCTCGCCGAGCGCGTCGATCGTGTGCGGGCACAGGGCTTCGAGCGCAGAGACGACAGCCTCCAGCCTGGCATCACCGACATCGTGTTTCCGGTGTTCGGCCGCGCGGGAACCGCCGTCGCGGCGCTCACCGTGCCGTATGTCGCGACGAGCTTCAGCGGGAGCCGCGCGCAGCTCGTCGAAGAGCGGGCGAGGTACGCGGCATCCGCGATCTCACGATCGCTCTCGGGTGAGTCAGGCGAGTAGCGGACGGATGCCAACGGTCAGCGCATCCACCGCGGCCTGGGCCTTCTGCTGTCGCTCTACCGCCGTGCCGTCCGTGCTCGACGCGTCGATGTAGAACTTCACCTTGGGTTCTGTACCGCTCGGCCGGACGATCACGCGGGAGCCGTCCTCGAGCCAGATCCGCAGGATGTCGCTCGGCGGGAACTGCTCGAAGCCGTCAGCGAAGTCGTCGATCTCGCGCACGGGTACCTCGCCGATCGAGTCAGGCGGCGTCGCTCGGAGGCCGTCCATGATTCGCGGAATATCGGCGAGGTCGCCGACCCGGATGGACAGCTGTGCGGAGGCGAAGGCCCCGAAGGTGTCGGTGAAGGCGAGTCGGTGCTCGTCGAGGGTCGTCCCATCCGCCTTGAGCTCTGAGACCATGGAGATGAACTCGACGGCGGCCGAGATGCCGTCCTTGTCGCGGACCTTGTCGGGGTCGACCAGATAGCCGAGGGCCTCCTCATAGCCGTACGACAGACCTGGCACCCGCGAGATCCACTTGAAGCCGGTGAGGGTGTCGGCGTACTCCAGTCCGTAGTGGCGGGCCACCGCGGCGAGGGCCGGTGAGCTGACGATGGAGGCGGCAAGGACGCCTTCCGGTCCGGCGGCGTTCAGCCGTTCGGCCGCGCGCCAGCCGAGGAGGGCGCCAACCTCGTTGCCGCTCAGCCGCTGCCAACCGCCCTGCGCGTCTGGAATTCCCACCGCGAGCCGGTCGGCATCCGGATCGTTGGCGATGACCAGCTCGGCATCGACATCCGTCGCCGTCGCGAAGGCGAGGTCCATGGCGCCCGGCTCTTCCGGATTCGGGAAGTTCACCGTCGGGAAGGTGGCATCGGGCAGGATCTGCTTCGTGACGATGACCGGATCCCCGAAACCCGCATCGAGGAAGACGCGATGCGCGGTCTCCCACCCGACGCCATGCATCGCCGTGTAGACGTACTTGACTGGGGCGGTCGGATGCCCGGCCAGCGCCGCGGTGAGACGAACATACTCGTCCAGAACGTCCTCGCCGGCTGACTCGTATTCCGCGGAGCGCGGTAGCTGGAGCACGTTCGCTTGGTCCGCGACTCGCAGGATCTGCGCGGCGATCTGGCCGTCCGCTGGAGGGACGATCTGCGAGCCGCCGTCTTCTCCCCCGAGATAGACCTTGTACCCGTTGTCCCACGGCGGGTTATGACTCGCGGTGACCATGACGCCGGCACTGACGCCGAGGTGGCGAACGGCGAACGCCAGTACCGGCGTGGGGAGCAGCCGTGGAAGGATGATCGCCCGCACGCCCGCGCCGGCCATGAGTTCGGCGGTATCGGTCGCGAAGACCTGGGAGTTCTTGCGTCCGTCGTAGCCGATAACCACGCTCGGGCGGTCGCCCTGTGACAGGAGGTAGCCGGCAAGACCGGCGGCCGCCTGCGCGACGAGCACACGGTTCATCCGGTTGGAGCCCGCCTCGATGCGTCCTCGGAGTCCCGCGGTGCCGAACTCGAGGCGGGTGTCGAAGCGATCGTGCAGCTCTGACTCCGCCGCGGGGCTACCGGACGCGGCATCCGCGATCAGGCGGTCGAGCTCGGCGCGGGTCTCGTCATCCGGATCCTGGTCGCGCCAGGCCGTCGCGGCATCGATTATCGCCGACCGAGCCTGCCGAAGGGTCACAGCTCGGCCACGATCAGCGCCAGCAGCGCGCTGATCACGGGCTCGGCTTCCCGACCCGCCTCGATGACCTCGTGGTGACTCAACGGCGTCTTCTGGATGCCGGCGGCAAGGTTGGTGATGAGCGAGAGTCCGAGGATCTCCATGCCGGACTGTCGGGCCGCGATCGCCTCGAGCGCCGTGGACATGCCGACGATGTGTCCGCCGATGGCCTTGGCCATCTGCACCTCGGCCGGGGTCTCGTAGTGCGGTCCGCGGAACTGCGTGTACACGCCCTCGTCGAGGCTCGGGTCGACGCTCCTGGCGATGTCACGCAGCCGCTTCGAGTAGAGGTCGGTGAGGTCGATGAAGGTCGCGCCCTCCAGCGGCGAGTCCGCGGTGAGGTTGATGTGATCGCTGATGAGCACTGGTGTTCCCGGCTTCCAGGTCTCGCGGATGCCACCGGCCCCGTTCGTCAGGATCATCGTCGTCGCGCCTGTGGCGGCGGCCGTTCGCACGCTGTGGACGACTCGGCGCACGCCGTGTCCCTCGTAGTAGTGCGTGCGCGCCCCGATCACCAGCGCGCGCTTGCCGCCGGGCAGCAGGATCGAGCGCAGGGTACCGACGTGCCCCGCCAGCGCGGGCTTGCCGAACCCGGTGATCTCCTGGGCGGGAATCGTCGCCGTGGTCTCGCCGATCAGATCGGCGGCGCTGCCCCAGCCGCTGCCGAGAGTGAGCGCGAGGTCGTGATGGTTCACCCCCGTCTTCTCGGCGATCTCGGCTGCGGCCCTCCTGGCGACCTCGAAGGGGTCTGCAGTCGGGTCGTCGAGGGGATTCAGGTAGGTCGTGGGCATCCGTCCACTCTATTGCGCGTCTCCCCTCCGCCTGCCCCTTCGGAAATTCAGGACTTGTGTCCCCCGAATGTCGTCGATTGGGCTGCTGCGGCCGCATCACCCCCAACAGTCCTGAATTTTCGACGTGATCGGGGCGACCAGTGGTTTTGTCGCCTCCGCCCGCTACGGGACAATGGACCCATGTCCTATGAATTCGAGCGCAAGCAACGCATCGTCGTCGTAGGCGGCGGCCCCGGTGGGTACGAGGCCGCGATCACCGGGGCCCAGATGGGCGCCGAGGTCACCGTGGTCGAGCGAGTCGGCATCGGCGGCTCCGCCGTGTTGACGGATGTCGTGCCATCGAAGACCCTCATCGCGACCGCCGAGGCGGCCAACGCCATCGGCGAGGCGGCGGATCTCGGTGTTCAGTTCTTCACCCGGGGGGAGTCGGGGCGGCCGATCCGGCCAGAGGTCACGGTCAACCTCGCGGCCGTGAATCAACGGCTGCAGCGACTCGCCCGCCAGCAGTCGGAAGACATGAAGTCGCAACTGATCAAGGCGGGCGTGGCAGTCGTGCAGGGCGACGGCCGTCTCGACGGTCCGAACCGGGTGATCGTCTCCACGGGTAAGGGCAAGACCAGCACGGATTTCGACGAGATCGATGCCGACACCATCGTCGTGTCGGTGGGCGCGAGCCCGCGCATCCTTCCCGCGGCCAAGCCCGACGGCGAACGCATCCTCACCTGGACCCAGCTCTACAGCCTGGAGGAGACCCCGGAGCACCTCATCGTCGTCGGTTCCGGTGTCACCGGCGCCGAGTTCGCCTCGGCCTACACCGCCCTCGGGTCGAAGGTCACCCTCATCTCCTCGCGGGACCAGGTACTGCCCGGCGAGGACGCGGATGCCGCCAGGGTCATCGAGGACGTCTTCAAGCGCAACGGCATGACCGTGCTCTCCAAGTCCCGCGCCGACTCGGTGACGCGCACGAAGGATGGCGTCGTCGCCACCCTGTCGGACGGGCGCACAGTGGACGGCAGCCACTGCCTCATGGCCGTCGGATCGATCCCGAACACCGCGGGCATCGGACTCAAGGAGGCGGGAGTGCAGCTCACCGACTCCGGACACATTCGCGTGAACCGCGTGGCGCGCACCTCGATGCCGTCGATCTATGCGGCCGGTGACTGCTCGGACTTCCTGCCGTTGGCATCCGTCGCCGCCATGCAGGGGCGCACCGCCGTCTTCCACGCCATGGGCGACGCGGTCACCCCGACCGAGTTGCGCAATGTCACCTCGAACATCTTCACCCAGCCCGAGATCGCGACAGTCGGCTGGTCGCAGAAACAGATCGAGGATGGCATCGCGCAGGGCGAGATCTACAAGCTCCCGCTCGCGTCCAACCCGCGCGCGAAGATGATGGGCATCAAGGACGGATTCGTCAAGCTGTTCGCCCGCACTGGATCGGGCACCGTGATCGGCGGCGTGATCGTCGCGCCGCGGGCATCCGAACTCATCCTGCCGATCGCGATCGCCGTGGAACACCGCCTGACTGTCGATCAGGTCGCGCGGGCCTTCGCGGTCTACCCATCACTCTCGGACAGCATCACGGATGCCGCCAGGGCCATGCACATCGTCAACTAAGTGCTTGCGCATCCGTGCACCCGTTTGTGGTCAGTGCGGCAACTAAGCCGGGCGCACTGACCACGAGCCGGCGCATTGACGGCCACCGGCTCCGATCCTCCGAGCGTGGGTGGTTGGTGCTTCTCTCCACCGGTAGTACGGAGCGGCGGTGCGCCTTCCACTTCTCGCTGGACCATGGCGGATGCTGCGATCGACGACGGACTGGTACGACCATGTGTTTCTCACTCGTGACATTGCTTCACCCGGCGAGAGGAGTGCGTTCTTCGCTCGAACTCGACGGGGGCAATTAGTCGCGATCTATCACGGTGTGTACGTTGAGGCTTCGGTATGGCAATCGATGGATCGACACACTCGGTACCGGGCGAGAGTCAAGGCCGCCTCCCTCCTTGCGCCTCCCGAGACCGTGTTTTCGCATCAATCGGCGGCGGCGCTGTGGCGACTTCCGTCTGTCGGGCCCTGGCCGATCAAGGCGCACGTCCTGGCGCCCGTTTCGGCGGGCGGCCGGTCGACGGGCGTGTTCGAACGTCACACGATCGGGGCGCCATCGGATTCCGCGATGATCGAAGGCCTGCACGTGACGACGCTGGCTCGCACGGTCGTCGACCTCGCTTCACGCGAATCGTTCGGCCACGCCGTGGCCGTCGCGGACGCCGCGCTTCGCCGCGCGACCCACCCCGTCGAAGGTCTGTCGGCAGCGTCCGTCACCCGAGAGGACTTTTTTCGTGAACTCGAGTCGATTCCGCTGAAGCATGGCTCGGTGATGGCCCGCCGGGTGATTGACTTCGCTGATGGAGCGGCCGACCGGCCGGGAGAGTCGATGAGCCGAGTCGGGATGCATTTAGCCAGACTGACCCCGCCGCGGTTGCAGGTTTCCCTTGCTGGCGCGAGCGGGCGTATCTATATCGTCGACTTCTGGTGGCCGGAGTTCACCATGATCGGTGAGTTCGACGGTCGGGCCAAATACAGCGATCCGGAGTTCCTTCGCGGCAGAACACCGGAGCAGGCCCTGTACGACGAAAAACTTCGGGAAGACGACCTGCGCTCGGCCGGACACGGCATGACTCGATGGAACTGGGCTCTCGCCATCTCGCCGAGTCGCTTACGTGCGCATCTGACCGCGGCGGGCATCCGTTAAACCGACTCCGTGCGCCCGCCCGTTGTCAATGCGCGCGCTCCCGCAGCCGCATTGACAACAAACGACGTCACGGTCAAGGGGCTAGCCCGCGATGTCGAGCAGCAGATATCCGGATGACACGGTCGCGCCGACCGCGGCGTTGACGTTGGCGATCGTCCCATCCTTGTGTGCCGTGATCGGTTGCTCCATCTTCATGGCTTCCAGCACGAGGATGAGGTCGCCCCTGACGACGGTGTCGCCCTCTGCGACCGCCAGCTTGACGACCGTCGCCTGCATCGGCGCCTTCACCGCGTCGCCGGTGGCCGTCACGACGGCTCCCGCACCGCCGCGACGTTTCGGTGCGACCGCGACGGCGGCAGAAGCAGATCCGGAACCGAGTCGCGCTGGCAGCGAGACTTCGATGCGCTTGCCGTCCACCTCGACGACGATGTTCTGGCGCGCAACCGGTGCCGCGACATCCGCCAGCGATCCGCTCCATGGTTCGATGTCGTTGACGAACTCCGTCTCGATCCACCGGGTGTAGATCGTGAAGGGTGAAGAGGTGAAGGCCGGGTCGCGCACGATCTTGCGGTGGAATGGCAGCACTGTCGGAAGGCCGGCAACCTCGAATTCGTCGAGGGCGCGGCGGGATCGCTCGAGGGCGTCCTCGCGCGATGAGCCGGTCACGATCAGTTTGGCCAGGAGCGAGTCGAATGCGCCGCTAATGACGTCGCCGGTGGTGACACCGCTGTCGACCCGGACGCCGGGGCCGCCAGGGAAGCGCAGGGTGTGCACAGGACCGGGTGCCGGCATGAAGTTCAGACCGGGATCTTCTCCGTTGATGCGGAACTCGAAGGAATGGCCCTCGGCGATCGGGTCGTCGTAGTCGAGGGATCCGCCCTCGGCGAGGCGGAACTGCTCGCGTACCAGATCGATGCCGGTGACCTCCTCGGAGACGGGATGCTCGACCTGAAGCCGCGTGTTCACCTCGAGGAACGAGATGGTTCCATCGCGGGCGACGAGGAACTCGCAGGTGCCCGCGCCGAGGTAGCCGACCTCCGTGAGGATCGCCTTCGACGCCGAGTAGAGGAGAGCATTCTGCTCGTCGCTGAGGAACGGGGCGGGGGCCTCCTCCACGAGCTTCTGGTGGCGGCGCTGCAGCGAGCAGTCGCGCGTGGAGATCACCACGACCTTGCCATAGGCGTCGGCGAGGCACTGGGTCTCGACGTGCCGTGGTTGGTCGAGGTACTTCTCCACGAAACACTCGCCGCGGCCGAAGGCGGCGATCGCCTCACGCGTCGCCGACTCGAAGAGCTCGGGGATCTCCTCGCGGGTGCGCGCGACCTTGAGGCCGCGGCCGCCCCCGCCGAAGGCCGCCTTGATCGCGACCGGGAGGCCGTACGTGTCGACGAATTCCAGAACCTCCGCGGCGCCAGAGACCGGGTTCAGCGTGCCGGGCGCGAGGGGTGCCCCGACCTTTTCGGCGATGTGCCGCGCGGACACCTTGTCGCCGAGCTGTTCGATGGCGGCGGGCGATGGTCCGATCCAGATGAGCCCCGCGTCGATCACCGCACGCGCAAATTCTGCGTTCTCGGCGAGGAATCCGTAGCCGGGGTGCACGGCGTCCGCACCGGACCGCCGGGCGATCGAGAGCACCTTGTCGACGCGGAGGTAGGTGTCGGCACTCGTGGTCCCGTCGAGGGCGTAGGCCTCATTCGCGAGCTTCACGTGCCGGGCATCCCGGTCCTGGTCTGCATAGATGGCAACGGATGCGATCCCGCTGTCTTTCGCTGCCCTGATAACTCGTACGGCGATTTCGCCTCGGTTGGCGATCAGGACCTTCGTGATGCGGGGCATAGTCCTTTAGCCTATTGGGCCGGAAGCGACGGCTTTTGGCATCGGCGTACAAAAAAGACGGATGAAGTGCTGACAGCTCCTACAAGTCGCGCCGATTCCAGAGTGCGGGCCAGGTCACCCCGAACGAGAGCAGGAGGGAGCGCAGCGTTGAGAGCGACAGCCCGACGACGGCGTGTGGGTCGCCGTCGACGGCGGTGATGAACGGAGCCCCGAGGCTGTCGATCGTGAAGGCCCCGGCGACGAGGAGCGGCTCGCCTGTCGCGATGTAGGCGTCGATCTCGGCGTCCGAAATGTCGGATGCGAACGTGACGCCGGCGGTTGCGACAGCGCCGCGCGCCTCACCGAGCACCCCGCCGCGGTGGTCGATGAGCCAGTGGCCCGAGTGGAGATGTCCGGTGCGGCCGCGCTGCAGCATCCACCGCTCCCGGGCGACCGAGGGGAGGTGCGGCTTGCCATAGACCACGCCGTCGAGCTCGAACGCCGAATCGCCGCCGAGGATGAATCCGTCGATCTCGGAAGAAACCACGGCGGAGGCCTTGAGTCGGGCAAGTAGCTGGACCATCTCGACCGGGGACAGGGGAGAAGCCGCTTCGACCGCCGCATCCTCGTCTACCCGGGAGGGGAGTACCACCGGCTCGATCCCCGCCGCCCGCAGCGTTGCGAGACGAGCGGGCGAGGTGGAGGCGAGGTAGAGGCGCACCGGATGAATGGGCACAGCGCTCCTGTGGCAAGCTCGTTGGATGGGCGAATGGGTGGGCAAACAGGTCGAGATCGAGGTTACCAACGTAGCCCACGGCGGTGTGGCGGTGGCCAGACACGATGGCCGGGTGATCTTCGTCAGCGATGCGATTCCCGGCGAGACGGTGATGGCGCGGATCACCGAGGATTCGAAGAAGTCGTTCTGGCGCGCGGAGACCGTTGAAGTGGTGAAGGCGTCCGAGCATCGCCAACCGCACATCTGGGCCGCCGCGAGCATCGATCGGGCCCCGGAGGACCGCGCGGGCGGTGCCGAGTTCGGTCACATCTCCATCGACCACCAGCGTGAACTCAAGCGCCAGGTCCTCGCGGATTCGCTCAAGCGCATGGCTGGAATCGACACGGACGTGGTCGTCGAGCAGCTCCCCGGTGCGGACGACGGCACCGGATGGCGCACCCGGCTCCGTCTGCACGTCGCTGAAGACGGGACGCCGGGTCCCTACGCCGCCCGGTCGCACCGCGTGATTCCGGTCATCGACGTACCACTGGCAACCCCGGAGGTCGCGGCGATCTCTCCGCTCGGTGAGAAGTTTCCCGGAGCCGACCACGTCGATGTCGTCGTCCCATCGACAGGGAACCCCTTTGTGCTCGCCAGTGGTCGGGAGAAACCGAGGGCACAGCGCATCGTGGAACGGGTCGGCGACCGGGACTTCCGGCTCGACGTCCGAGGGTTCTGGCAGGTCCACCGCGCGGCGGCGCAGACGCTCACCACCGCGGTGCAGGAGGCGATCGACGAGACGCTGTTCGAGCCGCGAGCGGCGAATCTCGACCTCTACGGCGGCGTCGGACTGCTCGCCGCCGCCGTGGGGGATCGTTTCGGCAGCAGCCTGCGCATCACGACGGTGGAGAGCGACTCGCTCGCGACCGATCACGCAGCGGAGAATCTCGCGGAGTGGGTGGGCGCGACGGCGGTGACGGCTCGCGTTGAACGGTTCGTGCAGCAGTTGGGGACCACTGCCGGCTCGAACGAACGGGCGAATCTCGGCCGTGCCACCGTCATCCTCGATCCCCCGCGTTCCGGCGCGGGAAAGTCCGTCGTCGCCGGACTGGTTGCTCTCAGCCCCGCCCAGGTCGTCTACGTGGCGTGCGATCCGGTCGCCCTCGCGCGTGATGTCGCCCTGTTCGAGGAGCACGGCTACGGAGTGACGCGGCTGCGTGCCTTCGACCTCTTCCCGAACACGCACCACGTCGAAGCGGTCGCCACCCTGGTCAGGCGCTAGTCACAACTGCCGCCATCGATCCGATCGACGAGAAAAACGACGCACAATCGCCGGGGCGAGCGGTGTGACGGCCACGACCGCGGCGATTCCCGCGACTCTGGCAGGCATGTCCAGACTCTAGCGTGGCTCGCGCCCAGTACGATTGGTGCAGGAACAGCTGGATTCCAGAATTACCGCGGGAGACAGGACCGACCATGGTGCAAACGACAACCGACGAGCCGCGAGCGAGCGCGCGATCGACCGGGGTGCGCGTCTCCGTGGTCGACGATCATGAATCGGTGAGGCTCGGATTGAAGGCCGCCTGCATCGAGGCCGGTTTCGACTTCGTCCTCGCTGCGGCATCCGTTCAGGAGTTCGTCGACAACCTGGCCGGACGCGAGAACGACGTGGTCGTACTCGACCTCTCCCTCGGCGACGGTTCGACCGTCACGGAGAACGTCAAGCGTGTGCAGGCCACCGGATCCGCAGTGCTCATCCACAGCATCGCCGATCGTGTCGCCTCGGTCCGCGAGGCTCTGGCGGCCGGTGCGGCCGGAGTCATCCCGAAATCCTCCGCGACTAAGACGGTGATGTCCGCTGTCGAGACCGTCGCGCGCGGCGAGGTACTGAACAACCTGGAGTGGGCGACGGCCATCGACGCGGACAGCGACTTCGCGAAGGCTCAACTGGGTCGTCGCGAGCGCGAGATCCTCCACCTCTACGCTTCCGGGCTCCCGCTCAAGCTGGCGGCCCAGCAGCTCGGCATCGGCTATTCCACCGCTCGCGAGTACCTCGACCGCATCCGTGTGAAGTATGTGGAAGTAGGGCGTCCCGCCCCGACGAAGGTGGACCTCCTTCGCCGAGCCGTCGAGGACGGTATTCTCCCGGGCCTTGACCCGGATGGCGGCGATGGTCGCTAGCGTCCCGATAGGGCAAGCGAGACAACCACATAATCCGATCAGTCGCCGACAGATCGAGACTGTCGTTTCGCGCTCGGTCGCGATCTTCGGTTTCGCCTTCGGGGCTCAGTCTCTGCCGGTCATGCTCGGCCAGATGTCTCAGATGCAGACGATCTGGTACTACATCATGGCGATCGCCATCTTCGGTGGTCTCATCGCGTCCATCGTCGCGTCGTTCGCCCGCCGGCTGGTCATGTTCATCAATGGCTACATCGCGATCGCCTACCTGATCGCGCTGATCGTGTGGCCGTTCGCCGCCAAGGACCCATCGGCTGTCGCGAATGACCGTCCCTGGCTGTGGCTCCTCTGTACCGTCGGCACTTCCGCCGCCGCGGTCGCGCTCAGCACCTGGGCAGCCACCGGCTATCTGATCGTCACCCCTGTCGTCTACGGCCTGGTGAGAATGACTCCGTCCGGCGGAGGAAAGAGCTGGGAGTCGGCGGCGCTCGACACGGCCTATGCCATCGTGCTCGGCGGTGCGGTGCTCATCCTGATCACCCTGCTGCGCCAGGCCGCCGCCTCGGTGGACACTGCACAGTCGACGGCCCTCGACCGGTACGCCCATGCCGTGCGCCAGCACGCGACAGAGGTCGAACGCGTGCAGGTCGATTCGATCGTGCACGACAGCGTGCTCACCACCCTTCTTTCCGCCGCTCGGGCCTATACGCCGGAAGCCAAGGAACTGGCCACCAGGATGGCGCGCAATGCGATGGGCCATCTCAAGGATGCGGCCGCCACCTCCCCGGACGACGACGCGACAGTGAGCATGGACCAGCTCGCCCATCGGATCATGGGCGCGACCGCGACTCTCTCCGCACCCTTCGGACTACGGACGGAGCGCATCGAGGACGGCATGATTCCCGTGCAGTCGGCGGAGGCGGTCTACTCCGCTGCCGTTCAGGCCATGGTCAACAGCCTCCAGCACGCTGGAGACGATGACGTGCGCCGCTGGCTCACCATCCAGGCCAGCGCCAGCGGTGGCATCCAGGTGGAGGTCGGAGACACGGGTGCCGGTTTCGACGTTGATACCGTTCCGACGGAGCGCCTCGGATTGAGAGTCTCCATCATCGAGCGTGTTGCTAACGCCGGAGGCACCGTCGAGATCGAGTCCGCCGCCGGTCGAGGCACGGTGATCAGGATCACCTGGCCACAGCTGGAGATCGCCTCCGAGTTCTCGTCGACGGCCACCACCGAGCAGGTGGCCCCGTGAACATCGCCGTCCCGCGCGCCCTCATCATCGGTCTCGCCGCCATTTTCTCGGCATACCACCTGCTGCTCGCTGCCGTATCGATGAACGTGCCGGCGAACAAGGGACCGTATGTCGCGGCGATGGTCCTGTATGCGATTGCCACCGCTGCCAGCCTCTGGCTGTCGAGGAGTCCGCGCATGCCGATCTGGCTCGCCGCTTTCAACGCTGTCGTCGCGCTCGTTGTGCCGCTGCTCGTCACCAGTCAGGTGCATGTGGTGCCGAAAGACAGCTACGCCGCCTGGTACACGGCCGCCATCGGAACCCTCATGGTCATCACGTCGACGCGTCGCCGGCACACCTTTGCGTGGATCGGCATCGGGGCGCTCATCGTGCAGACGATCGCCTGGTCGGGCGTCGGAGGGCTCGTCGCCTACGGTGTCGTCGGCGACATCCTCTGGGTAGGCGTCTCTCACGCGCTCTCGCTCTCGCTGGCCAAGGCCGGTCGTGATACCCGGCAATACGCGCTCGCCGAACGTGAGGCGGTCGAATGGCGGGCAGCGCAGGAGGCACACGTCTCCGAGCGGCAGTTCCGCCTCGGCCAGACCAGTCGGATGTCGCTGCCGATGCTGCGGCAGATCGTCGCCGTCGGCGCCGAACTGACCGAAGGCCAGCGGCTGGAGTGCCTCTACCTCGAGGGCGCGATCCGGGATGAGATCCGCGGGCGCAAGCTGCTCAACGACCGCGT
>JAODMH010000203.1 GCA_025465035.1 Microbacteriaceae bacterium | reverse complement strand
GGGCAAAGAGGGCCTTGGAGCCGCCTATCGCGCCGGCTTCGCCTGGGGCCTCGAGCGCGACTACGAACGACTCGTGGAGATGGATGCCGATGGCTCGCACCGACCGGAACAGCTGCCGCGACTGCTCGAACGGCTGAACACCGCGGACGTCGTGCTCGGCTCGCGCTGGGTGAAGGGCGGAGAAGTCAAGAATTGGCCGCTGCGACGCATGCTGCTCTCGCAGGGCGGCAGCCTCTACGCGCGGATCGCCCTCGGACTGCCCTTCCGTGATGTGACGGGCGGCTACCGTGCCTTCACGGCCGAGGCACTTGAGGTGATCGGTTTCGACCGGGTGCTGTCGCAGGGCTACGGCTTCCAGATCGAGATGCTCTGGCACGCCTACACCGCAGGGTTGAGCATTGCAGAAGTCCCCATCACCTTCGTGGAACGGGTGCACGGTGTGTCCAAGATGAGCTCTGGCATCGTGGGTGAAGCCATCGCGCGCGTGACGCTCTGGGGCCTTCAGGGGCTGCCCGCCCGCATCCGCGGAACTGTGCCGCTCGATCGGGACGTACCAGCACACACGGAACGGGCCCATGTCCCGCACATCTAGAGCCGCGCTCGGTCGCCAGCTGCTGAGTTTCCTGCTCGTCGGTGGCGTCGGGCTCGTCGTCGATGTCGTCGTCTTCAACGCCCTGCGCACGACAGTGCTCGAACCGAGCTATGTGCATGGCGGGCCGGTGATCGCCAAGGTGATTTCGACATCCCTCGCGATCGTCGTCAACTGGGTCGGCAATCGGCTCTGGACGTTCCGCTCCCAGAGGCGAGTCGGACGGCGCACCGATGTGGTCCGTGAGGGCATCGAGTTCGCCGTCGTGAGCGTCGCCGGGGCTCTCATCGCCCTCGGCTGCCTGTGGGTCTCGCACTATGTTCTCGGCTATACCTCGGTCATCGCCGACAACCTCGCCACCAATGTCGTCGGGCTCGCACTCGGTACCGCGTTCCGCTTCGCCCTTTACCGTTGGTGGGTCTTCTCCGCCCGTCGTAAGCCGATGGATGCCGCGGCGTCTGTCGCAGCAGCCGCAGCGTCGGAGCCTATCTCACGCTGACACCTCCCGCGGATGTTGGCGGCAATTGACATATTCGAATGTATGTTCGAATATGGGGCCATGTCTCCTGCAGCCGCGACCCTCGCAGAGGCGCCGACGCGCGCCACTGTCGAGCAGCTACAGTCACGCATCCGGCAGATGCAGGCGACCAGACTCGACACGCGCCTCATCGCAACCCATCCGGCTATCGCCCCCCTGCTGCCAGGCGGCGGCCTCAAAGAGGGCGCGACCTACTCGGTCGACAGCTCGGCCACCCTGCTCATGGCGCTTCTCGTCGGGCCATCGGCCGCCGGATCGTGGTGCGGTGTCGTCGGCGTTCCCGAGTTCGGTGTGGAGGCCGCACAGCGCTTCGGCATCGACCTCGAGCGGCTCGTGCTCGTGCCGCATCCTGGCGATCAGTGGCTCGGGGTCGCCGCCGCCGTCGCCGACGTGCTCGGGGTGGTGGTGATCCGTCCGCCACGGCGGGCGAACGACTCGAGTGTCTCGCGGCTGACGGCACGGCTCAGGCAGCGCGGCGCGACGCTCATCGTGCTCGGACCGTGGCCGCAGAGCGAGGCGATGCTGAGCCTCTCCGAATCCAACTGGAGCGGCATCGGGCAGGGCCACGGACACCTGAGCGCGCGACAGGTCACGGTGACCGTCACCAGCCGCGTCGGCCGGCCACGCAGCGCCAGAATGTGGCTGCCCGACCCTCAGGAACAGTTCCGCGAGATCGAAAGCGTGCCCTCCCTGCGGGAGGCAGCGGGATGACGACGATCACGCGCACGATGGTGCTCTGGTGCCCCGACTGGCCGATCACGGCGGCAATACGCGCTCACTCGTTGGCGGCGGATGCCCCGATCGCCCTCATCGACAGGGGAACCGTCTTCGCCTGCTCGGCCGCCGCCCGCCGGGAGGGCGTTCGACGCGGGCAACGGCTGCGGGATGCGCAGGTCAGGTGTCCCGAGATCCTGCTCTTCCCCTATGAGGCGGCGCTCGATTCCCGGGTATTCGAACCCGTGATCGAGGTGATCGAACAGACGATGCCCGGTGTGCAGCTGTTGCGACCCGGAATGTGCTCGATGCGGGCGCAGGGGCCCGCCCGTTATTACGGCGGAGAAGAGGAGGCGGCTCTCTGGCTACTCGACGCCCTTGACGAGCTCGGGATCCACGGTTCCCGGGTGGGCGTTGCCGATGGTCCGTTCACGGCGGAACACGCCGCGCGCAGTCCGAAAAGGGCGCGTATTACGATCGTCCCGGAAGGTACTTCTGCCGAATTCCTCTCCCCCATGCCGCTCAGGGTTCTCGACGAACCGACGCTCGCCACCCTGCTGCTGCGGCTCGGCATCCGCACTCTTGGCGAGTTCTCCCGCCTCGAGAACGCCGACGTCGAAGCGCGCTTCGGTGCGCCTGGCGCTCGGTTGCACGCGCTGGCGAGCGGCCTGGACGGTCACCCCGTGATCCCGCGCGTCCCACCGGAGGAGCTGGACACCGTGATCGCCTTCGAACCGGCCCTCGATCGGGTCGACCAGGTCGCTTTCGGTTTTCGGGCATCGGCCGACAGTTTCATTCAGAGCCTCGTCGCGGCCAGACTCGTCTGCACGGCGATCAGGATCGAGATCGACTCCGATTCCGGTGACGTCTCAGAGCGCAGCTGGCTGCATCCTCGTTCCTTCACGGCGGCGGATGTCGTCGACCGGCTGCGTTGGCAACTGCAGGGCGGTGCGGGCGACAGCGGCCTCGGCTCTGGCGTCACGCGGGTGCGGGTCGTCCCTGAGAGCGTCGACGGGATCGGCAATCACGAGCAGGGGCTCTGGGGCACCGGCCACGACGAGCGCATCCACCACGGGCTCTCCCGCGTACAGAGCATGCTCGGCCACGGCGGAGTGTTGACCGCCGCTGTCGGTGGCGGACGCACTCAGCGTGATCGGGAGAAACTCATCCCGTGGGGCGACAGGGAGCCGGCGGGTAAGTCGTCGACCCAGCCATGGCCGGGCCGACTTCCGGCGCCCGCGCCGAGCACGGTCTTCGAACTGCCGCTCCCCGCGAGCGTGTTCGCCGGGGACGGCTCGGTCATCGATGTCGACGACCGAGGCATCCTCTCGGCAGTTCCCTCGCGCTTTTCGACGGACAATCGCACGACTCTCCCCGTGTCCGCCTGGGCTGGGCCGTGGCCGATCGCCGAACGCTGGTGGGATGCGGGCACCGCACGCACCGCTAACCGCTTCCAGGTCGTCGACGAGACGGGTGCGGCCTGGCTACTCGTGCTCGAGGACCATCTGTGGTGGGCGGAAGCGAGGTACGACTGATGGGCTGGCATAACCCACCGATCCCCTGGGCTGAGCTGGAGCGCGCGCTCTCCAATCGAAGTCCTCCAGAGGGTCACGCCGTAGGGCTGGATGGTGGTGACGGGCCAGCCTATTCGCATAAGCGACAGCCCTATCAGTCACCAGTTCTCGATCTGCCGCGCATCCACAGCACGGTGGCATATGCCGAGTTGCACGCGCATTCCAACTTCAGTTTTCTCGACGGGGCATCCCCGCCGGAGAAGCTGCTGGAGGAAGCCGCGAGGCTGGGACTGCATTCACTCGCGATCACCGATCACGACGGCTTCTACGGCATCCCGCGCATGGCAGAGGCGGCAGAGCTGCATCCCGACATCGGCACGGTTTTCGGGGCAGAACTCTCTCTCGGACTGAGCAGACCCCAGAATGGTGCGGCCGATCCGGAGGGCAGCCACTTGCTCGTGCTCGCCCGCCGCGAGGAGGGCTACCACCGACTCGCGGGTGCCATCACCCGGGCTCAACTCGATGGCGGGGAGAAGGGGCGACCTCGCTACGACCTTGGTCAGCTGAGTGAACGCTCCGGTGGCCACTGGGCGATTCTGACCGGATGCCGAAAGGGCCACGTGCGGCAGGCACTTATTGCCGACGGGCCGCGGAAGGCCGCACGTGAGATCGATCACCTCGTCGATCTGTTCGGCCTGGACGCTGTGAACGTCGAACTCTTCGACCACGGCAATCCGCTCGACAGCGATTACAACGACGCCCTCTTCGCAATCGCCGAGAGCCGAGGGCTGCCGGTGGTGGCGACGGGGAACGTCCACTATGCGCGACCAGAGCAGTACAGGATCGCCTCGGCATTGGCCGCGGTACGCGCCCGTAGGAGCCTCGATGACCTGGACGGCTGGCTGCCGGAATCCGCGGCCGCTCATCTGCGTTCCGGGGACGAGATGGCCGCCCGCTTCGCCCGCTATCCCGGTGCGGTCGAACGCACGGTGGAACTGGCGGAAGAGCTGGGTTTCCGGTTGCGGAGCGCGCGACCGGAGTTGCCCGTCCAGGAGGTTCCTGAGGGATACACGCCCATGACCTATCTCAGGATGCTGGTCTGGGACGCGGTTCCCCGCAAATATCCCGACGCCACCGATAAGGATCGTGAGCGCATCGAGGAAGAGCTCGGGGTGATCGAGGACAAGAACTTCCCCGGCTACTTCCTCATCGTCTACGACATCGTGAAGTTCGCGCGTGACCGCGGCATCCTGTGCCAGGGGCGTGGTTCCGCGGCGAACTCGGCTGTCTGTTACCTGCTCGACGTGACGGCGGTCGACCCGATCTTTTACCAGCTTCCTTTTGCACGCTTTCTCTCGAGCATGCGTGATGAGGAGCCGGACATCGATGTGGACTTCGACTCCAATCGCCGCGAAGAGGTCATCCGCTACGTTTACGACAAGTACGGCAGAGAGAACGCGGCCCAGGTCGCCAACGTCATCCAGTACCGCGACCGGTTTGCCGTGCGCGACATGGCGAAGGCACTCGGGGCTGGTCCCGGCCAGCAGGATGCCTGGTCGAAGCAGGTAGAACACCACGGCGGTCTTGCTGCGAGCCCGGACCATGAGATCCCGGATGCTGTGGTCTACCTCGCGAACGAGATTTACGATTTCCCGAGGCATCTGGGCATCCACTCCGGCGGCATGGTGCTCACCGAGCGTCCGGTCGGCGAGGTCTGTCCCATCGAGCACGGCCGCAAAGACGGGCGCACAGTTCTGCAGTGGGACAAAGACGACTGCGCCTGGATGGGCCTCGTCAAATTCGACCTCTTGGGCCTCGGCATGCTTAACGCGCTCCAGCACTGCTTCGATCTGGTGCGCGACAATCTCGGCGAGGCCTGGACCCTGCACAGCATCCCCAAGGAAGAGCAGGGTGTCTACGACCAGCTCTGCCGCGCCGACTCGATCGGGGTGTTCCAGGTCGAGAGTCGTGCGCAGATGAGCATGCTCCCCCGACTCCAGCCGCGAGAGTTCTATCATCTCGTGGTCGAGATCGCCGTGGTGCGACCGGGGCCGATCCAGGGTGGGGCCGTGCACCCCTACGTGCGACGGAAGTCGGGTGTGGAAGAAATCAGGTACCCTCATCCGCTGCTCGAACCCGTGCTTGAAAGGACCCTCGGGGTTCCCATCTTCCAGGAACAGCTCATGCAGATCGCGGTGACGATCGGCGGCTGCACCATGGAGGATGCCGACCTGCTGCGTCGGGCGATGGGTTCCAAGCGAGGCGAGGTGAAGATCGAGTCGCTCAAAGCCAAGCTCTATGCGGGCCTGGCTAGTAATGGGATCGTGGGAACCGAGGCCGACGACATCTACGGGAGGATCAAGGCGTTTGCCGGCTTCGGTTTCGCGGAGAGCCACTCGCTCAGTTTCGCCCTCCTCGTCTACGCGAGCGCCTGGTTGCGACTGCACTATCCCGCCGCCTTCCTCGCCTCGCTGTTACGAGCCCAGCCGATGGGGTTCTACTCGGCCAATACCCTCGTTGCGGATGCGCGGCGCCACGGGGTCAAGGTGGTGAGGCCAGACATCCTGAGGTCGGGGGTTCTGGCTGGGCTCGAGTTGCTCGATGACGGCAGGGATGTCGACCAGCTCGCCCTGCCCACAGGTATGGGCAGTGACTCCTGTCTGGAGCACGAGCAACCGAAACCCAGTGAGAAGTTCGACCGGGACGCGCACTTCGATACTGACGATCATCGGCGGGACGGACGGTTTGTGGTGCGGCTCGGACTCGCCGAGGTCAAGGGAATCGGCGAGGCGCGGGCGAAGAGGATCGTTGCCGAGCGGGAAGCTCATGGCGCCTTCACGGACATGGCGGATCTCGTGCGCCGCGTCGGGCTTACGACGGCACAACTCGAGACGCTTGCGGCAGCGGGAGCCTTCGAGGCTTTTGGGCTCACCATGCGAGAAGCGCTCTGGATGGCGGGAAGCGCTGCACAGGACAGGGCGGAATTCCTGCCCGACACGGTGGTCGCGGTGCAGCTGCCGCTCTTCTCCATGCCGACCTCCTTCGAGGTGCTGGGATCCGACTTCTGGGCTACGGGCATGTCCCCGGATGACCACTTCATCCATCATCTGAGACCGATGCTGAAAAAGCGTGGCGTGCTGAGTTCGGCGCAGCTGGCGACTGCCGAACCGGGGAGGCGCATCGAAGTAGGTGGCGTGGTGACCCATCGGCAACGACCGTCGACGGCGAGTGGCATCACCTTCATGAACCTCGAGGACGAGACAGGTCTGGTGAACGTGGTCTGCAGCGTCGGGGTGTGGAAACGCTATCGGCTGGTCGCGCGCGATTCCTCGACACTCATCGTGCGCGGAACTCTCGAGCGGTCGCCAGAGGGCGTCATCAACCTGATAGCCGACGGATTCGAGTCGCTGGCGCTGTCCGTGCGTGCAACGTCGCGTGACTTTCGCTAGTAGATATCCAGCGACCCGCGAAAGTCGCCAAATGGTCCTTATCGGCGGTGCGCGGGGGCAATTTGGCGACTTTCGCGGACAGCCAGCGCCTAGCTGCGCAGCCCCCGACGCAGCAGGTCGATGCGGGCCTGCAGCTGTGTGACGCTCGCCTGCGGCACAGCCGGACCGCCGGCGATGCGCCGCAGCTCGGCGTGGATGAGGCCGTGCGGCTCCCCCGTCGCCTTCGCACGCATGCCGACCAGGCTGTTGAGCAGGCTGCGCTGCTCCTTCAGGTTGCGATAGAGCGGCGCCGGTTCTGCCGATCGCTCCCCCGCGGCATCCGCCTGCTTCTGACGATCGCCGATGCGCCTCGCTTGCCGCTGGTGCCGGTGCCGCAGCAGTTCCCGCACCTGTTCCGGTTCGAGCAGACCAGGGATGCCGATGAAGTCCAGTTCCTCGAGACTTCCGGTCGCGGCTCCCGCGCCGTACTCGTCCCCGTCGAAGAGCACCCTGTCGAAGTTGGCCTCGGACTCCAGAGGCTTGAAGTCGAACAGCAGCGCGTCACCGGATGCCGACTCGACCCGGTTCGCGTCATCGGCGGCATCATCGTCGAGCAGGATCTCCTCGAGTCCCTCGCCCGGATCGCGGTCCAGGGCGTGATCGCGCTCCAGCTCGAGCGCGCCAGCGAGACCGAGGAGGCTGGGCACGCTCGGCAAAAAGATCGACGCCGTCTCGCCCCGACGGCGGGTGCGCACGAAGCGTCCGATCGCCTGGGCGAAGAACAGCGGAGTGGATGCGGATGTCGCGTAGACGCCCACCCCGAGCCGCGGGATGTCGACGCCCTCCGACACCATCCGCACCGCCACCATCCAGCGGCTGTCACTCTCGGCGAAGCGGGCGATCTTGTCGCTCGCGGCCTTCTCATCCGAAAGCACGACTGTTGGTTTCCGCCCGGTGATCTTCTCGAGGATGGCGGCGTAGGAGCGTGCGGCATAGTGGTCGGTCGCGATCACGAGACCACCGGCATCCGGTATCCCGTGACGCACCTCGGTGAGCCGCCGGTTGGCCGCCTTGAGCACAGCCGGTACCCATTCGCCCTCCGGATCGAGCGCGGTCCGCCAGGCCTGCGCCGTGACGTCCTTCGTGTCGCCCTCGCCGAGCCTGGCCTCCATCTCGTCCCCGGTGCGGGTGCGCCAGCGCATCTTGCCGGCGTAGGCCATGAAGATGACCGGCCGCACGACGCCGTCGGCCAGCGCCCGTCCGTAACCGTAGGCGTAGTCGGCCTTCGAGGTGCGGATGCCGTGCTCATCCGGGTAGTACGTGACGAACGGGATCGGCGAGGTATCGGAGCGGAAGGGCGTTCCGGTGAGCGAGAGTCGCCGGGTCGCCGGCGCGAAGGCCTCGCGGATCGCGTCACCCCAGCTGAGCGCGTCGCCGCCGTGATGAACCTCGTCGAGGATGACGAGTGAGCGGCCGCTCTCGGTGAGGTTCCTATGCAGTGCGGGCCTCGTCGCGACCTGTGCGTAGGTGACCGCGATACCGTGGAAGTGTTTGCCGTGCCAGCCGTGACTGTTCTTGAAACTCGGGTCGAGCCGCACGCCAACGCGGTGCGCGGCATCCGCCCACTGCCGCTTGAGGTGCTCCGTTGGTGCGACGACCGTCACCCGATCGATCTTCTTCTGGGCCAGCAGCTCGGTGACCAGCCGGAGGGCGAAGGTGGTCTTGCCGGCGCCAGGCGTCGCGGCAACCAGGAAGTCACGGGGTTCTGAGGCGAAATAGGCTTCGAGCGCCTCGGCTTGCCAGGCCCTGAGCTTGTCTGCCGTTCCGCGCGCCGCGCGCTCGGGGAAAGACGGCGACAGATGTTCGGCTGCCGAGGTACCCACGGAGGGGCCGAACGACAGGGGGATGCTCATCCCTGACGACATTACCTGCAGCGGCCGACCTTCGATGGCACACGGATGATGAAGGGGAGGCCCGAGCGCGAACATCCTGTGAGACTCGCTGGCGCGGCGGTCTCCGTTGGCGCGCCGCGAAACTTTGGGGCAGGCTGGAACCATGACTCAGCACCATCCGTGGTCGCGGTATGTGGCAATCGGCGATTCCTTCACCGAGGGAATCGGCGACCCCGAGCCTCTGAGTCCTGGCGGTAGTCGCGGTTGGGCCGATCGCGTCGCGGAGGTGCTGAGCCAGCAGACCGACGACTTCTCCTACGCCAACCTGGCCATCCGTGGTCGCCTGCTTCGGCAGATCCTCGACGAGCAGGTGGAGCCTGCGCTGATCCTCCGCCCCGACCTCATCACGATCTCCGCAGGGGGCAACGACATCATCCGGCCGAACACGGATCCGGATGACGTGGCCGCTCGACTCGAAACGGGTATCGAGCGCCTTCGCTCCAGCGATGCGACGGTGGTGCTCTTCAACGGCCCGGATATCGGGATGACTCCCGTGCTCGGGCGGATGCGCGGAAAAGTCGCGATCTACAACGAGAACCTGAGGGCCATAGCCCTCCGTCACGACCTGATCATCGCCGACATGTGGGCGCTGCGGGAGCTCAAGGACCCGCGCATGTGGGCACCGGACCGCCTGCACTTCTCCCCGATCGGCCACACCACTATCGCCCGCATGGTGCTCGACGCGCTCAATGTCGAGAACGACCTCGAGCCGTTCAACCCCGATCCGCTGCCGCCTCGGCCGTGGCGGCTGGCGCGAGCGGAGGACATGGGGTGGGCCCGCGAATACCTCGTGCCGTGGGTGCTCCGGCGCATCCGTCACCAGTCGTCAGGTGACGGGGTCACCCCCAAGCGCCCCGACGCCGGGCCGTATCGGCCGTAGCTGTCCTGGCCGAGCAGCTCGGCGAGCCTAGCGGCCGAATTGCACCGCGGCGGGGCAGTCGAAGGGATCGCCGCCGGCGGCGAGACCGACCCGGTTGAGGTACTGGATCACGATCCCGTAGGACTGGGTGAGAGTGGTCTCGGTGTACAGGATGCTGTGAGTGTCGCAGTATTCCTTGGCGATCTCGCGGGCCTTGGCGAGGTGTGGCCGCGGCATGTTCGGAAAGAGGTGATGCTCGATCTGGTAGTTGAGCCCGCCCATGAATGTGGTGGTGCCGCGGCCCGCGATGTTGCGCGAGGTGAGCACCTGGCGGCGAAGGAAGTCGACCTCGCTGTCGTGCGGCAGGATCGGCATCCCCTTGTGGTTCGGCGCGAAAGACGCACCCATGTAGACGCCGAAGACCGCGAGCTGGACACCGAGGAAGGCGAAGGCCATGCCGACCGGGAGGAACAGGAAGATCGCCGTGACGTAGAGCGAGATCCGGGGAACGAGCATGCCGATCTCCAGCCAGCGGCGGTCCACCCGCTCACGTCCGAACACCGTCTTGAAGCCGAGTAGGTGCAGGTTCAGACCCTCGAGGGTCAGCGCCGGGAAGAACAGATAGCCCTGGCGGCGGGTCGCCCAGGCGTGCAGCCCCCTGGTCTTCGCGGCATCCGTCTCCTGGAACGAGACGAAGTCCTGCTCGATGTCCGGGTCTTTCCCGACGATGTTGGGATTGGCGTGGTGACGGCTGTGCTTGGTCATCCACCAGGAGTAGCTGATGCCGACGAAGAGGTTGGCCAGCGTGCGTCCGGCGAGGTCGTTCGCCTTGCCGGAGGTGAAGATCTGCCGGTGCGAGGCCTCGTGCGCCAGGAAGGCGTACTGGGTGAGGATGACGCCGAGCACACCGGCGATCAGGAGCTGATACCAGCTGTCGCCGAGGAGCACGAAGCCGGCGACTGCTCCGCCGAGAGCGAGGGTGAGGATCGAAAAGACCATCACGTAGAAGCCGGTGCGGCGTCGCAGTAGTCCTGCATCCCGCACTGTCCGCAGCAGGGCCGAGTACTCGGTCGTCGGGTTGCTACGGTTACCGCCCGGGCGGGTCTTCGTGAAGGTCACGACGGGGGCAACGGATGCGGAATCGGTCACAATACCTCGCTTAGGTGACTTCCCAGTCGGGGCAGAGAGCAGACGCTCGATGGATGGACTTACTCTAGAGGCAAGACCCTGTGAGTAGCATGCATTTATGCGCATACCGGCATACGCGTCGTCTATCTGGTGAGCAATAGGGAGCCCGGATTGACGAGCCTCCACCACGGTCCAGGATCCGTGATCGAGTGGTTCAGCACGAGTGGGACCATCACCGTCGCCTCCCCGGCGGTGAAGGTGACGCTCCCGGCGGCCTCGCCCTTTCGACCAAGGCCGAGGTCGAGCGCCGGCTCGATCTTCGCGGCGATCGGGGTATCGCTCCAGACGACGACCGTCGCATCCTTCAGGGCGACCGCCTTCACGACGTGTTCCCATGGCGTCGAGTATGAGGCGAACACCTGGCCCTTCGTGGTCACTGTGACCTCTCTGAAGCCGGACTTGACCGTGGCGAGGAGTGATCTGACCGCACCGTAGAGCGTGTCGTGGTCGGCGGCACCGACCACCGCCCCGATGAGTCGCACGTCCCGACCGCCGACGCGGTAGTCAGCCGTGAACAGGAGCGAGGTTCCGTATTCGTCGAGCGTGCCCGACTTGATGCCGTCGACGCCGGCATAGCCGAGGAGCGCATTCGTGTTGTCGAAGGTGCCGACCGATGGCAGGGAGAGCGTCTTCGTCGAGACGATCGTCGCGACCACGGGGTTGTCCAGGGCGAGTCCGCCGAGCGCCAGCAGGTCGCTCGCGGTGCTGGTGTTCTTCGGGCTGATCCCTGTCGGCTCGACGATGGTCGTGTGAGACAGGCCGTGTGCGACCAGCCAGGTGTCGACGGCGCCGAGAAAGGCCGGCTCGCCGCCGTATGCCCAGGTGGCGAGCACCTCCGCGTAGTTGTTGGCGGATGCGATGAGCACGACCCGGAGCAGGTCCAGTTCACTGAGACTCGACCCGGTCTTCATGGGCTCTGCCTTGCCGTTCATGGCCGTGTACTTGGCGAAGAGTGCGCTGTCCGCGGCGCCGAAGATGATGGTTGGACCGCTCTGTCCCACGGCGAGAGGTTTGGCTTCGAGGGCGACGAGCACCGTGACGAGCTTGCTGATGCTCGCGATCGGAAGCGGATCTGCACGGCCGTGTGAGGCCAGTGCCTCGGGGAAGCCGACGGCGCTGATGGCACTCGCCCCATACCCGGGCCAGGCGACAGCGGTGGCGGCATGTACGGGGCTGCTGTATGCCGCGACCCGCACTTCGGCCGGACCGAGCGGCGCGAGCAGTGTGAGCGGCAGGTAGCTGCCGATGGCCAGGACGACCACCGAACCGGAGACGATTGCCGCGATCCGGCGGGCTCGGCGACGGTTCACTGGCACGTGCTCATGATAGTTATCGAACACGCAGCGCCCAGAGTGCGACGGCGCTGGCCGAGGCGACGTTGAGCGAATCGACTCCGTGCAGCATGGGAATCGTCACCACCGAGTCCGCGCCCCGCAGGGCGGCCCGGCTCAGGCCGTCACCCTCGGCACCGAGCAGAATGGCGAGTTTCTCCGGCGGATCGCTCGCGAGCTGGTCGAGGGTGATCGCGTCATCGGCGAGGGCGAGTGCGGCGAGGTGGAAGCCGGCCGATTTCAGGATGTCCGCGCCCTCCGGCCATTCCGGCAGTCGGGTCCACGGCACCTGCAGCACGGTTCCCATGCTCACCCGCACACTGCGGCGATAGAGCGGATCGGCACAGCGCGGCGTGATGAGCACGGCATCCGCGCCGATGCCGGCTACCGAACGGAAGATCGCTCCGACATTGGTGTGGTCGACGACATCCTCGATCACGACGATGCGTGTCGCGCCGGCGATGACCTCGGCCACTGGGGCGAGTTCTGGCCGATGCATCGCCGCGAGGGCACCACGATGCAGGTTGTAGCCGGTGAGTTGCTCGAGCAGTTCCGGCCGGCCGACATAGACCGGAACGTCGACGTCGACCAGAAGCCGCTCGATATCGGGAAGCCACTGTTCCTGCAGCAGCACGGATCGCGGCCGGTGCCCCGCGGCGACGGCCCGCGCGATGACCTTCGTCGACTCGGCGATGTAGAGACCACCGGCCGGTTCGCTCAGGCGGCGGAGCGCGACATCGGTGAGGCGCGAATAGTCCGCCAGTCCCGGCAGTTCGAGAGTTTCGATGGGCACGATGTGCATGGCTTTCTCCTGCCGATGGCGAACGATTGCCAGACACTGCCAGACTCTCCCCGACACTGACAGCATTTGGAAACATATCCGAAAACTCCGTTGTTTACTCTGTGAAAGCACGATCGATGAGTGAGGAGGCGGCCATGGCTTCTGCCGCTGCCCTGCGCCAGTGGCCGATTGCCACGTCGATGGAGCTGGATGCCGCGGCGGATGCGCTGCGTGGCCGAATGGTCGCGGTGCTGACCGGGGCGGGCGTGAGCACCGATTCCGGCATCCCTGACTACCGGGGAGATGGTGCTCCGCAACGCAACCCGATGACCTTTCAGCAATTCCTGAGCGACGCGGAGTACCGCAAGCGCTACTGGGCGGGTAGCCATCTCGGCTGGCGTCGGTTTGACGGTGCACGGCCCAACGACGGTCACCGGGTGCTTGCCGCCCTCGAAAAGGACGGCCTGATCAACGGCGTCATCACCCAGAACGTCGACGGTCTTCACCTGCGCGCTGGTTCCCAGCGGGTCGTCGACCTCCACGGCTCCATGGACAGGGTCCGCTGTCTCACCTGTGGGCAGATCTTTGCCCGCGCCGACATCGCCCAGGGTATGGCCGCGGCGAACCCGTGGCTCGATGAACCGGATTCTCTGGAACTTGGCCCGGACGGCGATGTCGCCTTCACTCAGATCGCCGATTTCGTTGCGCCGTTCTGCTCGGTCTGCGGCGGTATCCTCAAGCCGGAGGTCGTCTTCTTCGGAGAGTTCGTCCCCACTGAGAAGTTTGCGGAGGCACGGGCGCTCGTACAGGGTGCAGAAGCGCTGCTGATCGCGGGATCCTCTCTCGCCGTGAACTCCGGCATCCGCCTCCTCGACCAGGCGACCAAGAGGCGCATGCCCGTCGTCGTGATCAATCGCGGTGCGACAAAGGGCGATTCGAGGGCGACCGTTAAGATTGACGCGGGTGCCTCGGAGACTCTGACGGAACTGGCCGGTCGGCTCACCCGCTGACCACCGGTCGTCGAAGCGGGGCATCAACGCTCGCGCGGTGCGGTCCCGCCGTCAGCGCAGGCCTGCCGACCGCCGTAAGGATGCCCAGACCATGACGACCCTGCTCTACCTCGTACGCCATGGCGAGACCGACTGGAATCGTGCCAGAAAGATCCAGGGCAGCACGGATATCCCGCTCAATGACACCGGCAGAGCCCAGGCTGCGCGCACGGGAACGCTTCTTGCCCGTCGTTCATGGGATGGCGTCGCGTCGAGCCCACTCTCGCGCGCCCGCGAGACCGCTCAGATCATCGGTAGGACCGTCGGCATCGGTGAGATAGAGACCATCGACCAGATCGTCGAGCGTCGCTATGGCGAAGCGGAGGGACTGGAAGACCGAGAGCTCGCCCGGCGTTTCCCCGGCAGCACTCCTGTCCCTGGCCGGGAGACCAGGGAGGCGGTCGCGGCGCGGGTGATTCCGGCGCTCATCGGGCTCGCCGAGCGCCATCCGGACAGCAACCTCATCGTGGCCACTCACGGCGGCGTCATCCGCACCGTCTTGAACGCGGTTGCCCCGGCGAGCCCCGGGCACCGCGGCATCCCGATCACCAACGGCTCTGTGCACAGCTTCCGGCACATCGACGGCGGCCTCGAACTCGTCGCATTCGACGACCCGATCGAGGAAGACTCCGTCACTGACGACTGCGGCGACATCGTCGACCAGAACGCGATCGAGCAGCGCGAGAGCGCGCTCTAACTCGCCTTCTCGCCGACGACGTCACTCAGTAATGCGAGGAGCCGGCGGGCGGACTCGTCCCAGCTGAACTCGGCGGCCTGGATGCGGGATGCCGCGCTGAGCCGCCGCCACTCCTCCGGGGTATCAGAGTCCAGTACAGCCCTGGCGAAGGCTTCTGGGTCCTCCTGGTCGAAGAACACCGCCGCGTCGCCCCCGACCTCGTGGTAGAGCGGAATGTCGCTGATGATGAGAGGCGTTCCGACGGCCTCCGCCTCGATGAGGGGAATGCCGAAACCCTCGTCGCGGCACGCCGTCACCATCGCCGTCGCATCGAGCAGCGCCGCCTGGTACTCCTCGTCCGTGACGCCGTCGTCGAAGACGATCGCGTCCGGGGGCGCGAGCGCGGCGATGCGCCGGCGGTCCTCCTCGTCGATGCGGCTGAGCAGGCGGAGGGTGTAACCGGGCAGGTGGTGCATGCCTTTCGCCAACGTCTCCACGTTCTTGTTCGGCTGGAATGTGCCCATGTAGACGAGGGTCTTCGATGCCGGGTACTCGCGCGGCATCGCACCGCGGTCGTCAACGCCGGGCCGGATGACGGTGAGCGGACGACCGGTCAGCCTGGCCGCCTTCATCTCTCTCTCGCAGTTGTATGAGCCGGTCACGACCGCGTCCGCCCGGTGGAGCACCAGGCGCTGAGGCCAGTAGGTCAGATAGAAGCTCCGCCAGATCGCGCGCACATACCAGCTGTAGCCGGCCGGGATCTGCCGGATGCGGTAGAACACCATGTCATGCACCGTCATGACCAGCTTGTATTTGCGGCC
>JAODMH010000229.1 GCA_025465035.1 Microbacteriaceae bacterium | reverse complement strand
GACGCCTACCAAGCGCAACGGGGCCGATTCCGGTTCGTGGATGTGCCCGACATCCAGTACCTCATGATCGACGGCCACGGCGATCCGAACACCTCGCCAGCCTTCACCGAGGCGATCGAATCGCTCTAACCGGTTGCATACAAGCTGAAGTTCGTCAGCAAACGTGAGCCCGGGCGCGATTACGTCGTCCCGCCCTTGGAGGGCCTGTGGTGGGCCGAGGATATGGACTCGTTCGCGGCGGCGCGAGACAAGTCCCAGTGGGACTGGACGCTGATGCTTATGGTCCCGGACTGGACCGACCAGGCCATGTTCGCCAGCGCCGTTGAGCAGGCAGGGACGAAGAACCAGCCGGCGCGTCTCGACGACCTCCGCCTGGAGAATCTGTCCGAGGGGCGATGCGCGCAGACGCTGCACGTCGGTTCTTTCGACGATGAAGCAGACGTCCTCAAGCAGTTGCATCACGACTTCATCCCCGACAACGGCTTCCGCATGGTTGGCACGCACCACGAGATCTATCTCAGCGACTTCCGCAGGGTGCCACCCGAGAGTCAACGCACCATCCTCAGGCAACCGATCGTGTCTGCCGCAGTATCGAGCGACTGAGTCGCGCATCGCAGAGTCGATTGCTGCACACCTTTCAGGTTTCGCAGATTTCCATCGGATACCGTCGAACTGGCTGTTTGCATGCCAGGCCGCAATGAGAAGCTCCATTTGCGAGGTAGACGGTGCGGAGAGAATCGCGACTCTGGTCGATCGCCCTGATCACCCCTCGACTCATCTCCCGGTGGATGAGCGGCAGCAGGGTCATGGTCCCGATCGTACTGGGAGTCCTCACCGCATCCTTGGCGTGGATGCGCCTTCCCGCGATCGCGCGGGACACCCTGTGGGCAGAGGACGGTCGCAACTTCCTCCAGGATGCGCTGAATCTCGGTCCTCTCAACTCGCTGTTCGTTCCCTACGCGGGCTACCTGCACACCCTTCCGCGGATCGTCGCCGCGCTGACGGTGCAGTTCATGCCGGTGCAATTGTTCGCGCTCTCGATGACCTTCGGTGCCTGCCTGCTCGCGGGAATCATGGCGGCGATCGTGTACGTCTGTTCGGCGGACGTCATCACCTGGATTCCGGCCCGGGTGCTCATCGCCGCGCTGACGGTGCTCGCACCGCTTGCTCCGCGAGAGGTGCTCGGCAACATGGCGAATCTGCACTCACTCGTGCTGTGGACGATCATGTGGGTGCTGCTGTATCGGCCGAGAACGCGTGCCGGATCCATCGCCATCGCCGTTTTCGTGCTGCTCGGGGCGTTGACGGAGATCGAGTCGGTGTTCCTTCTGCCACTGCTGCTGTGGCGTCCACGCGACCGATCCCGCTGGGTCGTTCGTTCCGCCTACCTCGTGGGCGTCGCCGCTCAGCTCTGCGTCACCGTTATCTGGCCGCGGGGACAGAGCGGGCATCCGCCGGTCGATTTCTGGTCGATTCCCTATGGGTATCTCATCAACGCGGTCATGCCGGTGTGGGTTCAGCAGGATTCCATCGGTGCAGCGGTTGCATGGGGCGGGCCGGCGCTCTGCATCGCCTTGGCGCTTCCGTTCGCCGTCGCCGCCTTTGTCGTCCTGAGACTGGGTTCGGCGATCCAGCGGGTGGCTGCGACGGCCTTGATCGCGGGCTCCGTGGTCGTGTATTCGGTCTCAATCGTCGAGAACCCCAACACCTTCTACGACTACGCCGTCATGTCCACGGCGCAGTTGGAGTCGGTGTGGCTGGTGCGCTACGGTGTCGTCCCCTCGATGATGCTGTGCGGACTGGTGCTTCTGGCGGCGGGGGTAATCGTCGCGCGCCGCCGTTCCGCCGTCCGTTTGCCGGCACCGCGACGTTCCGTTCATGGCCTGATCGTGACGCCAGTCGTGGTCGGGCTCGTCGCCCTCCTGCTGGTGCAGTTTTTCCCGCAGGGTACCCGGCGGTCCTACGGACCGGAATGGCAGCCTCAGATCCCGACCCTCTCCAGCCAATGCGAAAGCCTGCCGGACTCCCAAAGCGTTCGCTTTCGGGAGACCATCAACTGGAGCGTTACTGTTCCCTGCGGACTGCTCGACTAGATCCCCGATCCGGATCCCGAGGCGACGGATGGTAGGCAGATCCGGTCAACCAGGGTGATGCCGGCGTCCGCAGGAATATCAGGCCGACGATCCACGGAACGACGACGGCGAGAGCGAATACGCCCCAGTCGGGCACGGCGGGGAAGAACTTGAGCATCAGCCACAGGATGAGCGGGTGGCTGAGAACGACGGCGAATCCGGCAGTGGCCAGTCGAGTGGCGGCGTGCCCCACCTGCCCGGGAAGGTATCGGAACAGTGCTTCCATCACTAGAACGAGCGCGAAGGAGATGGATACCGCGACGAGAACGCTGATCACCGGCGTCCCGTAGTTGCCCACCTTGATATCCAGCGGGGAGGCGAGCCCGCTGGCGATCAGCGCCACCGCGATGACGAGCAGAGCAATGCCCACGATCCCTGGCCTTCGTATGCGGGGTCGGAGCCGTGCCGCGAGCATCCCCGAGAGGACGAAGCACAGGCAGGGAAGCGCCGACCCGATCGAGAGCGGGGTTTGGGCGAGCGAGCTGCCGACGAGATACCCGAGTGACAGCCCCGCGATCGCAATGGCCCAGCGGACGAGCAGGGGAAGCCTCTGGAGACATCGCAAGAGGATGACAGTGAAGAACAACGCAGAGACGAACCAGAAGGTCGTGTATGGCATGGCGGAGTGCGTGCCGTCGTAAAAGGGCCCGA
>JAODMH010000175.1 GCA_025465035.1 Microbacteriaceae bacterium | reverse complement strand
TGGGCTGCCGGTATTCCGGGTCGGCAAGTCGATCAGCGACGACGCGCTGGAGACCATCCTCGGTCTCCAGCGCGAACTCGAACGCCTGCACAGCGAGCGTGCGGCGACCCCGGAGGAGGCGCGGCGGGCCAACGCCCAGCTGCGCAAACTCATGCGGGCCAAGAACAACTATTTCCCCGAGCTCGAGACGCATGCGCGGATGCTGCTCGCAGCAGTTGGCCACAGCGGCGGGCCGCTTTCCCAGCGCGTCGCATCCGATCTCGCGGCGCATCTGGGATTCTCCCTGCACTATGTGAAGGACCTGCCGCAGTCGACCAGGTCGGTCACCGACCTGAAGAACGGGCGCATCTATCTTCCGCTTCGAGGCACGTCTGCACGCGACCCGAGGTCGGCCCTGCTCCAGGCCCTCGCCAGTTTCGTGCTGGGGAATCCCGAACCGAAGGACTACCGAGAGTTCCTCGCACAGCGGGTCGAGACGAACTATCTCGCCGCGGCGCTTCTGATCCCCGAGGAGAGCGCGGTCGCCTTCCTCCGCGAGGCCAAGGAACTCAAGCAGCTATCCGTGGAGGACCTGCGCGACGCCTTTGCCGTGAGCTACGAGACCGCCGCACACCGGTTCACGAATCTCTCCACCGAGCATCTCGGCATCCCGGTGCATTTCCTCAAGGTGCACGAGAGCGGTGCGATCCTGAAGGCCTATGAGAACGACAACGCGGCCTTCCCCACCGATGTGCTGGGTGCCGTCGAGGGCCAGCTCGTCTGTCGCAAATGGAGCGCGCGCCAGGTCTTCGATGTCGAGGACCGTTTCAGTCCATACCATCAATACACCGACAAGCCGGCGGGGACCTACTGGTGCACTTCGGCCATCCAGTCGACAGCGCAGGGCGATTTTTCGGTAAGCGTTGGCACGCCGTTCGCAACCGCGAAGTGGTTTCGCGGACGGGACACGGTCAACCGGCAGGTCTCGAGCTGCCCGGACGAAGCCTGCTGTCGCCGGCCGCCACTCGATCTTTCACGCAGGTGGGAACAGTATTCGTGGCCGAGTGCCCGCATGAATTCCAGCCTGCTCGCGGCCATGCCGGCCGGGACCTACCCCGGCGTGGACAGCACGGAGGTGTTCCTGTTCCTCGAGGATCACGCGCCGGGGCCGACCGCCTAGACCGTTGTGGAGGAGCCATCCGGCGCGTCGGGACCGCGCGAGGACGACTCGCCGCATGGCTCCTCCGCAAGTGTTGGGTCAGCCGAGTTGGTCGGAGACGTCGGGACTGTCCCGCCGCTTCGGTGCGGTCGACGCGCTACGGACGGCGCCGATACTCGCGGAGATGACGAGGGCGATCGCCATCGCGCCGACCACCGTGATCGTCTGGTGCAGAAGCACGAGCCCCGCCACGGTCGCGATGGCGGGCGAAAGGCTCATCAGGATCGAGAAGGTTGCGGACGGCAATCGCCGCAGAGCGAGCAGCTCGAGGGCGTAGGGAATCGTAGAGGACAGCACCGCGACGGCGGCGCCGAGGAGCAGACTGCCCGGCTGGAAGATGGCGGGGCCGGATGTCGCGACGCCGATTGGCAGAGCGATGATCGCACCGATCGTCATGGCGATCGCCAGGCCGTCGAGTTTTGGGAAGCGCTGGCCGGTGCGTGCCGATAGGAGAATGTAGCCGGCCCATGCTGCCGCCGCGGCGAACGCGAAGACGATGCCGATGGCATCCAACTGTCCGAAGCTTCCCTGACCGAGAAGCGCGACGCCGACGAAGGCGAGCACTGCCCAGAGCCAGCTCGAGGCGCGTCTGCTCATGATGACGGAGAGCACGAGAGGCCCGAGCACCTCGATGGTCACGGTGGCGCCGAGGGGTATCCGCGCCAAGGCCTCGTAGAACAACCCGTTCATCGCCGCCAGCGCAATGCCGAACAGGATGACGGTGGCCCAGTCGCGCAGGCCGTAGCCGCGAAGCCGGGGGCGGCAGATTGCGAGCAGGATGATCGCGGAGAAGGCGAGCCGCAGCGCGACCATCCCGAGTGCGCCCACCGCGGGGAAGAGCAGCACGGCGAAGGATGCGCCGACGTCCTGGCAGAGCAGCCCGGCGATGACGAGTCCAACGGCGCCGAGGGAGCGGGGTCTCGGATGCACGGATTCGGGTGTCGCCACTCTGCAACGTTAGGCGCTCCGGCCGCTCTCCCGCCGCCGAGCATATTGGCCGGGAACCGTGTTAGCGTGCCCCATGGCCCGTATCGCTGCTGTTTCACCGGCGCTACCGACCCACGTTTACTCGCAGGCCGAGATCACCGACACCATCGCGCCCATGGTGACGTCCGATCCGGCGAGGCAGGCGGTCATGCGACGGCTCCACGGGGGCAGTGGAGTCCAGACGCGGCACCTCGTGATGCCGATCGAGCGCTACCGGGACTCGAGCACCTTCACTCAGTCAAACGGCATGTTCATCGAGGTCGCGGCCGACCTGACCGAGCAGGCGTTGCGGGATGCGCTCCGCACCGCGAACCTCGAACCGCGCGACATCGACTACGTCATGTTCACCTCGGTCACCGGCATTTCCGCACCGTCCATCGACGCGCTTCTCGTCGCGCGGCTTGGTCTGCGCCCCGACGTCAAACGGGTGCCGATGTACGGTCTCGGCTGCGTGGCGGGAGCGGCCGGTATCGCACGGGTCAACGACTATCTGGTGGGACATCCGAATGACGTCGCCGTGCTGCTCGCGGTGGAACTCTGTTCACTCACCTTCCAGCGCGACGATGACTCGACGGCCAACCTCGTCGCGACCGGGCTCTTCGGCGACGGCGCCGCCGCGGTCGTGATGGTCGGTGACCAACGGGCGAAGCGGATGCCCGTGACCGGCCCCGACGTGATCGACGCCCGCAGCCAGCTCTACCCGGACACCCACGAGGTCATCGGGTTCAACGCGAGCGAGACCGGGTTCCGCATCATCCTCACCGCCCAGGTCTCCGAGGTGATCGAGCGGAACTTCGGAGCGGATGTCACGGCCTTCCTCGCCTCGAATGGCCTTGAGGTTTCGGACATCGACACCTGGGTCGCGCATCCGGGCGGACCGCGCGTGCTCGAGTCGTTCCAGTCCTCGCTCGGCCTGCCTGACGGTGTATTCGACAACAGCTGGTCGTCGCTCGCGCGAGTGGGCAACCTGTCGTCCGCGTCGGTGTTGCACGTCCTCGCGGAGGAGCTCGAGACGCCGCAGAATGCGGGCGAGGAGACCCTCCTCTTCGCGCTCGGCCCGGGTGTCAGCGCCGAACTCGTTCTCCTGCGCTGGCCGCGATGAACAGGGCGGCGCGGTGATCTGGTACCTGGTGCTCATCCTCCTCACCGGCGCAGAGCGGGTGGTCGAGCTGGTGATCTCCAAGCGCCACGCCGCCTGGGCGTTCGAACGCGGCGGCAAGGAATACGGCCGCGGCCACTATCCATACATGGTCGTTCTGCACACGGGCTTCCTACTCGCCTGCCTGGCTGAGGTGTTCTTCGGCAATCGACAGTTCGTGCCGTGGCTCGGCTGGCCGATGCTCGTCATCGCGCTCGGCTGCCAGGGCCTGCGCTACTGGTGCATCGGCACGCTCGGCAAGCAGTGGAACTCCCGCGTGATCGTGGTTCCCGGCCTCGGTAGGGTCACCGGTGGCCCGTACCGGTTTCTCAGCCACCCGAACTACGTCGTCGTGATCGCCGAGGGAATCGCGCTGCCGCTCGTGCACACGGCGTGGATCACCGCGATCGTCTTCACGGTGCTCAACGCGATCCTGTTGTTCGGGTTCCGCATCCCCACCGAGGAGCGCGCGCTGGCGTCGCTGGACCGGGTACCGTGACGCCCGACGTCGACGTGCTCATCGTCGGCGGAGGCCCGGTCGGCCTCGCGGCGGGAATCGAAGCACGGATGCTCGGACTCACGGCCGCGATCGTCGAGCCGCGCGGCTCGCCGATCGACAAGGCGTGC
>JAODMH010000149.1 GCA_025465035.1 Microbacteriaceae bacterium | reverse complement strand
CGGTGGAGGCGGGGATGTTGAAGTGCTGCTGCACACCGGGGAGGTCGGTGAAGCGAATATCAAGGAACTTGATGTCGTTGTCCTTGATGAACTTGAGCACCTCTGAAGAATCACTGAACATGTGAAGTACTCCAATGAGGTTGGTACTGGTACGGCGGCAAACGCAGCCAATGTGAGGTTAGACGCGGGGAGTTTCGCCATGGTGTCGCTATTGTTTCCGGCATGTTACGGCTGGCCATCGACATAGGATGTTCGCATGGCCGGCCCGCGTTCCTCCGATTCACCGAGCACGCGCATCGATCAGGCAGATTGGCCGGGCAAGAGGCTAGGCCTGCCGGAGAGCGGCTCGCGGTCCGTCGGCAGGATCGGGCGCAGGATCGGGGCGCTGGCCATCGACGGAGCCATCGCCGATCTGATCGCGTTCGCCTTCTTCGGCTACGACACGTGGGCGATCCTCGCCACTCTTGCGATCCTTCAGATCGTGTTCATCACGTTGCTCAGCGGCAGCATCGGGCACATCATCGTCGGGCTCCGTGTCGTCCCGCTCACGCCGGGCTGGATCGGCGTCTGGCGTCCTGCGCTTCGCACGGTGCTGCTGTGCATCGTGATTCCTGCACTGATCTGGGATCGCGATCAGCGCGGACTGCACGACAGGATCGCGGGAACGGTGCTCGTCAGGCGCTGACGGCCAGACGCCGTCTAGCGAGGTCGCGGCGCGCGCGCCCTCATCGGGTCGACCCCTTTGGGGATGGGCAACTGGTTCTTGCCGAGCGAGCTCAGCCGGTTGCTCACGGCGTAGACCTCGGACTTGTTCAACGAGCGCTTGAATCGCGCCATCCGCCCGGCCAGCTTGTGCAGCGGAATGGCGTCCGCGTCGGGGCCGACATGCAGGAAGTTGACCGCGACGTTGGGGAGGACGCGGGTGATGCGTCTGCGTTCCTCGTCCAGCATCTTCTGCGTGCGGGACTTCGGGCCCTCGCCGATGAGTACCACGCCGCCGTTGCCGACGGCTCGGTAGACGGCATCCTGGGTCTTCGGGCTGACGGCGACGGGCATTTCGCTCGCCGTCCATCCGCGCCGCAACGAGCTCTTGAGTACGGCGCCGACAGCGCCAGGCTGGCCCTCGATCTGCGAGTAGGCGGCCTTCTCGGCCTTGCGTCCGAGCACGATCAGGAAGAGCAGCACCCCACCGAGCACGCCCGCAACAATCCACAGCGTAAAGCCGAGCACGGCATCGCCGGAGAGGATGAAACCGGCAACGATTCCGAGGAGGATCGGTGCGAAGAACGCGAGAGCCATCCACCAGATCGCTGTGGAGTCCTGCCGGCGGGTCATCTGGAAGACCTGGAACATCTGTTTCAGACGGCCGGGCTCTTTCACCGGTTTGGGGGCTGTGGTCGAGGTGCGTGCCATGTGTCTAGGATACGGCCTGGGCAAAGCCCAGCGAAGCATCGGCGAGGTGCCGCAAGGACTCGGGAACCGGGCGCTGTTTCGCGACCATGGACTGGGCCCAGAGACGGCCGGCCCGATAGGAGGAGCGGACCAGGGGGCCGGCCAGCACTCCGAGGAATCCGATCGCCTCGGCTTCCGCCTTCATCTCGAGGAACTCCTCGGGTCGCACCCAGCGCGCCACCGGCAGATGTCGCGGACTCGGCCTGAGGTACTGGGTGATCGTGATGATGTCGGTGCCGGCGTCATGCAGATCCTGTAGCGCCTGGCTGACCTCCGAGCGCTCTTCACCCATGCCGAGGATCAGGTTGGACTTGGTGATCAGGCCGGCTGCGCGACCCTGGGTGAGCACATCGAGCGAACGGTCGTAACGGAATGCGGGACGGATGCGCTTGAAGATCCGCGGCACCGTCTCGACGTTGTGGGCGAAGACCTCCGGTCTCGACGAGAACACCTCGCCGAGAAGATCCGGGTTGCCGGAGAAGTCCGTAGCGAGAATTTCGACGCCGGTCCCCGGCGACTGCGCGTGGATCTGCCGAACCGTCTCCGCGTGCAGCCAGGCGCCCTCGTCGGGAAGATCGTCCCTGGCGACGCCCGTCACCGTGGCGTAGCGCAGGTTCATAGCGACGACGGATTCGGCCACACGGCGTGGCTCGTCGGTGTCATAGTCGGCCGGTTTCCCGGTATCGATCTGGCAGAAATCGCAGCGGCGCGTACATTGCGATCCGCCGATGAGGAAGGTGGCCTCACGGTCCTCCCAGCATTCGAAGATGTTGGGGCAGCCCGCCTCCTGGCACACGGTGTGCAGATTCTCGCCCTTCACCAGCTGCTGCAGCTGAAGGTACTCCGGTCCCATCTTGGCGCGGGTCTTGATCCAGTCTGGCTTGCGTTCGATCGGCGTCTCGGCGTTGCGGACCTCGAGGCGCAGCATCCGGCGCCCGTCGGGAGCGGCGGTCATACAGTTGCTCCGATGACTGTGGAGAAGTGTTGTTCGACGAGCGGAACGACATCGGTCGGATCGATCCGTCGGCCGAGCAGCTTCGAGATCGACGTCACACCCGCGTCTGCGAGACCGCAGGCGACGATCGATTCGTAGGCGGTGAAGTCGTTGCTGCAGTTGAGCGAGAAACCATGCATCGTTACCCCCTCGGCGACACGAATCCCGATTGCGGCGATCTTGTCTGTGCCGTCGATCCAGACGCCGGATCTGCCGTCGACACGGCCGGACTCGATGCCGAATTCGTCGAGCACGTCGATGAGCATGGCCTCCAGGCGGCGAACGTAGCCGACCACGTCGATCGGCTCCCGCAGACGCACGATCGGGTAGCCGACGAGCTGGCCGGGGCCGTGCCAGGTGATCTTCCCACCGCGATCGACATCGATGACAGGCGTGCCATCGGTCGGACGCTCGGATTGTTCGGTGCGTTTACCCGCGGTGTAGACCGACGGATGCTCCAGCAGGATCACGGTGTCGGGCGAGTTGCCGTCGCTGACGGAACGATGGGTTGCGCGTTGCAGCTCAAGGGCTTGCAGATACGGCACGGAGTTGGCGCTTAGCCCCGCGACGACAAAGTCGACCACACGGGAGAGCTTAGCCTGAGTTCGCTGGGAGGAATCGGACGACGTCTCCTCATCCACGCTCGTCCGGCAGAAATACTCCACAGATCGCGCGACTGTCCGGCGAAGCCAGACCTGCGGAACCCATACTGCGTTCGTGGATGTTATCGGCGGCTATCGGCTGGTGCGCAAACTTGGTGAGGGTGAACGCGCCGAGGTCTTTCTCGGGCATGCCGGGCCGGGGGAACAGGCAGAGGGGGAGCGCACAGCGGCCATCAAGGTCTACCGGTCGACGACGTCCGCCTGGAGTATCGATGTAGAGATCGAGGCTCTGGCCCGGACTTCCTCCCGTCACCTGCTCGCCCTCCGGGATCTCGCGATGGCGGCGGATGGGCAGCCGAGCCTCGTGCTGCCGCGGCTCGGTTCTGGGAGTCTCACGCGTCTGGTCGAGACGCGATCGTCGCTTGAGGCCGGAGAGGTGGTCACGGCCATCGCCCCGATCGTTGCCGCGGTAGGAGAACTCCATCGTGTCGGCGTCGCGCACGGGCGGATACAGCTCTCGGCGGTGCTTCTCGACAGTTCTGGCGCTCCGATCCTCACGGGATTCGGCAACGCGCGTCTGATCGGACCGTTTCCCTCGGCAGCCGGCGGCCGCAGCCTCACTCCGGCGCAGTTGGAAGAGAACTCCTCCGCCATGGAAGATCTCGCGAAGATCGCCGAGATGGCCGGCGGATTGCTCGGCCGGGTCAACGGTCGTCATAGCACGGTGGTGGACCTGCTCGCGTGGCTTCGAGAGACGGATCCTGCGGCCGATGCGAGCGGCTTCACCACAGAACTCGCCGAACGGCTGTTCGATCTCGCGCCAGCGCTGGCACTCGATCCTCCGGTCGTCAACGTCGCGGCGCGCGGCATTCCGCAACGGGCGGTGTTACCGGGCACGCCGCATCACTTGGATGGCGACCAGTCCGTGCAGCGAAGACGACTGGCGGCGATTCACCTGCCGGAATGGGCGGATGCGGCGCTCGGGGCGTTTCTCGATTCGGATCCGCTCACCGCGCTGCGAGCACGCATCGTTCGGGCACTCGCACCGGTTCGCCGTCCGGTCTGGATCGCGG
>JAODMH010000134.1 GCA_025465035.1 Microbacteriaceae bacterium | reverse complement strand
CGGGTGCTCTGCACCGGCGTACACCTTCAGCTTCGTCAGCTGGGCGCGACCGATCGAATTCTTGGGAAGCATGCCGCGGACGGCCTTCTCGACGGCGCGCGTCGGGTGCTTCTCGAGCATCTCCTCGTAGGTGGTCGCCGACAGGCCGCCCGGGTAACCCGAGTGGCGGTAGGCCAGCTTCTTCGTGAGCTTGGCGCCGGTGAGAGCGATCTTCTCGGCGTTGATGATGATGACGAAGTCGCCCATGTCCATGTGCGGAGCGAAGGTGGGCTTGTGCTTGCCGCGGAGGAGCGTGGCCGCGTGGCTGGCCAAGCGTCCGAGGACGATGTCGGTCGCGTCGATGATGACCCAGTCACGCTGGACATCGTCGGGCTTCGGAGAAAAGGTGCGCGACACAGTAGTACTGCTTTCTTGTCGAAATGAGGCGTTCGTGAATCCCGCTCCGATGGGTGTTCCGCCGAGGAAAATACTCGAGGGGAACGCTGCCGGTGGAGGGCTCAAGTTCGGATGCCGCACAAGGTCAGTGCAGGCACCAAGGGTCAAGGTTAGTCCATGGGCGAGCTCTCGGTCAACCGAGCGCTTCCGGCCCGACGCCATCCAGGAAAATTATGGCAGGAAGCCCGTTTTGCTCGAATGGCGCGGATCGCGTCATAAATCGCCACGTCCTGACTGTATGTAGGTAGAGACCACCACGGCCAGGAAAGAGTCGCATGAGTGATGCTCCCTCAGAAGAGGGGATCGAGATCAGCCAGGACGCCGCACTCCTGCGGAAGACGCGCGGAGGTGACGGCGATGCGTTCGGGCAGCTGTGGACCAGGCATTCCGCCGCCGCACTCCGCGCGGCGCAACAGTTCGGTGATGCCGCGGACCCCGAGGACCTGGTCGCCGACGCATATGCTCGCGTTCTCTCCGCGGTGCGCGCTGGTACGGGGCCGCGCGGTGCGTTCCGCCCCTACCTTCTCGTCACGATCCGCGACCTCGCCACCCGGATGGGTCGTTCCAACCTCGACACCCTCGACGATCTCGACAGCGTCGCCGAGGTCGACTATCCTGCCGATCCGGACACCGCCCTCGACCACAGCCTGACCGCGAAGGCCTTCCGGTCACTCCATGAGCGCTGGCAGACAGTGCTCTGGTACACCGCGGTCGAGGGGATGTCGCCGCTCGAGGCATCCGGTCTGCTCGGTCTGAGCGCGAACAGCACCGCCGCCCTCGCCCATCGCGCACGTGATGGCCTGCATCAGGCCTGGATCGAGGCTCAGGTGAACGACGACGCCTCGGCACTCGAATGCCGGTGGATGCTCGCCAGAATGAGTCGCTTCACCCGAGGTGAGCTCCCCACCCGGGATCGGCGGCGCGCGCTCGCACATCTCGTAACCTGCGCCAAGTGCCTGATCGTCTCCGAGGAAATCGACGACCTCAGCTCGCATCTCGCAATCGTGATGATCCCGCTGCTGCTCGGCGGGGCGGCTGGCGCAAGCTATCTGGCTGCACAGCACCCATCGACGGAGGTCTTCCTCACCGTCACAGCTGTTCCGTGAGGCCCATCGCGGGTCGGCGAGCGCGGGTGTGTAGCGCACGCGCGGCGAGTTCGGCATCCGGCGGGTATCCCACCTCCAGGAGCACGAGCCCCTTCGCCGGCATCACCTTGAACTCGCTCGTGCGTTCGAGTTCGTCCCGAACGGCCGCCGGGCGGCCGACGTCGAGCTTGCTCTCCCCCGCCGCGATGGTCGCCCCGACGAGGGAACGCACCATGCTGTGGCAGAAGGCGTCGGCCGTCACCCGGGCGACCAGGACCCCGTCGTGATCGCGGATCCAGGAGAACTCCTGCAGTGTGCGGATCGTCGTCGCTCCGACCCGCGGCTTGCAGTACGCCGCCCAGTCGTGCAGTCCGAGGAGGGACTCGGCTGCCCGGTTCATCAGTTCGATGTCGAGCAGGGCTGGATACCAGAGGGTGCGATTGCGCTCCAGCGGGTTGCGCGGGCCGGAGGCATCCGCCACTCGGTATTCGTACCGACGCCAGAGAGCGGAGAAGCGCGCGTCGAATCCTTCGGCGGCGATCACCGCGCGGGAAACGTAGATGTCGGAGTCGAGGCCCAGGATGCCGTTCAGCCGACGCGCGAGCGTCTCGGCGTTGCCGTGACGTCCTCGCCCTGTGGATGCCGCCCCCCTCGGCCGCGCGAGGCTCGTGAGCTGCTCGTCACCGAGGTCGAGATGAGCGACCTGCCCGAGGGCATGGACGCCAGCGTCGGTGCGCCCGGCGACGGTCAGGGTCGGCGGAGACGACCGGCTGAAGATCGTCGCGAGCGCCGTTTCGAGTTCGCCCTGCACCGTGCGGAGTCCCGGCTGCTTCGTCCAGCCCTTGAAATCCGCGCCGTCGTAGGCGATGTCGAGACGGATGCGAGTAAGGGTCCGCTCGCCGGTCCTCAGGTCGTCCGCTGCCACCTTCCGATTCTATTGGCGCCGATCTCGCGAACCGCCGCCGGCGAGTTGACCTGAGCACCGCACGACGCGAAACTCAGATGGCCAGATGAACGTTTCCTCTCCCAGCCCCCGGAAAAAGACGACCGCTGTTGCGCGGAAGTCAACGGAGGCGACCCCACCGAACGCGCCTCCGGCGCCGGCAGCGACATCCGCCTCCTCCCGAATACCCGGGCTCGACGGCCTGCGCGCGATCGCTGTCGGCGCGGTGATCCTGTTCCATCTCACCCCGGGATACCTCCCGGGAGGGTACATCGGGGTCGACATATTCTTCGTCATCAGCGGCTTCCTCATTACCGGCCTTCTGGTGCGTGAGCGGGCGGCGACGGGTCGCATCCGGCTCGGAGACTTCTGGCGTCGCCGAGCACGCCGCCTGCTGCCGGCTCTCGGCATCGTGCTTCTGGCCTGCTGCACCGCGGCCTGGTGGCTCGGCGACGACGTGCTCGTGCACCTCGGCCGTCAGGTCCTCGGCGCCGTCACCTTCAGCGGTAACTGGCTCACGATCGCCGCCGGCCAGAGCTACTTCGATGAGGCCTCCCCCGAGCTGTTCCGCAATCTCTGGTCTCTCGCCGTGGAAGAGCAGTTCTACCTGATCTGGCCGTTGCTGATCCTCGTGCTGCTGCTGGTCCCGCTCCACTGGCTGCGGCTTGCCATTGTCGGCCTCATCGCGGTCGCCTCCGCGGTGTCGATGGCCGTGATCCAGGCTCCCGGCGGAGACGCGACCCGGGTCTACTACGGCACCGATACCCACAGTTTCGGTCTCGCCATCGGGGCGGCGCTGGCGCTCGCCATCCATCCGTGGTCCTCCTCCGCCATCGCGAGGGCCACCCGGGCACGCTGGCTCTGGCCAACCATCGGCGCCCTCTCGGTGCTCGGGCTGATCTCGATCGCGGTACTGCTGCCCGCAGATGCCCCCCTCGTCTACGCGGGCGGCCTGGTCGTGGTCGCCGTTCTGACCGCACTCGCCATCGCCGGGTCGATCGGGCCTGGCTCATGGCTGGGCCGCGTCCTCGACCTCGCGCCGCTGCGTTGGGTCGGGGAGCGCTCCTATGGTCTCTACCTGTGGCACTGGCCGGTGTTCGTGCTCCTGGTCGCCGCGCTGCCCGCCTGGCCGCGCACGGGACCCGGAGGCTGGGTCATGGGTGGTCTCGCCCTCACCATAACGCTGCTCGCGGCGACCATCTCCTACCGTTTCGTCGAGCAGCCGATCCGACGCGTCGGCGTGCTGGCAACGCTGAGGGGATGGTTCGGCTCGGGGTTGAGGGTGGCCGTCTCGGCGATCGCCGCCCTGGTGTTGGTCGCGGCGGGGACGGCCAGCTACGCCGCGATCGCCGGCGATCCTGGGAAGACGGTGGCGCAGGCCTCGATCGAGAACGGGCAACACGCCATCTCGCGTCAGACATCGTCGCCGACGCCCGACCCGGGTCAGCCACCGGCATCCGGCGTTACCCTGCAGCCGAAGGCCGTCCCCGACGGCGACCAGATCACCGCGATCGGCGACTCGGTCATGCTGGCTTCGGCCCCTGAGCTGCAGACCAGTTTCCCCGGCATCCAGATCGACGCGGTCGTCTCCCGGCAGTTGTCCTCGGCGCCTGAGCTAGTGCAGCAGCTGGTCGCTACCGGCACGCTCCGGTCGACCCTCGTCATCGGGCTCGGCACCAACGGACCAATCCAACGGGCCGCACTCGATCAGATCCGCGGCATCGTCGGCTCCCACCACCAGATCGTCGTCGTCAACGTGCAGGCGCCACGGGGCTGGACCGACGGCGTCAACGCGACGCTCACCCAGTTCGCCCAGCGCTACCGCAACGTTGAGCTGGCGAACTGGAAGGATGCGATCGCCGGACACCTCAACCTGCTCGCACGCGATCAGGTCCACCCGGGAACGCAGGGCGGACTGATCTATGTACGAGCGTTGACGGATGCCATGCAACGGCTCGCCGAACTCCCACCGGTTCTCGGTCCAAACGACTACGGCCTCGCGCCGATGCCGCTCTAGGGGCAAGATCGAGCCATGGACTTCGACGCCGAGAACCCCATCGTGCCCATGCTCGCGAAAGCTGTGGATGCGATACCGGAACCCGACAGCGTCCCTGGCGGCCTCAGCTACGAACCCAAGTGGGATGGATTCCGTGCGATCGTCTACTTCGATGGCCACGATGTCCGGATCGGCAGCCGAGGCTCGAAGATGCTCACCCGCTACTTTCCGGAGTTGATCGTCACCCTCGCCGACCAGTTGAAGGAACCATGCGTGCTCGACGGCGAAATCGTCGTGCGCGTGGGTACCGAGCGGCACGAGCACCTGGACTGGGAGGCGCTGTCACAGCGTATCCATCCGGCCGAGAGTCGGATCGCGAAGCTCTCGGTCGAGACGCCCGCAGCATTCGTGGCGTTCGATCTGCTGGCAAGGAACGGCGATTCACTGCTCAGTGAGCCGTTCGAGGCGCGCCGGACGGCGCTCGAGACGATGCTCGCCGACGCCGTCGCACCCCTCCACCTGACCCAGGTGACCCGCGACGTCGCGCTGGCACGCCGCTGGCTGGACGAATTCGAGGGCGCCGGCCTCGACGGTGTCGTGTCCAAGCCGCTCGCCGCCGCATACGCGCCGGGAAAACGGGTCATGTTCAAGACGAAACACGCGCGCACGGCGGATGTCGTGCTCGTCGGCTATCGCGTGCATAAGAGCGGGCAGGGCGTCGGCTCGCTGCTGCTCGGGCTCTACGATTCGAATGGAGAGTTGCAGAACGTCGGCGGGGCGTCGGCGTTCACCGATGCCAGACGCCTCGAACTCATCGACGAGCTCGCCCCGCTGGTGGTCACGGGCGCGGACGGGCAGGCGGTCACCGGCGAACGCGAGCGCACTCGATTCTCCGCAGGCCGGGATACCTCGTTCGTACCCCTCGAGCCCACCCGCGTCGTCGAGGTGCGCTACGACCAGATGGAGGGCATGCGCTTCCGCCACTCCGCGCAATTCTTCCGCTGGCGACCGGATCGCGACGCGAGCTCCTGCACCTTCGAACAGCTGGATCGCCCCGTTGCCTACGACCTGGGTGATGTGCTGCTCTAGTCCTCCGGTGCCTTCCGAGCTCTGCTCGGCTGAACACGGGGCGGCTCTCCCGGCATCTTCGGGAAGTCGGGCGGGAACGGCAGTTCTCCCAGTCCGGCCGCGACATCCCGATCCCACCAGCCGAGCAGTTCGTCGATCCGGCCAGGGTTCGCTTGCATCTTCGCCCATGGATCCCCGATGGTGTGCAACCGCTCCGGAACACTGAGCACGGTGAAGTTCCGCGGGTCGACGCTCCCCAGTTCGTCCCACTCGATCGGGCAGGACACCGGAGCACCCGCGATGGCGCGAGGGCTGTAGGCGCCGGCCATGGTCCTGTCCCGGTTCGCCTGGTTGAAATCGACGAAGATGCGCTCTCCCCGCTCCTCTTTCCACCAGGCCGTCGTGACCTTCTGCGGCATCCGACGCTCGAGTTCGCGTGCGGCGGCGATCACCGCGTGACGCACGTCGAGAAACTCGCGGACCGGTTCGATCGGCGCGAAAACGTGCAGGCCGCGATTGCCCGAGGTCTTGACGAAAGCGGTGAGGCCGACCTCCGCGAGCACCGATCTCAGTTCGAAGGCCGCCGGAATGGCGTCGTCGAACGCGGTACCCGGCTGCGGGTCGAGGTCGATCCGTAGCTGGTCCGGATTGTCCGAATCGGATGCCAGGGATGGCCATGGGTGAAAGACCACGGTGTTCATTTGCGCCGCCCAGACGGCCGCCGCCGGTTCGTCGATGACGAGTTGGGGATGAGACCGCCCGCTCGGGTAGGTCACCGTCACCGACCGAACGTACTCCGGCGTGCCCTTCGGCGGATTCTTCGAGAAGAACTGCTCCCCGTCGATGCCGTCGGAGAAACGCTGGAGCGAAATCGGGCGGTCGCCGTTCGCCCTGACGAATGCCTCTCCCACCTCGGCCAGGTAGCGGGCGAGATCGAGCTTGGTGATGCCGGGGTCGGGCCAGAGGACACGTCCCGGACTGGATATCCGCACTTCGCGCTCGCCGTGCGGACCGCCGACCGCCAGGATGGTCGCTTCGCTTGCCATGGCCTCAACCTACCCGTCTCCGCGGGTATTGGCGCGAAACGCGGGCGGACGGCTCACACGACGACGGCCCCCGCTCGGTGAGCGGGGGCCGTCGTCGGATGGTCGGTACTACTTGTCGTCTGCCTTCTCGGCATCCGCAGGTGCGGCATCCGCAGCGGCGTCCTCTGCGGGTACCTCCTCTGCAGGAGCCTCCTCCGCCACGATCTCGGCGGTTTCGGCGTCGATGGCCTCGGCCTGCTCCTCGGATTCGAGCGGCGCGACCTCTTCCTCGACGGCAGGCTCATCGGCCGGAGCGGCGGCGGACTTCTCCGACTTTGCCGCCTTCGTCTTCGGCTTGGGCGTGACCGGCTCGAGGACGAGTTCGATCTGCACCATGGAGGCGTTGTCGCCCTTGCGGAAGCCGAGCTTCGTGATGCGGGTATAACCGCCCTCACGGAACTCGACGAGCGGCGCGATCTCGGTGAAGAGCTCGTGCACGACGCTCTTGTCGCCGATCACGGCGAGCACGCGGCGGCGCGCGTGCAGGTCACCGCGCTTGGCGAATGTGATGAGCCGCTCGGCGACGGGACGTAGGCGCTTGGCCTTCGTCTCTGTCGTCTTGATGCTCTTGTGGGTGAACAGGGCAGCCGCGAGGTTCGCAAGCATGAGGCGCTCGTGCGCCGGTCCACCGCCGAGGCGGGGTCCCTTAGTTGGTGCAGCCATTAGTTAATCTCCAGATAGGAATGAGGTCGCGAGGTAGTCGAGAACGACGCTCTAGTTGGTCTCGTCGGCGTCGTCGTATCCGCTGTAGAAGTGAGCACCGTCGAATCCGGGAACCGTGTCCTTGAGCGACAGGCCGAGCTCCACGAGCTTGTCCTTGACCTCATCCACCGACTTCTGTCCGAAGTTGCGGATGTTCATGAGCTGGGTCTCCGACAGCGCGACCAGTTCGCTCACGGTGTTGATGCCCTCGCGCTTGAGGCAGTTGTAGCTGCGCACGGACAGGTCGAGATCTTCGATCGGCATGCTCAGCTCGGAGGAGAGGACGGCGTCGACCGGAGCCGGACCGATCTCGATACCCTCGGCAGCGGAGTTGAGTTCGCGCGCCAGGCCGAACAGCTCGGTCAGCGTGCGCCCGGCGGAGGCGATGGCGTCGCGCGGCGTGATCGCGTTCTTCGTCTCGACGTCGACAACCAGGCGGTCGAAGTCGGTACGCTCACCGGCGCGAGTCGCCTCGACCCGGTAAGTGACCTTGAGCACTGGCGAGTAGATCGAGTCGATCGGAATCTGACCGGCTTCGCTGAACTCGCTACGGTTCTGGGTCGCCGAGACGTAGCCGCGGCCACGCTCGATGGTCAGTTCGAGTTCGAACTTCGCCTTGTCGTTGAGCGTCGCGATGACGAGCTCCGGGTTGTGGATCTCGACACCCGCTGGCGCGGAGATGTCAGCCGCGGTGACCTGGCCGGCGCCCTGCTTGCGCAGGTAGGCGGTGATCGGCTCGTCGTGCTCGCTCGAGACGACGAGTCCCTTGATGTTCAGGATGATCTCCGTGACATCTTCCTTCACACCCGCGACGGTGCTGAACTCGTGCAGAACGCCATCGATACGGATGCTCGTGACAGCAGCGCCGGGGATGGAGGAGAGCAGGGTTCGACGGAGAGAGTTTCCGAGGGTGTACCCGAAGCCGGGTTCGAGCGGCTCGATGATGAACCGCGAACGGAACTCGGAGATGTTCTCTTCGGTAAGAGTTGGACGCTGTGCAATAAGCACTGTTGATTCCTTTCGGCGAAGTGTCCGCTATTTGACACTTGTGCGTTCGACAGGTGGCTGGCCCGCCGGTCTATTGAGTTGTGTTCGACAATCGGTGAAACAGCGCCGATCAAGCCTGTCGAGATCTCACGGACGAAGTCAGCGGAGGTCGACAGGCTCGATCAGCAGGAAATAGTTAGACGCGGCGACGCTTCGGCGGGCGGCATCCGTTGTGCGCCTGCGGGGTGACGTCGTTGATCGAGCCGACCTCGAGGCCGGCGGCCTGCAGTGAGCGGATCGCGGTCTCGCGACCAGAACCCGGTCCCTTGACGAAGACATCGACCTTCTTGACGCCGTGCTCCTGCGCCTGACGCGCGGCGGACTCGGCGGAAAGCTGCGCCGCGAACGGCGTCGACTTGCGCGAACCCTTGAAACCGACGGTGCCGGACGACGCCCAGCTCAGCACGGCCCCGGTCGGGTCGGTGATGGTGACGATGGTGTTGTTGAACGTCGACTTGATGTGGGCCTGGCCCACCGCGATGTTCTTCTTCTCTTTACGACGCGGCTTACGAACGGCCGATTTTGGTGCTGCCATTGTTTTCTCCTAAAACGTGTGGCGATGCGAGACGACTCGCTATCGGGCCTTCTTCTTGCCTGCGACGGTGCGCTTCGGACCCTTGCGGGTGCGAGCGTTGGTTTTGGTGCGCTGCCCGTGAACCGGGAGTCCACGACGGTGACGGATGCCCTGGTAGCTGCCGATCTCGACCTTGCGGCGGATGTCGGCTGCGACCTCACGGCGAAGGTCACCCTCTACCTTGAAGTTTCCTTCGACGTAGTCGCGGAGCGCGATGAGCTGGTCATCTGTCAGATCCTTGACGCGGATCTCCCCGCTGATTTCGGTGTCGGCGAGGGCCTTGAGCGCCCTCGTGCGGCCAACACCGTAGATGTAGGTCAATGCGACCTCCACGCGCTTATCGCGCGGGATGTCGACTCCTGCTAGACGAGCCATTCTGGCTTCTCCTGTTGATGAGTGGAGGTCTGTAGCAAATCCTGTGCAGTGGCCTCCAACCACTGGTGTCCCCCGCCGGAACGGATTCCGTGGGATCTGGAGTTGCTATCGAACTGTTTCTGTATTCAGTTGTGAACGAGCCGCCGCAGCCCTTTCGGGCATCCGGCGGCTCGAAGTCTCAACCCTGGCGCTGCTTGTGGCGCGGGTTGCTCTTGCAGATCACCATGACGTTGCCGTTGCGACGAATGACGCGGCAGTGCTCACAGATGGGCTTGACGCTCGGTTTGACCTTCATTGTTTTTCCTTGAGTTCGCTGTCTTCGTACCCTCGGTCACCCGTGGGCCGTTACTTTCCAGCAGTTCGCGTTCCTGAACGGAACCTACTTGTAGCGGTAGACGATCCGGCCACGGGTCAGGTCGTAAGGGCTCAACTCCACGATCACGCGGTCCTCGGGGAGGATGCGGATGTAGTGCTGGCGCATCTTGCCCGAAATGTGGGCAAGAACACGGTGGCCGTTGGTCAGCTCAACGCGGAACATTGCGTTGGGTAGAGCTTCGACTACTGCGCCCTCGATCTCGATGACACCGTCTTTTTTGGCCATAGCCTCTTCGTCGCTAAAAGTATTGTTTGCTGGTCGTGCGGTTGGATTACGGTGGACTGCATACCTCAACGGTTTCAACCGAGGTTCGGCACACGAAAAGCGCACGCCGAAACAGGCCGCAGACACCAAAGATCGATCTTATGTGATGTGCCGCCATTTCGCCAACCGCGCCCCTATAATCACGCTGCGCCGTGAGCGAACCGACGCTCGTTCCACGCACCTTCGCCGTCTGGCCGTTGCCCGGCATCCGTTGAGCAGGAATCAGCGGCCGACTAATCCTGTTTCGGGACCGGAGTGCGCCGATCCTCCTGTTCACGGGCCGGCTGGGCCGGCCGAGGCGGCAGGAGGTCGGGGGCGAACTCAGCCGATAGGGATCGGCACGACTCCGAGTGGCGCGAGGTCCGCAGCCCCGCCATCCTCGGACGTCAACACCCAGATGCCGCCGGCATGCACAGCCACCGAGTGTTCCCAGTGCGCCGCGAGAGACCCATCGGTGGTCGCGACGGTCCACCCATCGTCGCGCGTGAAAGTGTCGATACCGCCGAGGGTCACCATCGGCTCGATCGCGACGACGAGACCCTGCCTGACCTGGGGGCCGCGATCCCGCACGCGGTAGTTGAAGACGGGTGGCTCCTCGTGCATCGACCGACCGATCCCGTGGCCGACGTAGTCCTCGAGGATCCCGTACGGATGACCGGCCTGCGCTGAACTCGCCGAGGTGATGTAGTCCTCGATGTCGCCACCGATGTGGTTGAGATGGGTCGCGCTGGCCAGTGCCGAGATGCCGCGCCACAGAGACTGCTCGGTGACGTCCGAAAGCCTCTGCCGTTCGGCGACGAGGTCGGGTCGAGTCGGGTCTGGCACCACGACCGTGATAGCCGCGTCGCCGTTCCAACCACCGATTTCCGCACCGCTGTCGATCGAGACGATGTCACCAGCCTGGATGACGCGGGAACCCGGGACACCATGGACCACCTCCTCGTTGACCGAGGTGCAGATCGTGTGATGGTACCCGGGTTCCTTCATGAAGTTGGGTACGCCGCCGAGGCCTCTGATCGTTTTCTCGGCGATCGCGTCCAGCTCCAGCGTGGTCACCCCCGGTCGAATCGCGCCACGCACCGCAGCCAGAGATGCGGCCGTCGCCAGGCCGGGCCCGACCATCAGCCGGAGCTCGTCCGGCGACTTATAGATGCTCTTGCGGAAGGCCACTTAGGCTGCTGGCGCGATTCCGCGCTCGTCGAGGGCGTCGGCGATGCGGGCGCTGACCTTGTCCATGTCACCGAGACCGTCGACCTCGATCAGCAGGTCCCAGTCGCGGTAGACGGCGATGAGCGGAGTGGTCTCCCGGGCATAGACCTCCTGACGGTGGCGGATGGCCGCCTCCGAGTCATCCACACGGCCCTGCTCGATCGCGCGCTTGCGAAGCCGCGCCACGACCTCCTCCTGGTCAGCGACCAGCTGGATGACCGCATCCAGCCGCTGGCCCTTCGACTTCAGGAGCTGGTCGAGATAGGAGACCTGCTCGAGGGTTCGCGGGTAGCCGTCGAGCAGAAAACCCGCTCGGGCGTCTGGCTCTTCCAGGCGACTCGCGACGAGCTCGTTGGTGAGCGAATCGGGAACATAGTCACCGGCATCGACGATGGCTTTGACCTTGACCCCGAGCGGCGTTTGGTCCGCGATGTTCTTACGGAAGATGTCGCCCGTCGCGATGGCGGGAATCGAATATCTGGAGGCGAGCCGAGCCGACTGCGTGCCCTTACCAGCGCCCGGGGGACCGACGATAAGGAGGCGGGTCACCGGAGCAGGCCCTCGTAATGACGCTGCTGCAGTTGCGAGTCGATCTGCTTGACGGTCTCGAGCCCGACGCCGACGATGATCAGGATGCTGGCGCCACCGAACGGGAAGTTCTGATTGGCACCGAACAGCCCGAGGGCGATGAGCGGAACGAGGGCGATGATTCCGAGATAGAGCGAGCCCGGCAGCGTCACCCGTGTCAGCACATAGTCGAGGTATTCGGCGGTCGGCCGCCCGGCACGGATGCCCGGAATGAATCCGCCGTACTTCTTCATGTTGTCGGCCACTTCCTCCGGGTTGAAGGTGATGGCGACATAGAAGTAGGTGAACCCGACGATGAGTAGGAAGTACAGCAGCATGTACAGCGGGTTGTCACCCGTGCGCAGATTGTCAGAGATCCAGGTGACCCAGGGAGCCGGGCTCTTGCCCGCTGCCGGCTGATTGAACTGCGCGATGAGCGCGGGCAGGTAGAGCAGCGATGACGCGAAGATCACCGGCACGACACCGGCCATGTTGACCTTGATCGGGATGTAGGTGTTGTTGCCGCCGTAGGTTCGGCGGCCGACCATGCGCTTGGCATATTGCACGGGTATTCGCCGCTGCGATTGTTCGACGAACACCACGAGAGCCATGATCACGATGCCCATGATGATCACGAAGAGGAAGGTCTCGAAGTTCTTGGACTGCTCGATCGCCCAGAGCGAGCCGGGGAAACGAGCCGCGATCGATGTGAAGATGAGGATCGACATTCCGTTGCCGATGCCGCGCTCGGTGATGAGCTCGCCCATCCACATGATGAGGCCGGTGCCGGCGGTCATGGTGATGACCATGAGCAGGATCGCGTACCAGGCGGAGTTCGTGATGAGCGCGGAGCACTCCGGCGTTCCCGACGAGCTCGGGAAGAGCGCACCGCTGCGAGCGACAGTGATGAGGGTGGTCGACTGCAGGACGCCGAGCGCGATGGTGAGGTAGCGGGTGTACTGGGTGAGGCGCGCCTGGCCAGACTGGCCCTCCTTGTAGAGGCTGTCGAAGTGTGGGATGACCACACGCAACAACTGCACGATGATCG
>JAODMH010000090.1 GCA_025465035.1 Microbacteriaceae bacterium | reverse complement strand
ACGTCGGCCCCGGCAATTCTGGCGCGATCGAGGGCCGGTTCGACCCCGTCGTCCCACCCGGCGCCGCCGGCGAGCAGTAGCGAGGGAAGCGGCGAGTCGCTCATCTCGGCGGCTTCAATGTAGCCATCGATGAGGGCGACAACGTTTTTGCGAGGTTCGAGAGTGCCGAGGAACGCGATCCACGATTCGGGAAGTTCCGGTACCGAGTCGGAGAGCGCCGCCCGGGAGCCCTCGTCCGGGCGATGGAAGAGGGAACTGTCATAGCCGAGGTGCGAGACGGTGATCCTGGCCGCCGCGACTCCGACGATTCGCTCGAGGTCCGTCGCGGTCGCCTGGCTGTCGGCGATCACCAGGAGTCGGCGGCGGCGGCCGGAGGCACGAATCCACCAGCGGAAGAAGACGCGCTTGAGGGGCGAATGCACCTCGGGGACGGTGAAGAAAGTCAGGTCGTGCACGGTGACGACCTGTGCGCTGCGCCAGAGGATCGGAAAGGTGTAGTGCGGGGAATGAATCACATCGACCCCGTTTCGGCGGGCGATCGAGGGGAGCGCGAGTTGCTCCCAGAGAAGGCGGAGCGGCGCGCGCGCGATGAGCTTCGATGCGGCGACAGTCTTCACTCCGAGCGACCTGAAGATCTCGACATCCCTCACCTGGGCAACAACGGTGATCTCCGCCCCGGAGGACACGAGCGCCGCGACGATGCTGTCGACGTAGCGACCGACACCGCCGCGATCACGAGGTATGGCTGTCGCGTCGACCAGTACGGAGGGCATGCTCAGGATTCGACCGGCGGTGTGGGGGATTCCGCCGTGAGCCGCACGTCTTCGCGCACCATCAGCTCCACGAGGGTTGCGAAATCCACTGTCGGCTCCCAGCCGAGAGCCTCTCTCGCTTTGCTCGAATCGCCGAGCATGCTCGTAATCTCGGTCGCGCGAACGAACGCAGGATTCACACGGACCACCGACTTCCAGTCGTCTATTCCCACGGCTGCGAAGGCAACGGCGACGAAGTGGGCGACGGTATGGCTGACTCCTGTCGCAATCACATAATCGTCAGCATGCTCGTGGCGCGTAGCGCGGATCATCGCATCCACGAAGTCCGGCGCCCAGCCCCAGTCCCGCTCGACATCCAGTGAACCGAGCTCGAGGAAGTCCTGCCGGCCCGCGGCGATTCGTGCAGCCGATGCTGTGATCTTCCTCGTAACAAAGGTCTCGGGTCGCCTCGGCGATTCGTGGTTGTAGAAGATGCCGCTGGAGACGGCGAGACCGCGAGCTCGGTAGACCCCCACCATGTTATGTGCGTAAACCTTGGCGGCGCCGTATGGAGACGTGGGTGCGAGCGGCGTCGATTCGGTTTGCGGCGAGACCGTGGGGCTTCCGAACATCTCGGAGCTCGACGCCTGGAAGACTCGGACCGGTTGCCCAACCGATTCGGTCAGGTGAAGGGCTGCGTCCAGGATGCCGGCAACGGCGATTCCGGTGATCTCCCCCGTGATGACCGGTATCTCCCAGGATTTCGCAACGGAGCTGATACCGGCGAGGTTGTAGATCTCGTCAGGCTCAATGTCGCGAATGAGACCGGCGACTCCCGCGACATCCGCTAAATCACCGTCGTGAAGAGTGATCTGTGGGTAGCGAGCGCTCAGTGCGATGCTGTCCCGATCCCAGCCGCGGATCAGTCCGTGGATTTCGGCGCCCTCTGCAACGAGCCGGTCAGCGAGATAGCTTCCATCCTGGCCGCTGATGCCAGTAATAATTGCACGAGTCATGAGGATTAGAGGTTGGCCAGCGCCTTCTGCTCGGCGACGTCGCTCTTCACCATCATCGAGATGAGCTCCTGGAACCCGACCTTCGGCTCCCATCCGAGCTTCGCCTTCGCCTTCGCTGAATCTCCGATCAGCAGGTCGACCTCGGCGGGCCGCAGGAAACGCGGGTCCTGCTTGATGAGGTGGCGCCAGTCGGAGATCCCGACCTCAGTGAATGCGACATCGAGCAGATCGTGGATCGAGTGCGTCTCGCCGGTGGAAACGACGTAGTCATCCGCCTCGTCCTGCTGGAGCATGAGCCACATGGCCTCGACGTAGTCGCCGGCGAAGCCCCAGTCTCGCTTCGAATCGAGGTTTCCCATGACGATGTCGTCCTGAAGGCCGAGGGAAATCCTGGCGACGGCCTGCGAGACCTTGCGTGTGACGAATTCCGGGCCGCGACGCGGGGATTCGTGATTGAACAGGATGCCGGACGAGGCATGCATTCCATAGGACTCGCGGTAGTTGATGGTCATGTAGTGGCCGAACACCTTCGCGACGCCGTACGGCGAGCGTGGCCAGAGGAGCGTCGACTCGCTCTGCGGCACGTGCTGCACCTTGCCGTACATCTCCGAGCTCGAGGCCTGGTAAAAGCGGATCTTGTCGATGTCGTCACCGGCATACAGGCGAGCGGCTTCGAGGATGTTGAGCACTCCTTTTCCTGTTACGTCAGTCGTGAGGTGCGCGTTCTCCCACGAATAGGCGACAAACGAGATAGCACCGAGGTTGTAGACCTCGTTGGGCTGCGCGACAGAGAACGCACGCATGAGGCTCGAGAGATCGGTGAGGTCACCGGTGAGAAGGGTCACGCCCGGAACGGTTCGCTCAACGAGCTCGTACTTCGGGTTGTTCTGACCACGGATGAGGCCGTAGACGCGGTACCCCTTGCTCAAGAGCAGCTCGGCCAGGTACAGGCCGTCCTGGCCGGTGATTCCAGTGATAAGAGCGCGTTTCATGATGACCTTCGGATAAGAGGGTGGGGATGATTTCTCGGAACTCTACTCATCAGCTCGGTGCCACGCCTGCGTCAATAGTGTGATTCGCACGGTGTGCGTGACACGCTACGAGGGGACGCGGATAAGTCTGGTCGATTGTAGCAACAGGCGAATTTATCGAACGCCGGACCAAACCAACTGTTCGACAATAGCTTATTGAGCTGAATAGACTGATTCGTGGGGGAATGATGCGTGGACTTCGAATCAGGCCAGCAAGCGGGTTTCGTCGCTTTCTCGGCGGGGTGAGCGCCGTCGCGATCGCGGTCGCGGCGAGCATCCTCGTGGTGTCTCCGAGTGCCCAAGCCGCACTGGGCAGCGACTTCCGGGCCGGCAACATCATCTCGGACGCGGTTTTCTACAACTCGAGCGCGATGACGGCGAGCCAGATCCAGGGCTTCATCGACGCGAAGGAATCGTGCGTTGCCGGGTACACCTGCCTCGAGAACTTTCGGCAGAACACCGTCAGCCGGCCGGCCGACGCCAAATGCGGTGCGTACACCGGAGTCGCCAGCCAGCGGGCATCCGACATCATCTATGCGGTCGCGCAGGCGTGCGGCCTCAACCCGCAGGTGCTCCTGGTATTGCTGGAGAAGGAGCAGGGCCTCGTCAGTTCCAACAGCCCGAGCGCGAGCAGGTACAACATCGCAACCGGATACGCCTGCCCGGATACGGCGCCGTGTGACGCCCAGTACTACGGTTTCTACAATCAGGTCTACAAGGCCGCATGGCAGTACCAGACGTATCGCCTATTCCCGGCGAGTTTCAGCTATCGCGCCGGCCGGGTAAACAACATCCTGTGGAACCCGAATTCGGCGTGCGGGTCTTCTCCCGTCTACATTGAGAACCAGGCGACCGCCGGCCTGTACATATACACGCCGTATCAGCCGAACGTCGCCGCGCTCAACAACCCATACGGTCTCGGTGATTCTTGTTCCTCCTACGGCAACCGCAACTTCTGGCGAATCTTCACCGACTGGTTCGGTAATCCGCAAGGCGGCGGCTGGTTCGCCAAGACGGCCGACAGCAGCACGGTGTACCTCCTGACGGCGGATCACAAGTACGCCGTTCCCAATGGGGAGATCCTCAACGCCTACTGGGCCCTCGGCCCGTACCGCACGGTGAGCGCTGCCTACCTGGCGCAGTTCACGACCGGGATTCCGCTAGCCCAGCTCGTGCGGGATCCGACAACCGGCGCGGTCTCCTACTTCGACCAGGGGGTGGCTCATCACGTGTTGAGTTGCGCGCAACTCGTCGACTGGGGAACGAGTTGTTCCAACTACATCGATTTGACCCCCACCGAATTTTCTACGCTCGCCAACGGCGCGCCTCTCAACTCCTGGGCGCGGTCCGCGGCCACCGGTGCGATCTATTACGTGAGCAATGGCTCCAAGAGCTGGATCCACTCGATGGCGGAGATCCTCCGAATCAACGGAGGCACGCAACCCGACTACATCAACCTCGGCTCCACCGCACTCGCCACGCTGAGGGATGGCCCCGACTTCGTCGTGGCGGGCTCGCTGATCCAGGCGAACGGCCAAGGAACGATCTATCTCGTCGACGGGGCCACTCACCTCGTGCCGGTCTCGAGCGCAGCGATGGCATCCGACTTCAGTCCGAACGGGATCATCTCGGTGACTCCCGCGACGATCACCGCCTATCAGGTCGGGTCGACACCCCTCACGCCGGTGATCAGTTGCAGTATCGGAATTTTCATCACTGGCGCAGGACAGGCGCATCGACTGACCTCGAACACGAGCTTCGGCTTGCCGACAACGGCACTCGAACCTACAACGTGCGCGGCTCTCTCCTATTCCAGCCAGTCGGTGGGCTCGGCAATGTTCGTGCGCTCTCCCAGCACCGGAGCGATTTACTATGTCGCATCGAACCTGAAGAGTCACATGGGATCGATGGCGACGGTATATGCCATCAACGGCCAGAACAATGGGCTCGTCATGGTTCCGCTGAGTGAGGATTCACTCGCGACGATGCCCAACACACGGGACATCCTCGGCTGGACCCAACTCGTCAAGACTCCCAATGATGCGAATGTCTACCTCGTCGACGGGCTCAACCACAAGATCAGGATCGCCTCGTTCGAAGCGGCGGCCGAGTACGGAATCACCGGATATTCAACCGTGTCCGATGCTTCCCTCGCGGCCTACGCGACCTCGCCGGGTGACCTCTCTATGATTGCGACCTGCAATGGTTCGAACTATGTCGCCGGCGGAGGCCAACTGTGGGCGATCGTCTCCAACTCGACCTTCGGACTGGCTGCGAGCGCGCTTGATCCGCTGACCTGCTCTGCGTTGGCGAAGTCTTCGCAGTCCGTGGCGGCGTCACTCTTTGTCCGTTCGCCGACCAGCGGAGCCATCTACCAGGTCGCGAATGGCCGAAAGTACTACATGGCGTCGATGGCCCAGGTCGCCGCAGCAAATGGCGGATCGACACCGGCGTTCTGGGTTCCGGAGAGTAACACGGTGCTTGCGGGTCTCGTCGGCTGAAGCTGGGCTGCTGGTAGTCTGCTCCAATGCCTGAAACCGTCCGCGTTTCCGTCGCGCCCAAACGACGAATCCTTCGATGGATCTCTGCAATCCTCGTCGTGTCCGCGGCGGTGATTGTGCACCTTGTCGCCCAGGTGAGCATGCTGGTTCGGCGTCCGGACTGGTCGTTGTCGTCATTCCGCAACTATTTCGCCAGCGACCAGCTTTCGTACATGGGGATCGTCGCTGATGCCGCGCATGGGCATTTCGGAAACTTCGAGCCGTTCACCGAAACAGGCTCGATCTACTACCCGCGGTTCTACTATCTCGTCGTCGGCGGTGCGGCTCACCTGTTCGGAATCCAGCCGACGACCGCATGGTCGATCGGGGGAATCCTCGCCCAGATCACACTCGTGGTCGTGATCGCGGTCACCTGCATCCTGATGAGCGGCAAGATCTGGACTGGTGTTCTCGGTGCTGGCCCGTTCCTGATCGGAACGTTCTCCACCCTCACCAACAACAACTGGTACACCCAGCTCAATTCCCACGCCGTCCTGTGGGGCCCCTTCGGTGTGTTCTTCACTCTGAACGCCGAATCGGCGGGGCTTGCCGCCGGCGGGATCGCTCTACTGGTCCTTCTGCTCGCGTACACGCGCGCGAGAGGAAGAACCACGAGGATCGTGCTCGCGTCGGCAGCCAGTCTCATCATCGGTGGTCTCGCGAATGTGCAGACCTACTCATTCTTGACGACCGTCTATCTCGCGATCTTCGTCGCCGCGGCGTGGGCAGTCATGACCGCGCGTCGTCGGCTGTATCTCTATTTGTCGATAGTTCTCATCCCGATACTGTTCCTGGTTGGCCCGATCATCGCCCAGCGGGGAAGTCCGCTGATCACCCTCATCTTCGGCCTCCTCCCGGCAGTCCCTGGGGTCATCCTTCTCCTGGTTCGCACCCGAGGACTCGCTGCTCTGTACTTCGGATTCACCGCGCTCGCCGCATCCCCCTCGGTGCTGGGAACTCTGATCGGCCTGTCGAATCGGGATCCGTTCCTCGTCTACCGAGTGGCGTCGAGTAAGAATCTCGGCGTCGAGTGGCCGGCCGGGTTTGTGGCTGCAATCGCCCTCGCCGTACCGTTGGCACTCGTCTTCGCTGCCGGGCTTCATCGTCGTCGCCCGCTCTGGATCGCCTATCCCGTTGGCGTCGCAGTCGCCTGGGTCCTGCTCTCCACCAATGACATCTGGGGAGCGAATCAAGAACCGTATCGCTTCTGGATCGACTGCTTCGCCCTGATCTCGATCACACTGCTCCCGATCCTCCTCACGGTCGTGCAGGAATACCTGTTCACTCGTTCGCGCGTGGCACCAGTTCGGGATGAGATCGGCGAGGCCGGCCGTGAGGCCGAGATCCCCATCCGGCGACCGATACGCGTGGTTTCCGTAGTCGCGCTTGTGCTTCTGGCCGCACTTCTCATCCTGTCGATGCACGACTGGGTGCGCTTCTATCGCTCGGGCAACTACCAGAGTCTCATCTCGTACAGCGGGCCCCGCGAGAGCGCGATGGCGAAGGCGGCTCACGGAGCCGGTCACGGCCTCATCCTGACCGACCCGTGCATCAATCCGCAGAGCCTCAAGATCGTCTCCGGTGCACGAGACGTCTATATGAACTTCGGGATGGCGTGGCCGGAGAAATACGAGGACGTTCTGTCTCTTGAGTCGTCTACCGCCAATAGCATTCTGGACATCCCCACAGCGGTCGACGCTGGAGTGGGATTTGTCATGACCGATTCCGCGTGCGCCTCGAACTGGCCAACCAAATACCAGTCTTCGCTTGTGAAGGTGGATTCGTCCAGCTATGTCGTCGGCGCCGCCGATGAACAGATCGTCCTGTGGCGGCTCAAGCCGTAGTCGGCCGGCACGGGCACTACAGGATGCGTCGAGTACGATAAGCCAATGCCAAAGACCGAGCCAGAGAGCAATCCTGGAACAGACCTTCGACAGCAAAACAGCGAAAATGCTGAACTAATCCGTCGTGTCCGCGAGGCGGAAGATCGTACCCTCGAATACTGGATCGAAGCTGTGGTCGTGAGTGCAGCCGGTTCGATGACCGTCAAGAAGCTGCAATCTTCGGTTTCGTGGCGCGTGACTCGTCCGCTTCGTGCCGCACGGATCGTGCAGCTGAAGGTTCGTGACACCGGCGTTCGACGCACGTTCGGGATGGTCATGGACCGTCTCGCCCAGCTTCGTCAAGCGAGAAAACGTGGCTGAACTCGCCCCCACGATTGCCCGCGCGAAGGAAGCTCTCAGACAGCGCATCGACCAGGTCGTGCCACACATCCTCGGTGCTGTCGAGACTGAAGCGCTCTCGACTATGGAAATTCTCTCTCTCCTGGCGAAATCGGTTCGTGGCGACGATGATCGCGCCAAGTTCTGGTTGCTCATGACCTGCATCGCTGGTGCGATGCCCACTCGCGAGCAGTTGGTGCGCGGCTATCGTTTTCTCGAACTGGCGCCGGAGGGCATGGAACATCTCGAGGTCCTCAGGGCCTGTGCCGGCGCCTCGAGCCTCAACGAGAATTTCGACCGATCGGTCACGATCGTCAGCGATGCTGTCGTCGCCGACGTGGATTTCTGCGCGCGACACGGTCACAACACCGGCGTGCAAAGGGTGGTCCGGGAGACCCTTTCGCGCTGGAACGCAGTGCATGATGTCACTCTGGTCGCGTGGACCGAGGACGGGTTCCTCATGCGGTCGCTTATCCCGGCCGAGCGAGACCGCGTTCTCAACTGGGTGAGCAGTCGTCGAACCGAGTCCTCTCCGACCTCGGCCGAGGATGACGCCGAGCTCATAGTTCCCTGGAATTGCAGCGTCGTGTTACCGGAGGTCGCCCAGCTTCACATCTGGGAGCCTCTGGCCTGTCTGGCCGAATTCTCCTCAAACACCGTGTCGATGGTCGGGTACGACGCGATTCCCGTGACGAGCGCCGAGTACGTGATCTCATCCGAGTCGGATCGTTTCGTTCGCTACCTTTCCATCGTGAAGCATGCCGACCTCGTCGTCGGAATCAGCGAGTCGTCATCGGAAGAGTTCGCCGGTTTCGCCGATGCTCTGACCGCACAGGGTCTGCGGGGCCCTCGGGTAAGCACTGTCAGTCTGCCGATCGCTCTCGCGCGCGAGGAGACGGCTCTCGAGGACATTTCCACGAGGAGCCAGCACGTCCCGCTCGTTCTGTGTGTCGGCACCCAGGAGCCGCGAAAGAACCAGTTGGCCGTGCTTGCGGCATCTGAGCTGCTCTGGAAGCGTGGCCTCGACTTTGAAATGCTCTTCATCGGCGGTGCGGCGATGCCGCTGTCGATCCCGTTCGACGTCGAGGTCGACAGGCTCCGCCGTCTTGGACGCTCCGTGTCTGTGATCCGCAACGGGAGCGACGCGATTCTCGAGCGCGCATATCGCGACGCGCGATTCTCGATATTCGTCTCCCTTCACGAGGGTTTCGGGCTGCCGATCGGCGAATCGCTCGCCGCTGGCACTCCGGTGATCGCGAGCGACTACGGCAGTATGGCTGAGATTGCGAGCGCCGGCGGATGCCTGGTCGTCGACCCGCGGAGTGACGAGAGCATCGCCGAGGCCATGTACATCCTCCTGACGGATGATCTCGAGCTCGAGCGACTCGAGAACGCGGCTCTTGCTCGTCCCACACGTACCTGGGATGACTACTCAGCCGAACTCTGGTCGACCATCAGGGAAGGTGAACTAACCCGATGAGCACGACAGAAAACGCCGAGCTCGTTGCCGCCCTCGAATCGTGGAGTGGCACGGCAAAACAGTCGACCCAAGAGCTCCGCCTCGCGTCCGATCGACTCGCGATTGCGCTCGACCGCGACCACACACTCCATCAGGTCTGGCTGACATTGTCGGTACTCGGTCGTGGATTACCGAGCGAGGCCGAGGTTCGTGCAGCCCACCGCACTCTTCTCAATGAGGGCGGAGCAGCTCTGTTGGTGCAGCTTGGTCGGCAGCCGAGTGTCAAGAAGGTCGCCCACCGGCAGGTCGAACTGCTTCACGACGCCGTGATCGTCGACGTGCGCCACACAGCCGAGACCGATCTCGCAACGGGCATCCAGCGGGTCGCGCGTGAGACGTCCAAGCGCTGGAGCCAATCCCACGACATCACTCTCGTCACCTGGACTGCCGACGGACGTGCGATGCGCAGGCTGCTCCCGGCCGAGCGAGCAACGGCCCTCGAGGGCGCAGCGCCGGTGCACGGCAAGACTCGATCGATCGACAAGCACATCGTGATTCCTGTTGGTGGGTCTTACCTGCTGCCGGAGCTCGCGGCAGAGCCGTGGCGCACTGAACGCCTCGCGGCTATGGCAGAGTTCGGCGCAGTTAACACCGGAGTGATCGGGTTCGACTGCGTTCCTCTCACCACTGCCGAGACAGTCGGTGACGGGATGCCCGGAGCCTTCGCCCGCAACCTCAGCGCGGTTGCAAAGATGGACAGGGTTGCCGCGATATCCGACGCCGCGGCGGTGGAATACTCCGGATGGCGGCGAATGCTTTCTTCATCGGGTATCCCCGGGCCGTCGGTGGACAGCGTCCTGCTGGCCGCTGAACCGGGCGGGTGCACCGCTCAAGATGAACGAGAGTTCGCGAAGCTCGTGTCCCTCGATGAGACCCCACTGGTGCTGGTGGTCGGCAGCCATGAACCGCGAAAGAACCACCTTGCGATCCTCCAGGCTGCGGAGCTTGCATGGCGTGAGGGTTTGCAGTTCAGGCTCATCTTCGTGGGCGGCAATGCGTGGAACAGTCTTGATTTCACCGATACCCTCGAGTCTCTCAAGGCGAACTCGCGGTCAGTCGACTCAGTGTCGGCTCTCCCGGATCGCCTACTTTGGGCTGGCTATCGACTCTCACGTTTCACGATGTTCACCTCAATCAATGAGGGCTTCGGCCTCCCGGTTGCCGAGTCGCTCGCATCCGGAACCCCGGTCATCACCTCGAATCACGGCAGCATGAAGCAGATCGTCACCAGCGGTGGCGCCATCGTTGTCGACCCTCGCGACGATGACGACATCCTGCGGGGCATCCGGAGCATGATCGTCGACGAGGAACTCTACGGGCGTCTGCGCGCGGAGGCGGCGGCGTACGTGATTCGTCCGTGGGACGACTACGCGAGCGAGTTGTGGGACTACTTCATGGACAGTAAAGCCCGCTAAGCCCGGCTACAGTTCCTGGGCGAAGTTGCCTTCGAGGCGCGCGAACACTCGTTGGGCGACCCAGAGTAGAACAATGCTGGCGAGTCCGACGATGATGAGCCGCAGCGGAAGATTCGGCGGCCAGATCTCCGTGTCGGCGGCGACCCACATTGCCTTCTGGAATCCCATCACAACGAGCGTCACGGGATTCGCCAGGTAGATCTGTTCGATCCAACTTCCATTGAGTGCCTGGTGCACGAGCTTGTACGAGTACACAATCGGCGAAGCCCAGAAGAGGATGAGAAGCAACACCTCGACGAGGTGCTGGAAGTCACGGAGGTAGACATTCACCGCTGACAGGAGCAGTCCGAGCGAGAAGCTGAAGAGGAGAACGACGACGAGCGCAAGCGGCAGATAAAGTATCTGGTAGTGCCATGGCGCACGATTGAGGGCGACGGTCGCCACCAGCAGAATCGCGAACTGGACGACGAAGTTGAACAGGGCGGAGCCGACGCTCGCGAGGGGGAAGATCTCGCGCGGCAGGTACACCTTCTTGATCAGGCCGGAATTGGCGACTATCGACGTCGTCGATCCCGAAAGTATTTCGGCAAACAGGGCCCACACCGTCAGGCCAGTAAAGACGAAGATCGCGTAGTCCGGTACCGACCGCTCGGCATTGAGGAACTTGCCGATGGCAACGTAGTAGATGAGAAGCTGCGTGAGTGGCCGGAACAGGCTCCAGAGCAGACCGAGCGAGCTGTCCTTGTAACGTGACTTTATCTCACGACGAACCAGCAGGGTGAGCAACTCGCGATTGCCCCAGATGGCCCGGATCGAGTACAACGTTCCCGCGAGAAGGCCGTTCGGCGGGCCAGCGGTCACGAGTGGAGGAAGCCCATCTGAGACAGTGGTTGTCATGTAATGGAGACCCTTCGGATGGTGCCGTCACATCCTGCGAGGAGGCCGGTCGTGCCGGTGGCACACCGTTGCAGACTAATCTAGGTGAGGTGGCAAAGTCTATTTGCTGCCACTCAACAGCAGAGTCCGGAGAAAACCCGCGTTGAATGATCCCGTTGTTGCAATTCGCGTTTCCGACGTGTCGAAACGGTTCGTCATCCGCAAGGAGAAGTCGCTCAAGGAGCGTCTCGTCAACTTCGGCCGCTCGAACCTCCACAAGGAAGATTTCTTTGCTCTGAGCAATGTCACGGTCGATATCGAGGTCGGCACGACAGTCGGGCTCATCGGACCGAACGGTTCGGGAAAGAGCACGCTGCTGAAGACCATCGGCGGGATCATCCAGCCGACAACCGGATTCGTGCAACACCGTGGGCGCGTTGCGGCACTTCTCGAGCTGGGTGCCGGATTCCATCCTGACCTCACCGGTCGGGAGAATGTGTTCCTCAACGCGGCGATCCTCGGGATCTCCACGGCAGAAACCGAGCGGAATTTTGCAGAGATCCTCGAATTTTCGGGAATCGGCCAGTTCATCGACACCCAGGTGAAGTTCTATTCGAGCGGCATGTACGTGCGCCTCGCCTTCGCTGTCGCCGTGCATGTCGATCCGGACATCCTCATCGTCGACGAGGTGCTCGCGGTCGGTGACGAGCCGTTTCAGCGCAAGTGCATGGACCGTATCCGCGACCTTCAACGCCAGGGCAAGACAATCGTGCTCGTCACGCACTCCCTCGACCAGGTTGCCGAGTTCTGCGACCGGGCGATCGTGCTCGAGGGTGGCCGAATGGTTTTCGACGGCGCACCCGGTCGGGCGATTCAGACCCTCCGCAAGGACTTCGAGGTCATCCGCATGAAGGATGCCGCCGCGAACGCTCCGGAGGAGGAGATGGTCGGCCCGCAGATCACCGGGGTCGCTCTCAAAACCCTCGACGGATCCAGCGCGGTCGACGTCATTCAGTCCGGAGACGGACTGACCGTCGAGATCTCCCTCTCCCTCGCGGCGCCGGTCGACAATTGGATCGTCGGGATGGGCATCGAGACGTCGGTCGGCCAGGTTGTGTTCGGCACGAACTCGGAACGCCTCGACGTGGTGACAGAGCAGATCGACGGAGAGGCGGTGTTCCGCTTCACGTTGGACTCGCTCCCGCTCGGCGAGGGCCAGTACTTCGTGCACGCGTCCTACGGCACGCTGTCGGACGGCGAGCTCTTCCGCATCCCGCAGGCCGCGGCCTTCTCGGTGAGCGAGGACTCGGAGAACGTCGGAGTCGTCAGCTCACGGGCATCCGGCCGCGTGCTCACCGGGGTCTGACACTGCAGCGTCAGTCCAGCCGGCGAACCGAGCGATAGAAGCGGCTGCGGGTCAGCGCATTGAGTCGCGCGCCGGCCCACATCTTCATGATGCCGATCGGACCGCGGTTCTCGACATCCGACAGACGAACCGTGAGCTCGTGCACGCGCATTGTCGACCCGTGAAGGCTGTCGATAAGCTCGCGTCGTGTCGGGGCATCGGGATCGGCCGAGATCTCGACATGGAACTCGCCCAGCTGGTCGAGTTGGTTCGACAACCAGGTCTCATAGTCGTGGGCGATCGTGAGCGCGACGAACGGGCTATCGTCGCCGTCCGCCCGGTTGCCATCCCTGATCACGTCCCTGTGCTGGATGGGTACCGGGCTGAGTTCGCGGGGCGGGTCATCGGCGGCTGGAGCTGTCGACAGGACATCCGCCCAGCGCTCGATGAATCTATAGCCCGATCGGTTCGCGGCGAACTGCCGGAACCACCGGTCGCTCAGTGTCGAGTGTCCGGAGTGGTGGAGGACTATCGCCTGCGGATCGAGCCAGATCTGGATGCCCTGCTCGCGCAGTCGGAGCTGGAGATCGACGTCTTCGAAGTACGCGGGCTCGAAGATCGGGTCGAACCCGCCGACCCGTTCGAAGTCGGCTCTCTTCACGAGCAGCGCCGCAGCGGACCCGTAGTCCACCTCACGAGCCACCAGGAGGCCGTCGCGCTCCGCCTCCGCGCGCGTGAGGCCGTTGCCCCACTGGATGGTGCCTCCGTGCGAGAGAAGTCGCGAGCCGGCCTCCTGAACGGTTCCATCGAAGTTGAGCAGCAGGCTCGCGATCGCGCTCTTGCCGTTGTTCGTCGCCGCTGCGTCCACGAGGGTCGTCAGCCAGTACCGATCGACGCGAGTGTCATCGTTGAGGAAGATGAGGTTGGTTCCGACGGCTGAGCGCGCGGCGAGGTTGCAGGCCGCGCCGAAACCGATGTTCGCAAAACGCTGGATGACCTTCGAAACCGCGGGGTGTTCATTCGCAATGCGGGCCGTCTCCGGAGATGTTCCGTTCAGTACGACGATGACCTCGTGGGACGGGGCGTCGATTGACGCCGCAACCGCATCGAGACACTCCTGAAGCTCGTCCACGAGTCGCCAGGCCACGATGATTATCGATGCTTCGACTTCGGCAGCCACCGGATTTCTGCTCATTATCGTTATATTCTACGGCGACGGCGCAACAAGATAGGACAGATTCGGAGGAGCGGCGCGCAGGCGATCGACTAGGCTCAATCGGTGAGCGCTCCACCGTCGCGCAGGGTTCGCCCTATTGACACCTAGGGGGAATCAGTGGATTTAAGTGCCGCGACGCCTGTGCGGCAACTGAGGTCGCCTCACTCAGATCATGCGTTGATGGTGCTCGACCGGCATTCGGTGGGCCATGATGGCGGCTCCGAGGATATCATTCGAGATATTCTCATGAGTTCCGCCGATCTTTCGTCGACCAGTACAGAGATGCTGTCACGGGCAGAGGCCTGGGAAGTGCGACTGGAACTCGATCCTGCGCGCGCGAATGTGCTTCGAGGGCTGAGTTTTCCGCCGAGTGCGCGTGTGCTCGAGATCGGTTCCGGTTGCGGAGCGGTGACCCGTTTCCTCGGTGAGACTGTAGCGCTTGTCGACGCCGTCGAACGATCCCCCACGAGGGCGGCACTCGCCCGTCTCCGGACCGCCGATTTGGCAAACACCGAGGTATTCGTCGGCGGTCTCGACGACATCCCTCCGGAGCCTGCCTACGACTTCGTGGTTCTCGGCGGATTCGACGCCGCCGGCGGCGGCTCCGACGACGAGGGCGCGTACGTTGAGTTCCTCCGGCGCGCGCGGACTCTGCTTGTCCCAGGGGGAACGCTCCTGGTTCCGGTCGACAATAAGATTGGAGTCAAGTACCTGGCCGGTTACCCCGACGAGCGAACTGGGCGCCCCTTCGATTCGCTCGAGAACTATCCGCACGGCACCGAGGCGAGGTCGTTTGCCCTGCCGGCCCTGACCCGGATATTCGATTCCGCGGGACTCGCGGTTCAACCGCTCGGCGTGTTCCCCGATTACCGGTCAGCGCGCGTGGTGTTCGACTTCGATTCACTCCCCACGGTTGCGACCGACCTCCTATACCAGGTCCCCAATTTTCCGAGCGTTCCACGGGACTTCCAACCCATGGCACTCGCCAATGAAGGACTTCTCTGGAAGGAACTAGTCAGCGCGGGACTCGCCACCGAATTCGCGAATTCCTACCTCATTGTGGCGACGGTCGTCGACCAGGTGCCTGCGGCATGGCCGGAAGACCAGGCCGCCGTGTTCTTCTCGAATTCGAGGCGCAAGGAATTTCACGCAACGACTGTGGTGACGCGCGCGGGAGATTCGGTCATCCTGAACCGTGCCTTCGCTGAGGTTCCGTCCTCGCTCATCAGCAGGGAGACGAGCCGGGCACCATACGCAATCGGGATCCCGTTCCCTGAGGTATTCGCCGCGGCCGACACTGTCACTCGCAAGTCGCTCCTTGCCGAATGGCGAGCTCGTTGTGAAGCACTTGTGGATTCGACAGGCGTCCCCATCGATGCGATCCCGCAGAACGTTGTGGTGAGTGGCGATTCGTCACTGGTCTTCATCGACATCGAGTTCCGGTCGCCGGACCACAGCGTCGATTTCCTCGTGCGGCGCGGAGTGCTCTGGCTTGGTATCCAACTCGCCATGACCAATGTCCCGGAACACTGGGCGAAATACGGAAGGGTGCGCGAGCTCGTCGTTGCGATAGGCACGCTTGCGGGGTTGCCACGGTCCGGATCATGGCTCAAATCGGTCCTGGTGCAGGAGGCGGAATTCCAGACGATGGTGACGAGCTTTTTCAACGGGCAGCACGCGGCCGAAGCGTGGCGCGCGGAACTCGAGCTTCTGCTCGACCGCGATCTGCATTCCGTCCCTCTCGGTTTCAGGCTCAACGATCTCTACAACCTCGCGCTCCGTTCGCTCGAGCCGGTCAAGGAACAGCTGGCCGAGGCGATGCAGTCGATCGAAGGGCTTGAGCGGCTGAACCAGCAGATGTCGGCGCGGCAGCTGCAGTCCGCGGAGGCACACTCAGCGGCAGCTGCGGAATCCTCCAGAGCGATGGCGGAGAGCCGGTCAGAGCTGGAGGCAACCCGGCATGAACTCGCGATCCTGCGGAACTCGCTCGGTCTTCGCACGATCGATTTCGCCCGTCGGCGGGTGAATGCGCTCGCTCCGTGGGGCACGCATCGGCGGGGCCTTGTCGAGAGGAGCCTCGTCCTTTCCTTGCGCGCAGTACGCCGCTTGCGCCGACCTCCGGGACTCGCACCAGCGACCGTGCAGTCGGTACCGTTCTCGTCAACGCCTCTCGTGAGTATTGTCATCCCGATCTACGGCAAATGGGAATACACCTCCCGCTGTCTCGCTTCGATCGCCCGCTGGCACGATGGCGAGGCGATCGAGGTGGTTGTGGTCGACGACGCGTCGCCGGACGATTCACGGGCGCGACTTGCGGCGATCGATGGGGTCCGAGTCGTCGGGCTCGACACAAACGTCGGGTTCACTCGTGCTGCCAACGCCGGAATCGCGGCCGCGACCGGCGACTACGTGATCATGCTCAACAACGATGCGGAGGTCACCAGTGGTTGGCTCCGTGCCCTTCTCGCGGCGGCAGTCGGAGACGACGTCGGTCTTGTCGGCGCGAAATTGATCTATCCGGATGGTCGGCTCCAGGAGGCCGGCGGAGTGATTTTCGACGATGCGAACGGTTGGAACTACGGAAAATTCCAGGACCCGACGCTCCCGCAGTTCAACTTCCGCAAAGACGTCGATTACTGCTCCGGTGCTGCGCTGCTGATCACCCGACGCCTACTCAAGATAACCGGCGGCTTCGATGAGCGTTATGCGCCGGCGTATTACGAGGATCCGGACCTTGCCTTCGAAGCCCGGGCGCACGGCCTTCGTGTGATCTATGAGCCAAAGTCCGTCGTGATCCACCACGAAGGCATCTCGCACGGAGCCGACGAGTCGATAGGCACAAAACGGTACCAGGCCATCAATCGTGTGAAGTTCGCCGAGAAGTGGGCTGGAGTACTTTCTCTCCAGCAGCCGAACGCGCATGAAAACGTCACTCTCGGATCGATTCGTCGCGGTGCCAGGGGAACGATTGTCGTCGTGGATCATATGGTGCCTCGCTGGAAAGAGGACGCCGGATCCCTTCGAATGCACCGTCTCCTGATCTCGCTTGTCGAGATGGGATATAGCGTGATCTTCGTTCCGGAGAATCGGGATGCTTTCGAGCCATACACGTCGGAGCTTCAGTCCAACGGGGTACTGGTGTGGTTCGGCTGGAGCGACCTGTGGGCGTACCTTCGCGAGATCCATTCCGTCGTGACGCTCGTTATGCTCTCGCGCGCCTCGATCGCGTCCCTGTTCATCAGAAATGTCCGTGAGGTATTGCCTGACGTCCCGATCGTCTTCGACACGGTGGACCTGCATTTCCTTCGAGAGCAGCGGCGTTTCGAACGCGGAGATGCGGGAGGGAAAGCAAAAGGCGCCCTCGCCACGCGCGAACTCGAATTGGCGCTTGTGCGTTCAGCGGACTCGACCGTGGTCGTCTCCGAGTATGAGAAGTCCGTCCTCGATGACATCGTCCCGGACGCGCGTGTGTTCGTTCTTCCGACTGTTCACCACCGGGTTTCGGCAACTGGACGTTCCGGCCGTGAAGACATCAGCTTCGTCGGCAGCTTCCAGCACGATCCCAATGTCGACGCCCTACGGTGGTTCCTCGCTGAAATATTCCCCCTCGTGCGGATGCGGCTCCCTCGCGCGCGACTCGTTGTGGTGGGCAAGAATCCCCCGTCGGACGTCGTCGCTCGCGCGACCCCCGGAGTCGAGTATTTGGGGTGGGTCGACGATCTCGATCCGATCCATGCGTCGAGCCTGGTATCCGTCGCCCCGCTGCGCTACGGAGCTGGAGTAAAGGGAAAGGTCGGGGAGGCATGGGCGCACGGAGTGCCGGTGGTCATGACGACGCTCGCAACTGAAGGGATGAATGTCGAGGGAGGGGTCACTGCCCTTGTTGCCGATGATGCCCAGGATTTTGCAGATGCCGTGGTGAAGCTCATGACCGATGCTGAACTCTGGCAACGGGTTTCGGACGCCGGCAGAGAGCACGTCGAGACCACGTTCGGCCCGGCCCGGTTCCGGGACCGACTCGAAGAGATTGTCGCCCACGCGATGGCGGTGGGGGACGCCGCATCCGAATCGGCTTGAGCGCGCCACCCGCGAGTTCGCTCCGCTACCGATCTCGCTGCAGGCCACCATCCGGCCGGAAGCTCATCTCGGCTGCGCCTGGCTGGGATGCTGGTATGTCGGCCGACGTGGCGACGACGAGTATCGTGCCGGGCGCAACATCCGAATTCGCCTCGGCAAGGTTTTTGAAATAGTTGTTCCAGTCCGGATCGGGGCCCGTGCTCACGAGGTAGATCGGCTTATGCAGCCGCTCGCTCTCCTCGTAGAGAGGCAGGATGACGCCGAGTTGCTGCTGCTCTATCATTTGCGCGGATCGGAAGAACACGAGATTCATGTTCTGGCGATACAGGATGTTCATTCCGAACGAGAGCACGAGGAACAGGACAAGCAATCCCGAGTTGAAGCGATTTCCGGATGGGGGCGTCGATGGGTCCCGCCGAGCGAGCGCGCAAATGCCGAGAAGAAACACGATCTGCACCGTGACGACATAGCGCTGTTCAATTCGGCTCGTCACAATGACCGTGAGAGTGAGCCCGGCGATAAGGGCCAGACCGATGGCGAGGTTGCGCAGGAAGATTCGACGGGTTTCCGACGCTCGAGCCGAACCGAGGAATTGCGTAACCGGCGCCACCAGAAGGAGGGAAGTGAGAAGTCCGACGAGCAGCGAGATGCCCTGCACCTCGACCGGCTGGACGGCAAAAGAGAATCCTGCAAGGTAGGCGGGGCCGATGTTGATCCCGAAGACATCGCCTCCGACGGTGACGAGGTTTTGCCAGAGTGTCGGCCAGCTGAACCCGAGCTCCGTCGAGCTCCCCGATCCGACCGCGAGCGGAAGGTGGAACACCGCGATCTTCACTGCGCTGAGGAAAGCGACCGGGAGCACAAACAGCAGGCTTCGGTAGAGGCGACTCAGTCGACTCCTTGTGCTGTCCGCGACGGCGACCACGAGAAGGGGCAGGAGAAGACCCTGGTAACGCTCGTGGGTGAGTACGAGCGCGAGAAACACGACGAAGGTCGCTACGAACCATCCGGTACCGCGATATTTCAGGTAGCCGATCGCACAGGCGATGAGTGCGACGACGAGAACGTATCCCACCGACTCCATCAAGCCCGTCGCCTGTGTCACCTGATACTGCGACAGACGGGATGTGACGACGAGGAGGCCGACGCCGATGGACAGCCACCACCTCCGGCCGAGCCAGTAGGCCACGACGGAGCTTCCCGTTCCCAGGACGCCGAGTAACACGACGCTGATGGCCCACCAACCGATGAAATGCTTCCCAAAGGTGATCCAGGCGAGGAAGTACGCGGTGTTGGCGACGGGACGCCACCGGTTGGCGAAGATGTTGGCGATCGTCTTTCCCGATACAGGAGTCGACGGGTCTGCCAAACCGACGATGAGGCTCGGATCGTCGAGAGAGAATCCGGCATGCCGCATCGTCCAGTAGAACACGGCTGCCACGGCCGTATAGAGCGCGAACAGCACCCCGCAGACGACCACCACAACCACCCAGCGTGGCACCCGGGATATAGCCCCGATGATCGAGCGACGAGGGAGCAGTGTCACCGTGGCGGTCTCGCGGGCTTGCAGCTCCGCGGCGCTCACGCCCGTCACGGAGCGCACTCGACTGTGACGTTGGCCGCAAGTGCGCGCTTGTCCGCTCCCAGCCCCAGACGCGACGGTATAAAGGTCCGGGAGAATCGGAACGAGATGTGTTCGGTGCTTCCCGAAGTGCGGAACCTGAGGTCGGTCGTCGTCGGGCCGACGGTGCCGGTTATAGGTGCGCCGGAATCCGCTGTGGCGGTGAACCTGACCTCGGGGCTCACCGGAACCGGGTTGCTCAAACGAACGATCACCGTTTTGCACGTCCTGTCGATTGCCGTCACGGAGAATTCACGTCCCACCCATCCATCGGTGAATAGGTCTCCGAGCTCCACAAAAGGCGGCGCGACTCCGTAGATCTTCGCGAGAGTGACTGACGGATTCCGATAGACGCCGAGTTCGTGTTTCTTCAGGATCGCCGCAGCGTGACGTGACTCTGCCAGTGGAAGCTGGAGCGATGTCAGACCGGATGCCCCCTCCTTCAGCTCGCTCGGGAAGAGTTCGTCCCGGGCGACATTGAGGAAATACACGCGCTCAAACGGTTCACGCTTCACCTGCGCGACGTTGGCGACGACAACCGCCGCGATCGTGCTCGCGAGGAGCGCATAGGTGACAACGCGCAGGGAGAGTGCGGCTCGAGTCGACGCAAAGCCCTGCGCGTTCGCCCTGAGCCCGATGACGGTCAGCCAGATCATCCCGACAAGCGAAATTTTGAAATGAAGCGAATACCAGGTGCTCAGCAAGGAGAGCGTGTCCGAGTTCCTGGTCGCGAGGAGAGTGAGCGCAATTCCCCACGGGTAGGCGATAAGGAGTAGCGGAATCGTCGCCTGGCTCCATGCCACACGATAGGCACGGATTATCGCGACGACAGTCAGCGCGATTACGAGGGCAGACACCACGCCCGCCGTGACGAGTCCACTCCCGCCGAGCATTCCGACCGTTTGCGACGTGAACAGTCCGGAGGCAGGTCCCCAATACAGGTACTGCAGTGGGAAGATCAGGTCCCTGCCGAGCGTCGCAAAGAAGTTCCCGACTTCGCCCGTGCCGGTTGACGGGGAAAGCACTCGAAGAAGCACAAGATAAACGAGGGTCCAGACGACAAAATTGACCATCATCGCGGTCAGGCGGCGTCGACGCGCACGGTCGAGTGTCGGCCGCCAGAACTGCAGGAGCCAGACGAGGACCACGGCGAACGTCGGGCCGCTGGCATATCCACCGGTGAACACGAAGATCCCCACCGGCACGAGGATCGACGTGACGATGTAAAAACTTCGATTGCTGAGCCGCGAGTCGACCAGTAGGAAGGTCGCCACGACGAGCAGGATCCCGGTGAACGTGCCGAGTTCCATGCCCCGGCTGCCAGCGCCGGAGAGGCTCGCGAGAATAATCGGGACAATGAAAATCGTCAGGCGCGCCCCGACCCCCGTGTCTGTCGGCATTCGGCTGAGCACGCGCCAACCGACAAGGAGGGCAATCGCCCCGACGACCACGAAGTAGACGATCGTCTCGAGACGCGCGTCATAGCCGAAGAAGAGCGCGTTGATGTATTCGAACCACCGATATCCGTTCATCGCCCACTGGTCACCGAACACGAACCAGGTGACGTGCCCGAGGTCGCCGTCCAACAACCGATTGATGTCATCGATGAACCAGAAGTTCGACTGCCATGAACCATCAGGATTGCTCCACCAGAGGCGCATGCCGGCTATTGTGCACACGATCAGAGTGAATACCGCATAGCTTGTTGTCCAAGCCAGCCGCCGCCGTCTGCTCGGCCTGGATTGGCCCGCAGCGCCGGATCCGGTGTCGTCGCCGTCGGTCGCATCTACGGTTTCCGGGCGGAGGCTCATGAGATCTAAACGTACTGTACTTGCGTGGTGGGCCTTGCGGC
>JAODMH010000005.1 GCA_025465035.1 Microbacteriaceae bacterium | reverse complement strand
GTTGCGCCCGACGACTCCGATGCGGTCGCCCTCGTCGAGCCCGATGGTGATCCGGTCGAAGATGACACGGGTGGGATATTCGAGGTGAAGGGACTCGGCGCCCAGGAGATGTGCCACCGGATGAGACTACCGGCTGGTTTCCGGTCGGAAGCGCGGTTCCGCTGATCGCGTAGGGACCCGAGTGAACCCTCGGGTGACACGAATGCAGCGCGGGAGGCGGCGGGAAGCTGCTTTTGCGTCCCTCGAGCAGGGTGAGGCGAATCATCAGCCGACGGTGACGGTGATCCGGTCCCAACCCTCTGCACCGTTCGGCGCGGGTGGCATCTGCGTAGAGCCCTGTGTCGTGCCGTTCGCGTCGGTGGCGCGCACCTGGATCTGGTGCGATCCCTGGGTCGCCGGCCACTCGTAGACCCACTGGCGCCAGGTGTCGGCCGAGATGGAGTCGGCGAGTCGTGCCTCGACCCACGGGCCGTTGTCCACCTGCACCTCTACGGCCTTCACTCCGGTGTGGGGCGACCACGCGACCCCGGCGACGGCGATCGTGCCCGCCTTCACCGAGGAGTTGGCGCGCGGGGTGTCGATGCGTGAGGAGAGCTTGACCGGACCCTTCGCCGACCAGCCGCGCGGAGTCCAGTAACCCTCATCGCTCGCGAAGGTCGTGACCTTCAGCTCGACGACCCACTTCGTCGCCGAGACATAGCCGTAGAGGCCGGGCACGACCATGCGCACCGGAAAACCGTGCTCGATCGGCAGCGGCTCGCCGTTCATGCCGACAGCGAGAAGCGCCTCGGTTCCGGCATCCTGCAGCACGGCGAGCGGTGTGCCGGCGGTGAAGCCGTCGATGCTCGTCGAGAGCACCATATCGGCGCCCGCCTTCGGCACCGCCTGTTTGAGAAGCTCGCGAATCGGGTAGCCGAGCCAGAGCGCGTTGCCGACCAGGTTGCCGCCGACCTCGTTCGACACGCAGCTCAGGGTCGCGACGTGCTCGATGAGCGGCCTGCCGAGCAGTTGCGCGAAGGTCAACTCGACCTCGTTCTCGACCATGCCGGTGATCGTCAGCTTCCAGTCATCGGGATTGATCGACGGCGGCGAGAAGGCGGTGTCGATGCGGTAAAAATCCGCATTGGGCGTGATCAGCGGCGTGATGCCCTCGATGTTGATGGACGCGCCGGCGGGCACGGCCGGGGCGGCGATCGACGCCCTTGGTAGCGTGAGCTTCGTGCGGATATCGGTGACAACCGACGCCGTCGCGTTGATAAGCCGCGCACCGGAGCCGATGACCGCGGATGCCGCCCCCGCAACGATAGCGAGCATGAGGAAGCTTCTGCGCTCGAGTTGGGTCGCGGGCACCGAACTCTGCAGAACACGAACCTGTCTCGCCGCGGACGCCCGCCAGTTCGCCAGCCGTCGGATCAGAATCCGCAGCACGACGACGCCGGCAACCGCACCCACGATGGTGGGGACGCCGTTGAAGCCGGTCGCCCCGGCGCGGGTGACCACGGCGATGACCGCGAGCAGCGCGCCGACCCCGAAGAGCACCACGCCCAACGGCGCCGTGCGCGCCTCGAGAATTCCGGCAATCCCCGCGATCACCACGAGTATCACCCCCATCAGCGCGAGCAGGGCGGCCTTGTCGCCGGTTCCGAACAGGCCGATCATGACATCCTTGGCACCGGGAGGAGCCAGGTCGATCACGAGCGACCCGACGGCGAAGAGCGGGCTACCGGCAGCACCCACGAACGCCGAGAGGACTTCGGCGACCCCGAGAACGACGGCGGCCGAGACGATTCCGGCCAGTGCGGCCCAGAGGCGCGCGGCGCGGGGGTTCACGCGGTCACCGAGATCATTGCCAGGTCATCCTCACTCCGCGAGATCCATCGCCACAAAGTTCAATTCACCCTCAGGATAGGTCGCGATCCGCGAGAGTATGCCGTGAGTAACGGCCAGGAGACCGGCTAGTCGCTCACGATGCGGGCGCCGTGCACCGGGCCCGTTGCGCGCACGACCTTCAGCCGCGCCGCGCTCAGGGCGATCTGCAGTTCGAGCGCACCGTCGAGGTCGGCGGTGAGGAATGCGACCGTCGGACCGGACCCCGAGATCATTCCGGCCAGCGCGCCGTTCTCCTCCCCCAGCTCGATCACCGCGGCGAGTTCTGGCTCGAGGTGCAGAGCCGGCGCCTGCAGATCGTTGTGCAGCGCCTCCGCGAGCATGTGGGGGTCTCCGGCGCGAAGCGCCTGCAGCACGTTGGTGTCGACCTGCGGCTGCACCGCCGCGGGAAAGATGTCCTGGGAGTGCCGGTCGCGATGCCTGTCGAGCTCGCTGTAGACCTGCGGCGTGCTCATGCCGAAGTCGGCCAGGGCGAGTACCCACTGGAACTGGCCTTTAGCGAGCGCGGGGCTGAGCTGGTCGCCACGACCGGTGCCGATGGCGGTGCCGCCGGTGAACGCGAAGGGAACGTCCGACCCGAGCTGGGTGGCGAGGTCGAGCAGCTCCTCACGGCTGAGGTCGGTGCCCCAGAGCGCGTCACAGGCCAGAAGGGTGGCCGCGGCATCCGCCTATCCGCCGCCCATACCGCCCGCGATGGGTATGTGTTTCTCGATCTCGAGGTGCACACCCTTGCGATATCC